>NZ_JBQAIK010000008.1:0-261728 GCF_051905915.1 Actinotignum sp. UMB0459 | reverse complement strand
AGGCACTATCTTTGTCCAGCTCAGCGGCGAATGGAAGAGGGAAAGCGAAAGTCGGGAAGAGCAGACAAGAACCGGTGGTCTCGTTTACCATAAAAGGGAAAAGCTACGTGTGAGCGAAAGTCACAGGGAACGACGGCGCCGCTTTGGCCTGGAGCTGGCCACAGTGATACGTCACCGGGAAGGAGCACGCGGTGATCGCGGGAATTGGAACCGATACCGTCGCCATCGATGCCTTCGCCGGGCAGCTGGATCTACCCGGCTCCCGCTTCCGCAACGTTTTTACCGCGCGGGAAATGCGCTACGCGATTCGCCGGGCCCAACGCCACACCCGCACTGAGGCCGCCGGAGCTTTCGCCACCCCGGCCGCTGAAGATGCGGGATTTGAAACTGTTATTCCGGCCGCGGAGCTCGCCCCGCACCTGGCGGCGCGGTGGGCGGCCAAAGAGGCCTTTATTAAAGCGTGGTCGGCGGCTCTCTACGGCTCCCAACCGGTACTACCCGAGGGACATTGGGACGCTATCGAAGTCACCAACGACCGCTGGGGGCGCCCGGCGATTATCCTCGGGGCGCCGATAGCCGGGGCGGTTCATAAAACCCTGGGGAGCGTGAATATTCACGTGTCGATGAGTCACGATGGGAACGTGGCTAGCGCCGTCGTTCTTATTGAATACCAGAACAATAATGCGGCGCACCGGGCCGCATCCACCCGGTAAACCGCGCCCTAAACCGCACTACACCCCGAACCGGCTGCCGCTACACCCTGAACCGGCCGGAAATAGACCCGTGGCTCACGCTCTGAGAAGCGGTAGCGCACTACCGTTGGCGTACACTACCGTGTGCCGGTACGAACGAAGCACTGAGGCGGTGGTGCGGCCACCGCGGGGAGCGGGCCCGCCCGGGCGAGGCACCGCGATGAAGGAGCTGAGATAACGTGGCACCAGAGCACGCTGGACAACCTGGGCGAACTGCACAAGCTGGGCAGGCTGAGCAATCCGAGCAGCCGCAACAATCCGCCGAGCCGCAACTGCAGCGCGGCCTGCACGCCCGCCACCTCACCATGATCGCGGTGGGCGGGGCGATTGGCACCGGGCTTTTCGTGGCCTCGGGAGAAACAATCAGTCAGGCCGGCCCGGGCGGAGCGCTGGTGGCCTACGGGCTTATCGGCATGATGGTCTACCTCCTCATGCAATCCTTAGGGGAAATGGCGGCCTACCTGCCGGTGGCCGGCTCCTTCGAAGAATACGGACGGCGTTTCGTTTCGCCCTCTTTCGGTTTCGCCACCGGCTGGAACTACTGGTACAACTGGGCGATCACCGTGGCCGCCGAGCTGTCTGCCGCGGCGCTCGTCATGAAGTACTGGTATCCGGATACGCCCGGCTGGGTGTGGTCTGCGGTCTTCCTGGCCCTCCTCATTTTGCTCAACGCGCTCTCGGTGCGCACCTACGGCGAAGGTGAATTCTGGTTCGCTCTCATCAAAGTGGTGACGGTTCTCGCCTTTATTGCGGTGGGGCTCCTCATGATCGTCGGTGTTTTCGGTGCCAGCCCGGGACTGGCTCATTGGACGGAAGGTGAGGCACCGTTCGTCAATGGCGGCGCGGGAATCCTCGCGGTCTTCATGGTGGCCGGTTTCTCCTTCCAGGGTACCGAAATGGTGGGGATCGCCGCGGGGGAGGCCCGCGACCCCGCCACCACGGTCCCGCGTGCCACTCGCACAATTTTCTGGCGTATCCTCATTTTCTACATCGGCGCCATCGTGGTGGTGGGTACCCTGGTGGCCTATAGCGATCCGAACCTGCTGCGCACCGACATTTCCGATATTGCGGTCTCGCCTTTCACTTTGGTGTTTGAGCGCGCCGGGGTGGCTTTCGCGGCCGCCGTCATGAACGCCGTTATTCTCACCGCGGTGCTCTCCGCTGGTAATTCCGGACTTTATGTGTCCACCCGCATGCTTTTCGCTCTCGCCGAGCAGGGCAGCGCCCCGAAATTCCTGGCGCGCCTGACCCGCCGCGGCGTCCCACTCAACGCCATGATCATCACGATTCTGGTGGCCACCGCCTGCTTCATCTCCTCCTTTATGGGCGACGGCAAAGCTTATGCCTGGCTCGTCAATGCTTCCGGACTGGCCGGTTTTATCACGTGGATGGGTATCGCGTGGAGCCATTACAATTTCCGGCGCGCTTTTATCGCTCAAGGCCGTAGCCTCGACGAACTCCCCTTCAAGGCACGGTTCTACCCGGCCGGTCCCATCGTGGCGCTGGTGATGTGCGCGGTGGTAATCGTGGGGCAGAGTTACCTCATTATTACCTCCGGCGGTGGCGCCCTCGATCTGCTCTCTTCCTATATCGGATTGCCGTTGTTCTTTGGCCTGTGGTGGGGCCACAAACTCATCACGAAGAGCCCCGCCGCGGATCTCTCCCGCGCAGACCTGAGCGCCCCCAAGATTTCCTGAGCGACGCGGTGTTTCTGCGCGGAGCGGCTGCATTTTCTACGAGCCTGTGTACGACGACGCCGCAACGGCCCGCGTGGTCCGGAAAGCTGCGCCACAATTTTTGTGTCGTAACCCCGCGGTAGACTGTCGACCTAACAGCGAAGGCGTGGAAGGTGTGGAGGAGAGACATGAGTACACCACTGGATGAACCTTTGGCCGTGGCGGACCCGGAAGTTGCCGCGATTCTCACCGGGGAATTACGCCGCCAGCAAGAAGGCTTGGAAATGATCGCTTCGGAAAACTTTGTTTCCCGCGCGGTTTTGCAAGCTCAAGGCTCTGTTCTCACCAATAAGTATGCGGAAGGTTATCCCGGGCGGCGCTATTACGGGGGCTGCGAATGGGTGGATAAGGTTGAAATCCTCGCCATAGAGCGGGCAAAAAGCCTCTTCGGGGCGGATTACGCCAATGTGCAACCGCATTCGGGTGCCTCAGCGAATGCCGCTGTCTACCACGCGATGGTGAAACCGGGGGCGAAAGTACTGGGTATGGCCCTTGATCAGGGCGGGCATCTTACCCACGGCATGAAACTTAATTTCTCCGGGCGCAATTACGATGTGGCTGCCTACCACGTCAACCCGGAAACCTATCTTCTCGATATGGATGAGGTGCGTGAAACCGCCCTGCGCGAACGTCCCGCCATGATTATCGCCGGGTGGTCGGCCTATCCGCGGCATGTGGATTTCGCGGCCTTCCGTTCCATTGCCGATGAAGTCGGTGCCGTGTTGTGGACTGATATGGCCCATTTCGCCGGCCTGGTAGCCGCAGGGCTGCACCCCAATCCCCTCCCGTACTCGGATGTGGTCACCACCACCATCCATAAAACCCTAGGTGGGCCTCGCTCGGGGATGATCCTTTCCGCGCGTGGGGAGGAATACGGCAAGAAGCTTAATTCCGCGGTATTCCCGGGCAACCAGGGAGGCCCGCTCATGCACGTGGTCGCCGCGAAAGCGGTGGCTCTCGGGTACGCTGCCACGGCAGAATTCCGCGAGCGCCAACGCCGCACCCTGGAAGGGGCCCAGATCCTGGCCGCGCGGCTCACGGAAGCTGATGTGGCTCAGGCCGGAATCTCGATTATTTCCGGGGGCACGGATGTCCACCTGGTCCTTGTGGATCTGCGCAATGCCGCGATCAACGGTCGGGAAGGGGAGGACCTGCTCAGTAGTATCGGCATTACCGTCAACCGCAACGGGGTTCCCTATGACCCCCGCCCGCCGTTCGTCACCTCCGGGCTGCGCATCGGCACCCCGGCGCTGGCCACCCGCGGCTTCGGCCCGGAAGAATTCACGGAAGTTGCCGATATTATCGCCCGCGCCCTCATCGGGGGGCACACGGCACCGGTCGAAGAACTGCGCACCCGGGTACGCGCGCTCACGGACCGCTTCCCGCTCTACGCTGGTCTGGACCAGGTTGGCGCCACCCGGAGCGGGGAAGGTCAGTAATGGCAGCACAACTTCTGGACGGGCGCGCCGTCGCCGCCACTATCAAAGATGAACTGCGGGTGCGGGTGGATGCCCTGCGCGCCCGCGGCTACACTCCCGGGCTTGGAACGGTGCTGGTGGGCGATGATCCGGCTTCCGCGGCGTATGTACGCGGTAAGCACCGTGATTGCGCGGAGGTAGGTATCGCTTCTCTGCAAGTAGAGCTGCCGGCTAGCGCGAGCGCGGCAGAAGTTGCCGCTGCGCTGCATGAGCTCAATGCCAACCCGGCCTGCACCGGATATATTCTCCAACTCCCGCTTCCCGCCGGGATGCCCGAATCCCGCCTCATCGAAGCAATCGCTCCGGATAAAGATGCTGATGGTCTTCACCCGGTTAACCTCGGGCGTCTGGTGGCAGGCGTGAGCGGGCAGCTCACCTCCCCGCTGCCCTGTACCCCGGCGGGCATAGTGGAGCTGATCGAACGCCACGGGCTCAACCTTGCAGGAAAACACGTAGTGGTCCTCGGGCGCGGCATCACGGTGGGGCGAACCATTGGCCTTCTCCTCACCCGGAAGAACATTAACGCCACCGTGACGCTCTGCCATACCGGCACTCCGAATATTCCCGAGCTATGCCGGCACGCGGATGTCATTATCGCCGCGGTAGGCCAGGCTGGTTTCGTTCGTTCGGAATGGGTGACGCCCGGCGCCGTTGTTGTTGATGTGGGGGTAACCCGGGAGCGCACCGCGGAAGGCACATGGCGCACCCTTGGGGATGTAGACCCGGGCGTGCGTGAACACTCAGCCTGGGTATCACCGAATCCTGGCGGGGTCGGCCCGATGACTCGGGTGATGCTGCTCAGCAACGTTGTCGATATGGCTGAACGCTACCTGGCGGAACAACACGGCACGGCTGGTGAATACGCGGCGGTCCCGTGTGCCGCAGAACAGCAGATCCCAGCAGGACCACCCGCGGCAGCACATATCCTCCCGGAGCATTCCGGGACTGGACACGAAAGGGAATGATATGCGGATCAGCACTGTCAACGTCAACGGGATTCGCGCGGCGGCGCGAAAAGGAATCGCGGCGTGGTTGGAGGCTACCGCGGCGGATATCGTCCTGCTCCAAGAAGTGCGTGCCCCCGCGGATATCACCGCAGAAATTTTCGCGGGCACCGGTTATCAGGTCTACACGGCTGTTTCCGAACTCAAAGGCCGGGCTGGAGTCGCGGTAGCAGTACGCGAAGGCATTGGCGTAGGTGAAGTTCGGGATCACCTGGGCGTGGGAGCCGATGGGGAACCTGTTGGCTCCGAAGCCCCGGTGGATAGCGGGCGCTGGCTTGAAGTGGAACTCCCGGATCTCCAGCTGCGGGTGGTGAGCGCCTACCTGCATTCGGGAGTGGCGGATAATGCGGAAAAAATGGCGGCAAAATACGCGCATCTCGAGCGGGTGAGTGCCCGCCTAGCACAATTCGACCCGGCCGCACGCACCCTAGTTGCCGGGGATTTCAATATCGTTCACACCGAAGCTGATATTGAGAACTGGAAGTCCAACCACAATCGCACCTCCGGGGTGCTTGACGATGAAATCGCCTACCTGGATCGGTGGTTCGGTGGCCCCTGGGTGGATGTGCAACGCGCTTTGCTAGAACGCGGCGGGCATGAGGGCAAAGGCCCCTACACCTGGTGGAGCCAACGTGGCAAAGCTTTTGACAACAACGTGGGCTGGCGCATCGACTACCATATGGCCAGCCCGGCACTTGCCGCCACCGCGCAAGCCTTTACTATCGGGCGAGCATCCTCCTACGCGGAGCGCTGGTCCGACCATGCCCCGCTCACGGTGGACTACCAGCTCTAGGCGTACTATTCAGGACCGTTGAGGAATCAAAACGTCTGTTTTTGTCGTAGGCCTCACGTACGATGGCTATGTGACAAAGCGGAATTCAATGATGGACGGTTTCTCTCAAGCTCTCGGCGTGGACCGGCAGGGGCGGCAAGCCGCTCGGCGCGGTGCACCCAGCGGAGAACAAGGGGCGGAAAGCGGGATAGTCGGCGTCGTTCGCAAAGGAAAAGCCCTGGCCGAATGGGCGCAAGGCACGCGTATTATGCGGGGCTTGGGTCGCTACGGAAAGGCCCGTGGGGGTCTACTCGCCGGTGGAATCGCCTATTCGGCGCTTTTCGCTATCACCGCGGCTCTCACCATAACCTGGACCGTGTTTATGGCTACTCTCGGAAGAAACGCGCAGCTGCGGGAAACCGTGGTGGATGCAGTCAATGCGGCCCTGCCTGGTATTCTCCAAGATTCCTCCGGGGAAGGCCTCATCAATCCCGATGATCTCATCCTCTCGGGAACCTCCGTGGTGGCTACCATCATCGCTGGAGCGGTGCTGCTGTGGACGGCCATGTCCATTATGGCCGGGCTCTCCACTGCCATCGGTGCCATGTTCGGGGTGAATCAACGAACCGAAAATGGGGTGGTGAGTATCTTCTTCCGCCTCGCTGGATTCGTGGTGCTCGCCCTGGGGATCCTTACCTCCGCGATCATCGGTTCCCTCGTTGGCTCGGTGGGAACCATGCTCCTTACCCGTGTTGGAATGGACGGGGCCTTCGTGCAATTCGGAACCAAAATCGCGGTCTTCCTGCTCGCGGCCACCGTGGACGCGCTCGTCATCATGTTCATTATTCGCTTCACCTCCGGGATCCGGGTGCCCCGCCGTGATTTCATCACGGGGGCGGCTCTCGGTGCGTTCCTCCTCTCCATCATTCGGGTAGTGGGGACCTCCGCGGTATCCAACGTGTCCGGAAACCCGCTCCTCGCGCCCTTCGCCGCTATTGCCACCCTGCTGCTGTGGCTCAACCTCGCTTCGCGTATTGTGCTCATGGTCTCCGCGTATATGGCGAACCCGCCAAGGGCTTACGTAGCGCAGGATCCGGAAGAATTGCGGGGGACCACCACGCCCAATTACGTCACCCTCTCCGTTCCGGAAACACTCATGTGGCCCCATGATCCCATCACCGGTTCCCTCCTGCCCGAACCGTATAATGCCACCGGCGAGGAGGAAGAAGAGCTCCCCGAATGGGGAGGCCTGGCCGGTAACCTGGCCCGCCGCCGGGCCGAAAAGCTAGAATCAAAGGCGCGTGAGGCACAGCTTAAAGCTGAGGAAGCTCGCGCACACTACGTGAGCGGACAACGCGAACTTGCGCGCTCGCAGCGAAAGGATAGCTAGGCGTGACATTCCATGCGATTATTCCCGCCGGGGGAGCCGGTTCGCGGCTGTGGCCACTCTCGCGGGCCAGCCACCCGAAGTTCCTGGTTGATTTCGGTTCGGGGCACACCATGATTCACGATACGGTGACCAGGCTTGCCCCGCTGGCGTCCAGTATTTACACCGTGACGGGCACCGCACATGCCGCGGCTGTGCGCGATCAACTGGCTGGTATTACGACGCCCCTTCACTATGTGGTTGAGCCGAGTCCGCGTGGCACTATGGCCGCTATCGGTATTGCCGCGGCGCTCGCCCATCGCGCAGATCCGGATGCTCTGGTTGGTTCCTTCGCGGCCGATCACCGTATTTCCGATACGGCGGCGTTCACCGCGGCCGTGCGCAAGGCGCTGGAGGCTGCCTCCCGCGGTTATCTTGTTACCCTCGGGATTACTCCAACCGGACCGGCCACCGGATTTGGCTATATCCGTGCGGGTGCGGCACTTCCCGGTCAATCTCCGGCCGGCGGATCGCCCGCTAGCAGAGAGAGCACGGAGAACGCCGGTGGACCGCTGGAGAGCTCCGCCGCCTTGCAGGTAGAACAATTCGTAGAAAAACCGGATGCGGAAACCGCCGCGCGTTATCTCGCGCAGGGCGGCTACTATTGGAACGCCGGGATTTTCGTGGCGCGGGCGGCCACGCTTATGGATATGCTCACCGAATACCGCCCTGATATCGCCGTACCGCTGCGCCAGCTTGCTCAATTGTGGGATCTGGACTCGGTCCGGCAAAATCCGCAGGTAGAAGAAATATGGGCGTCCATCCCGAAGGAAGTCATTGACAGGGCGGTAGCGGAACCGGCAGCCGCTGCGGGCCGGGTGGCCGTGGTACCAGCAGATATGGGCTGGTCCGATGTGGGAGATTACGATTCCCTCGCTGAAGGTATCCCTGCGGGGGAGCTCACCACCCAACGAGTCCCGGGAAGCACGGGGGCCCCGGTGCTCGCCGTTGATGCGCCGGATTCTCTGGTGTACAGCTCGACGAAGCCCGTTGTTGTGGTGGGAGTGCCGGGCGCCGTCGTTATCGATACCGGAAGTGCCCTGCTAGTAACCACCCGCGATAAAGCTCAGGATGTCAAAAAAGCCGTTGATGGCCTGGACGCGGCCGGGCTGGCCGAGCTCAGGTAGTTTTCCGCTCCGCGTAGAGAAGTGGAAGGCGCCTAGGTAGCGAAGGACAATAGAAACCATGAATACACGCGACTATCGGCGCGGGGCACAAACCCGGCGCGGTGCCCAGATCCCGCCCATCACCGCGGATACCAAGCTGTTGTCCAACCGGAGCAACGGGGACTGGACCCTCAGCGACCCGTGGCGAGTGCTGCGCATCCAATCCGAATTCGTGGAAGGATTCGGGGCGCTCGCCCACGTGCCACCCTGCGTCTCGATTTTCGGTTCGGCGCGCATCGGGCGCGAATCCCGTTACTACCGGGTGGCCGAAGAAACCGCCGATATTCTCAGCCAGCAAGGCTTCGGGATTATTACCGGTGGCGGGCCGGGGATTATGGAAGCCGCCAATAAAGGCGCGGCGGCGAATGACGGTCTCTCCATCGGCCTGGGAATTGAACTCCCGCACGAACAGGGCCTCAACGAATACGTCAATCTCGGCATTGAATTCCGGTATTTCTTCGTGCGCAAAACAATGTTTCTCAAGTATTCTCAAGGTTTCGTGGTGCTCCCCGGTGGTTTTGGTACCCTCGATGAACTCTTCGAAGCCCTCACCCTAGTACAAACAGGTAAAGTCGCAGGTTTTCCGGTGGTGCTGGTGGGTAGCGATTTCTGGGGCGGTCTCGTGGAATGGGTCCGCGGGCGCCTCGTGAGCGAAGGTATGATTTCGCCCGCAGATCCGAATATTTTCACCGTGGTGGATACCGCCCATGAGGCTGTCGATGCTCTTATCGCAGGTCAGAGGTCCCTTACTGCGGAACAAGCCACGCGACAAGCTCGCCGCGAACAGGTGGCAGACTTCTAGTAGAATTAGGGGTGACGTTAGTCGCATAGTTGCGGCGAACAGGAAGGAAACCACTATGGCAGCTATGAAGCCACGCACGGGTGATGGACCGTTGGAAGTCGAACGTGAAGCGCGCGGAATCGTGGTCCGCATCCCAGTGGATGGCGGCGGACGCCTCGTCCTGGAACTCAACGATGAAGAATGCGTGAGCCTTAAAGAAGCTCTCGCAAGCGTGGAGAAGTAAGCACCACCGAAGTATCTGCATCGACTACCTATCCGGGGGCCGGCCGGCAGGCGCGGCCCCCGGATACATGCATGCTTGTAACCGGAGCATTCTGGTGAAAGGGTGAGTGGCTAACTCGTCAGCCACCGGTACCAGATAAAACTCCTTTTAAACGAAGAATGGCCCGGTTAGCGCAGCCGGCAGACTAGTACTCCATCGCCCAGAGGCACCAGGCTAGTATCGAGTTCTTCGGCTTGCATAAGTGCTTTAATGAGATGGCGAATGGCCACCACGGGTTCTTCGCGGCGCGCCGGGTCAGCGACCTTACCGCCCTGGAGGGCGCCAGCCACTACCAATAGACCCCCGGGGCGCAAAATCCGCAAAGCTTCTTCACAGTCACCGGCCGCCTCAAGAGGATCGCCGTCGACAAGAACCATATCGTAGGAGTGGGCCGCCAACCGCGGCAAAATATCAGCACTGCGCCCGTTAATAATGCGCACTTTTCCAGGGCGGGCCCCGGCTCGAGCGAAGAGGGAACGTGCCACATGTTGGGCTTCGGACTCCACGTCAATCGTGGTGAGGTGAATATCCCCGGCACGCAGCAGGTAGAGGCCGGAAACTCCACTGCCCGTTCCGATTTCGACCGCGTTATTGACTTTCGCGCAGGCAGCCAGAACCGTGAGGAAGTTCCCGCAGGCTGGGCTCACGCACCGGATAGAGAATTCAGCGGCGGTGGCGCGGGCCGCCCGGGTAATATCCCCTTCGATAACGGCATCTTCAGCGTATGTCCACGCCAGGGTCCGATCGGACATAAGCCTCCTCCATAACAGGGAACGTGCGCAGCAATGTTTCTATCATAGTGCGCTGTGCCATTACGCGGGGCATGCGCGCCGCGGCAGCTCTTGGATACGTGCCGCTAGGGCTCGCAAAATATCACGCGCGGGGGAGTCCACCATATCGAGGACGAATGGTGTTCCGGTATCGCAGCCCTCCCGTAGTGCCGGCTCCAGCGGAATCTGGGCGAGAAGTTCGACCGGATACCCGAGCGTTGCGCTGAGATTCGTGGCGACGAGCTGTCCACCGCCGGAACCAAAAATTGTATTTTTTGTTCCGTCCGGTAGTTCCAGGTAGGACATATTTTCGACGACGCCGATAACTGTCTGCTCCGTTTGTTTAGAAACTGCACCGGCTCGTTCAGCCACGTCCGCGGCAGCCGTTTGCGGCGTCGTCACAACGAGGATATCCGCGCGCGGTAGCATCTGCGCCAATGAAATAGCGACGTCGCCCGTCCCGGGCGGCAAATCGAGGAAAACATAATCAAGATCCCCCCAGTACACGTCCGCGAAGAATTGTTCGAGGGCTTTATGAAGCATAGGTCCGCGCCAGACCACCGGGGTATTACCCGGCACAAACATACCGATGGACATGACTTTCACGCCGTGTGCGACCGGGGGAATGATCATGCCGTTGAGCTGCTGAGCGGGAGTGTCCACTCCCATCATCCCGGGGATGGAAAAACCGTAAATATCGGCATCGATGAGGCCCACGCGCTGTCCGGTGGCGGCCAGTGCAACCGCGAGATTCGCGGCTATTGAGGATTTGCCTACCCCGCCTTTTCCGGAGGCCACCGCGATAACACGGGTGGGGGAATCGGGGCGCGCAAAAGAAATCTCCCTTGTGGTGCGCCCCCCGCGCAGCTTTTGCTGCAGGTGTTGCACCTGAAGCGGGGTCATGGCACCCATGGTGATGGCAACGGTGCTGACACCGTCAAGTGCGGCGATGGCCTCGCGTACCTCACGTTCGATCACGTCCTGGCGTGGGCAGTGCACGGTGGTGAGAAGTACCGTAAGGGTGACATCACCTTCCGGGCTCACCCGCAGCCCGTGAATCATATCCAGTTCGGTAATCGGGTGGCGTAATTCCGGGTCGATAACCCCGGAGAGGGCCTCCAGAACCCGATCCTTGGTGAGGGGAGTGGCCGCGGGTGAGCGCGGCACCGAATCGGAAACAGGGTCACTCGTGGGCACCGGGCTCCTCCCTAGGGCGGTCAAGCGCGGCGCGGGCGTGGTCATCTCCCGGATCAACGGGAACGTCACGTGCTTCGCGCTGGGCTTTAACCGCATCGAGTTCTTCTTGCAATTCGCGGATGCGTTCTTCGCGTTCGGCAGCGCGGTCAATATTGCGGTCATCAAGCTCGTGGAGTAAATCGCGCAATTCTGAACGAACAAAGTCTCGGGTGGCCATATCGCCGACCGCGTCGCGCAAGCCGGCAATTTCACGCATGAGGTATTCGGTATCCGCCAGGTTCCGGTCCGCCCGCTGGCGGTCCTGTTCGGCGCTCACTTTGTCACGCGCATCCTGGCGGTTCTGGGCTAGCAGAATGAGGGGCGAAGCGTAGGAGGCCTGCAAGGATAGCATGAGCGTGAGCGCGGTGAAACCGAATTCCGCGGAATCGAACTGCCATTTCTCGGGGGCCATGGTGTTCCACGCCAGCCACGCCACCACGAAAATAGTCAGGTAAACGAGGAAACTCGCGGTGCCCTGGAAACGGGCAATGCTTTCCGCCGCGCGCCCGGCAGCTTCCGGATCTTTACGCCGCCGGCGCCGAAACAAACGGCTGCGGCGTTCGAGTGGTTCATTGAAATCATTAGCCACGGTTCACCTCGTTCGTCGTGGATGCGGCGGGGGCTTCCGATGCTGTGGGGTTTTCTGATGCGGCGGGGTCTCTTGTGCTCGCGTCGCTTGCGCCGAGTTCGTCGCTCGTGCTCTCAGAATCCGCGCCCTCCCAGGAATCGTCCATATCACGCCAATCCTCGGGGAGGAGATGGTCGAGGACGTCATCAACGGAGACCGCCCCGAGGAGGAGCCCCTGATCCACCACCGGAACAGCGGTGAGGTTATAGGTTGCCAATTCGCGGGTCACCGAGCCGATGGGGGCTTCTGGATCCACCCCTTCAGTATTGCGATCCAGGATAGAACCGAGCATCGTGGTGGGGGGTTCGCGCAGCGCCCGCTGGATATGCACCGCGCCCAGATACCGCCCCGTGGGAGTTTCCAAAGGCGGGCGGCACACAAAAGCCACCGCGGCCAGCGCCGGGGGAATATCCGGACGGGATGCCGCGGCCAGGGCCTGGGCCACGGTGTCATCAGGGCCGAGGATCACCGGGTTGGGGGTCATGAGACCACCGGCGGTGCGCTCATCATAGGTGAGGAGGCGGCGCACATCCTGCGCCTCGCCTTCACTCATGGAGTCGAGGAGGATCGCTGCTGTTTCGGAGGGCAGATCGGCCATGAGATCGGCCGCGTCGTCGGGCTGCATCACGTCCAAAACGTCACCGGCACGTTCCACATCCAAACCGGCCAATACCGTTACGCGGTCCTCATCACCGAGTTCTTCCAGAACGTCCGCGAGCTTTTCGTCCGTAAGCTCCCGGGCCACCGATTGCATGCGTTCCTCGGGTAAATCACGCAAAATTTCCGCAATATCCCACGGCTTAAGATCCACCAGCTGGGAGACAATAGAGGCGGCTCCCTGGGTATGGCTCGCGGTGGACAGTCCGGCAACCTCGCTCACCTTGAGGATTTCCGAATGGCGAGAATTCGTGCCGATTCCCCGCACATACACCTGGGTGAGGCCCCATTCGCGCCCGCGCAGCGGCTCAATGGCCGCGTCCACGACGCTCATGCGGGTACCGGTTTCCCGCACCACCACTTCGCGGTCAATGAGCTGAGCCATGACGAGTGTTTCCGAACTGCGCTGCTGGAAGCGCCGCATATTGAGCACACCCGTAATGATGACCTGGCCGTTCGCGATGGACGTGACGCGGGTAATGGGCAGGAAGACCCGGCGGCGCCCCACCACATCAATGGTGAGCCCGACCGCGGAAGGCACACCCTTGACGCGGAACACCACGACGACATCGTGGACGGTACCCACCTGGTCGCCAATGGGATCGTAGACGGGGGTACCGGCCAGCCGCCCGATAAAAACGCGAGAATTTTGCGAGGTTTTCATTAGCGCTGCACCCGCGTGAACCATTCTTCGATATCGG
The DNA here is from genome assembly GCF_051905915.1 of Actinotignum sp. UMB0459. Taxonomy (NCBI): domain Bacteria; kingdom Bacillati; phylum Actinomycetota; class Actinomycetes; order Actinomycetales; family Actinomycetaceae; genus Actinotignum; species Actinotignum sp. UMB0459. The sequence continues at coordinate 248,338 of NZ_JBQAIK010000008.1, read as the reverse complement.
CGATGGTCCGCGGTATATCTTCCGAGAGGCGCTCAGCGCCGTTTTCCGTGATGAGAATGTCATCTTCGATACGCACCCCGATTCCGCGGAAACGTTCGGGAACCTTGAGGTCGTCTTCGCGGAAGTACAGGCCCGGTTCGATGGTGAAGATCATCCCCGGTTTTAGTTCCGCATCCAGGTACATATCCCGGCGGGCGGCCGCGCAATCATGCACATCCAAGCCGAGGTGATGGGAGGTGCCGTGCGGCATCCAACGCCGGTGATACTGGCCTTCGGGGGCCAGGGACTGCGCGGCGGTGCCCGGAAGCATACCCCACTTTTCTAGGTAGCTAGCGATAACCTCCATGGCGGCGGCATGCACATCCTTGAATTTCACGCCGGGGGTACCGGCTACCTCAAGGGCTCGCTCAGCAGCTTCGAGCACAGCGTTATACACCTCCGCCTGTTCTTCCGTGAAGGTGCCAGTGACCGGGAGAGTGCGGGTGATATCCGCGGTGTAGAGAGAATCGAGTTCCACCCCGGCATCCACGAGGATGAGATCACCTTCACGGACCTCACCGTCATTCGTCATCCAATGGAGGGTATTGGCGTGGTTACCGGAGGCCGCGATGGTGTCATATCCCAGGCCGTTTCCTTCTTCGCGGGCACGGGCGAAGAAGGCACCTTCCACCACGCGCTCCCCGCGATGGTGGGCAACCGCCCGGGGCAGGCTGCGAATAATCTCATCGAAACCGGAATAGGTAGCGGCCACAGCTTTGCGCATTTCCCGGATCTCGAAATCATCCTTAATGAGGCGAAGTTCAGAGAGGGCCTGGGCCAGCTCCATATCCTGAGCGGCATCTTGGGACAGCCCGGCAGCGGCACGCAAATCGCTTACCTGTGCGGTGATTTGTTCCGATGCTTCCGCGAGCACCCGGAGACTCACCTGGCCTTCCCCGAGATCCTTCGCGAGGGCATCGGGCAGGTTATCGAGAGAATCGGTGGCCAATCCGGTGGCACGGCTCACTTCCTCCAGGGAGGGGCGGGCTCCCACCCAGAATTCCCCGTGGGCCGGGTCCGAATAAAACTCCTCCGAGGAACGCGAGGCGCGCGGGTAGAAATACAGGGTGACATCATGCCCTCCCTCTTCACGCGGGTTGAAAACAAGCACCGCGCCCGGTTCCTGTTCCCCGCCCAGGCCTGTCATATGCGAGAAAGCAGAGTGAGCACGGAAGCGGTAATCGGTGTCATTAGCGCGCACCTTGGTTTCCCCGGCTGGAATAACGAGCCGTTCACCCGGGAAAAGTGCAGAAAGAGCGGCGTGGCGTGCCGGCAAATAATCAGCCACCTCCGTGCGTGGCGCCGGTTCGGGGCGCGGGCCCCAATCCGAGCCCATGAACTCCCGAAATTCGAGGTTACTGGGCTGCTGAGAACGGTTATTTCCCCGAGCGCGCAAATTTTGCTGCGCAGTATCCTGATCGTGCTGTCCCTTGGTAGTCATACCGTCCATTATCGCACCCTTTCCCGACATAAAAAGCCCTAGTAAAAACCCGACTAAGCTGGAGGGCATGGCTGTTGATACCCACACTCATTCCACCGCCTCCGATTCCACGGTCACTCCACGCGAACTCGTGGAGGAAGCCGGGCGTATCGGTCTGGCCGGAATTGCGCTTACCGACCACGATACGGTGGCCGGATGGGAGGAGGCCGCAGCTGCGGCGGCCTCCTGCGGCGTCGTACTTATCCGCGGCATGGAGCTATCTACCAAATGGGAAGGGATCACCTGCCATATCCTCGGCTATCTTTTCGATCCGGAGGATCGTGCTATTCAGGAACATATCGCGACCACGCGGGCATCTCGGCTGACGCGAACCCGGGCTATCGTGGACAAACTCAGCGCGGATGTCCCCATCACCTGGGATGATGTGGTGGCTCAGACACCTCCGGGGGCTACCGTTGGGCGGCCCCATATTGCCGATGCCCTGGTAGCGGCCGGCGTGGTTCCCACCCGGAGCGCGGCTTTTACCTACTATCTTTCCGTGCGCGGGCCGTATTATGTGTCCCACTATGCGCCGCAGGCATGCGAGGCAATCAGGATGATTACGGCGGCGGGCGGGAAAGCGGTGCTGGCCCACCCGGTGGCGCCGGCGCGTAACAAAGTGGTTCCCGAACGCGCTTTTGATGAGATGGCCGCGGCCGGGCTTTTCGGGGTGGAGCTACGCCACCCGGAAAATGATCCGGAGCTGGTGCCGGGCCTGGAACGGATTGCCGCGCGGTTGCAGCTGCGCGGTTTCGGGGCGAGTGATTATCACGGGAGCGGGAAAACGAATCGGCTCGGGCAGTACACCACGAGCGCGGATATTATCGCCGAGCTGGTCGACGGCACCGCGTTGCCTGTGCTAGGTTAGAACGCGCTTCACTGCCGTAGCGTTCCGGCGGGAGCCGGGTACTCGCGAGCACCATTCCTAACTGGTGCGGGTACGGCCGTGAAAACTCTCAGGATATCTTTTCGATTATCGCGGGGATGTCTTAGGATGGTGTCGTTATAAGTCCGGCTCGGTGTAAAACCGCTCCTGCGGATGTGGAGGACCTGGTCGCCGGGGAGAATCAGGAGGTACTGCCCCGTGGCCGTCTTTGATGTCACGATCTTCTTGTCCACCTTCATGACCCTGTTCGTCATCGCTGACCCGCTGGGCAACCTCCCGGTTTTCATCGCGCTCACCGCGCGGAATACCAATAAGGAACGCAATCGCGCGGCCTGGCAGTCTGTTCTCACCTCCGCGATTGTGCTGGCGATTTTCGCGATTTTCGGTAAATACATTCTGGATTTGCTGGGTATTACCACCGCCGCCATGCAGATTTCGGGCGGTATCTTGCTGTTACTCGTCGCGCTCCAGCTCATGCAGGACGAATCCAATCCGCAAGAAGAAGAGGCGAAGGCTTCCTCGGTGAATATCGCCCTGGTTCCCATGGGGATTCCGCTACTGGCCGGTCCTGGCGCGATCGTCGCCATCATGATTAAAGTGGAGGAATCCGGCGATTCTCTGGGCGGGATCCTCGCGATTATCGCCGCCTTTATTTTGCTGCACATTATTGAATGGGTGGTTTTGCGTTTCGCTTCGCCCATGCACCGCCTCCTGGGCGAAGGCGGCACGGTATTCCTCACCCGTATTGCCGGTATGCTGCTAGCCGCGATCTCGGTGCAGCTCATTATTGCCGGAGCGGTATCCGTGTGGCCGGGCGCCGCCTAGGTTTTCTTTTCCGCACAGGTCTTAAAGCTCGTCTTAAAACTCGGCGGGCGTCTTCCGAATGTTTCCGGAGACGCCCGCCGTGCTTGTTAATCCGCTTTAGTCCAGTTTGCGGGAGAGTTTACGACGCCGCCGCTGCGTTCCTGCCTGCTCGCTAGCCGCGGGAGTTTCGGCCTGCGTGCGCGGGGTTCCGAGCCGCCGCCGGGTGCGTCCCGAAGCGCTGCGCTGCTCTTTTTCTTCGGTACGACGACGCCCGGTACCCGAGCGCTCCTCTGTTTTCGTGGCGGTGGACTTGGCGCGGCGCGATCCACGAGCGGAAGACGAACGCTGCGTCCCACCGCGCGCCCGCTGGCCGCGGTGCGCCGAGTGACGCCGGGAATTACCGCGCCCACCTCGCGAATGGCCAGTTTCACCCAGATCCTCAATTTCTTCGGCATCCAAACCAGCTAGAACACGCTGCGATTCCGGGAGAGTGGGGCCGGCATCGGTGGGAATATCAAGATCGTTGTAGAGGTGATCGGAGGTGTGATACGTTTCCACCGGATCTGCCATTCCGAGATTGAGCTGTTTGCTGATCAGCGACCAGCGGGGCATATCTTCCCAATCCACGAAAGTCACCGCGGTCCCCTTGTTTCCGGCCCGACCGGTACGGCCAATGCGGTGAATATAGATCTTTTCATCTTCGGGGCACTGGTAGTTGATGACATGGGTGACATCGTCTACGTCAATACCGCGGGCGGCCACATCAGTGGCCACCAATACGTCAATCTTGCCTTTACGGAAAGCCCGCAAAGTTTGTTCCCGGGCACCCTGACCCAAATCCCCGTGCAGGGAACCCACCGCGAATCCACGCTCGCGTAAGGTGTCGGCAAGGCGGGCCGCATTGCGTTTGGTACGGCAGAAAATAATGGAGCGATCCCGGCCCCGGGCCTGGAGAATACGCGAAACCACCTCGTCTTTATTGAGAGCGTGGACGCGGTAGGCAACCTGGCGAATATTTTTGACGGTGGCGCTGTCATCACCGGGAGTATGGGCGCGAATATGCGTCGGTTTCGTCATATAACGGCGTGCCATGGTAATGACGGGACCGGGCATGGTCGCGGAGAAGAGCATGGTGTGGCGGGTAGGTGGAACGGCGGAGAGGATTTTTTCGACGTCGTCCAAAAAACCGAGGTCCAGCATCTCATCGGCCTCGTCAAGAACCACGGTACGGACGTGGCTGAGCACGAGAGTGCCGTGTTTCATGAGGTCAATGATACGACCAGGGGTACCCACCACAATTTCCACGCCCTTGGCCAGCGCTTCTTGCTGGGGCTCATAGGCGCGCCCTCCGTAAATATCGACGATACGCAAGCTGCGGTGGGCGGCGGCGTTACGCAGCTCCAAAGCAACCTGTTTGGCCAGTTCACGGGTGGGCAGCACAACGAGTGCCTGGGGTTTACCCTGATCGGCTGGGCGAATAGCCTCCCAGCCTTCTTCCCCCGGCCCCACCGATACCTCGAGGAGCGGGATGCCGAAACCGAGAGTTTTACCGGTGCCGGTTTTTGCCTGCCCGATAATGTCATGACCGGTCAGGGCAACGGGGAGCGTGAGTGCCTGAATCGGGAAAGGATGGGTAATACCGTGCTCTTCCAGGGCACGAACGATGGGTTCGGAAACTCCGAAATCTGCGAAAGACTTGGTTTCAAGGCCTTCACCCGTGCCGGTGATATCGGCAGCGGGGGAGGTGTCGGTTGGTTCATGGGCGCGGGAGGAATCAATCACTCCGGAAGCCATATGCTGTCCTTTCTGCGTGCGCGAATGCGCACGAGCTAGGGGTGGGCGCAGCGATTGCGATACATGCCACATCAGCCGATTACACACTGGCGACCGAGCGCACCACCCGATGTAGCAGCCGGTCGCGACAATCCCCAGCGACCGGGCAGCTACCCATATCAATCACGCCTGGCCGTGCCGCACCTATATCGCGCTTCATGTAGGAAACGTTCCAGCTCATGTAGGAAACACCCGGTTTGAGCTGGAAACGCACTCCCGCCGGAGCGAGAAACAGGTGGCGCAGACGATCACAGGTTCCCGGCTATTCTACGGCACTAACCCCGCCTGAGCGCTGCGACCTCCCGCTCATCACAACTCCGCCCGGTGCCGAGCTGCTCTTTCCCGGAGTTTTCCAGCCAGATGCTCCCGCGACAAACCTCTTAGAGACCGAAGCCCACCCGCCGGGTATCTTGTTCGCGGATTTCCACGAAAGCAATAGCATCGGCGGGGATAGTTACCTCGCGGTTCTTCTTCGCGATGATACGCAAGGGCTTACCTTCTCCACCGAGGCTGGCATCGACAAGCGTGCGCAATTCCTCAACCGAAGCATCCGTTTCCAAAATCAGATCACGGGTAGTTTCGCGAAAACCAATGACGATTTCCATATGTTTCTCCTTAAAATCTAGGGTTGCGGAGCCGGAAGACACCGCCGCGAGCGAGCCGAATAGCTCATCTTCACGATGCCTCCACCGTAGCGGCCCCTTACGACAAAAAATTTTGTCGTAAGCCTCTCGTATGGTTAATCCTAACAACGCACCCGCGGAGAAAGGATCGTGGTGGACAGGATCGTCGAACAACTCGATGCCTCTCAGGAGGCAGCAGTCAGCGCGGCTCTGGCACGGTCCGCGAGCGGATTCGCCCCGGGCACGCTAAGTATTATTGGTGCGCCAGGAACTGGGAAAACCACTGTCCTCGCGCATATCGCGCGCGCGGCTCTCCACGAAGGAAATATCGCGGTGCTTACCCAAGATCGGCGCGCCGCAGCCTACCTCCAACACCTGCTCACCCTAGCGGCCGGGGTGCGGCCCGAAAACCTGGAAGTGCGCACGCTTTCAGCTTTCGCCTACGCCATCGTGCAGCGCTACGCTCAAGCAATGGGGCGGGAAAAGCCCGAATTAGTCTCCGGGCCTGATGAGGACCGTATCGTGCGTGAGATTCTCAGTGATGGGTACTCCGGCATTCATTTCCCTGATTTTGTTACAGAAGATGTGCGTGATCTTCCCGGGCTTCGCCAAGAGCTGCGTAATCTCATCACTCGCGCTCGCGAACTCGGCCTGGAAGCAGGCCAGCTGGAAAGTTGGGCAGCACATAGGAGTGTGCCTGAGCTTCAATCACAGATGTGGCGTCTCGCCGCCGCGCTCATGCGCCGCTACGATGAGGTGCGCACCCTGGGAGATGCGCTGGCAGGTTCGGCCGCTAGCCCCGACCGTCTTGATCACAGCCAACTCGTCGGTGCGGCTACCCATATGCTCTCAGATTGGGAAGAACATCTGGCGGCAGCAGGGCGCACGGTTGCGGTACCGCGCCCGCACTGGGCAATGGTACTTGTCGATGATGCTCATAACGCTCCGCGTTCCATGCTCCCTCTGCTGCGAGTTATGCGGGAACACGGAACTCGGATCATCGTCGCCGGTGATCCCGATAGTGCGGTCCAAGGTTTCCGTGGCGGGGTGCATTCCCTCCCCGGTGATCTTGCCTATCCTGCTCCGCGCGGTTTGAATGCGGATCTTATTTATCTCAATATTAGGCACCGGGGCGGTCCCGTCCTTATTGGCCAAGCTCAACGCATTGAGCAGGCTCTTCCGGTGGGCGGGGGTGTGCAAGCGCACCGCGCTGCCGGGCCGGCATACGCGGAGCAGGGCAAGGGCGCCGGCGGCACGGGGGGCACAGGCGGCACGGGTAGTGCGGGAGATGCGAGAGATGCGGGAGGCACCAGCCCGGGTGCGGGCACGGAAAGCTTGCTCCCATCCGAGCAACAACCTGATACAGGCACCAATCCGTGGAATGATGCACTGCGCGGGGCCAGTTTCGCCAATATGGAAGAAGAAATCGCCTACGTGGCCTCCTACCTGGAAGAAGTGCATCTGCGCACCGGGGCACCTTACGCACGGATGGCAGTTTTCACCCGTGCACGCAGCGATCATGAGGGAATCCGCGATGCCCTCGTGCGCCGGGGAATCCCGGTAGCACCTCTGGCTAGCGATGAACCCCTCCACCGCGAACCTGCAGTCAGCGCACTATTCGATCTCATCCGCGCTGCCTTCACCCGCGGTCCGCATTCTTTCGCTGCCGCTGAGGAAGTTGATATCCCGGCCTTACTTGCCTCACCTATCATCGGCATGGATCCCCTCGATATTAAACGGGTAGGTCGGTGGTTACGGGCCCAAGCCCTCCTATCAGGAGAACACGGCACAGAATCGGAGCTTTTGACCGAGGCGGTGTTGGGGAACACCGGGCCCACCGCAACCGAACTCGAAGCTCTCCGGGCCCTGCTCTCCCACATTCGGGAAGTGGGAGAAAACTGTGCGATGCAGGCGGAAGAGGTTTTATGGGCGGCATGGGAGGGTGCTGGGAAATCCGAAGAATGGCAACAACTAGCCCTCGGGCATGGCCCGGATGCTGATCGGGCGAACCGGAATCTCGATGCGGTTATTTCTCTGTTCCGGGTCGCGCAACGTATGGCTGATCGTGATCCTGCCGTTCCGGTATCGATGCTCGTGGAGGAAGTGAGTTCCCAAGAACTTCCCGAAGATTCCATTGCCAGGAGCGGGGTGGAAACAGATAGCGTCTCCCTCCTCACGCCTGCGGGTGCGCAGGGGCGTGAATGGGATCATATCGTCCTCATGCACGTGGTCGATGGAGTATGGCCCAATCCGCGCCTGCGTGATTCCTTGACGGGCACCGGACTCCTCAGCGAACTTGTAACCGGGAGGCTTGCTGGCGGTGCCAGTGATTCCAACACGAGCGGCTCGGCAGGCGGAATCGCGATCTATCATGATTCCGCAGCGGCGGTTATCGCTGATGAGCTGCGCCAATTACACTTCGCTGTCACGCGGGCCCGGTGCAGCCTCCTCGTAACCACCACGGACAGTATGGGGGATAACCCCTCGCGGTTCTTCCCTCTGCTCGGTTTTGATATCTCAGCGAATTTGACCGGAGGTGGAACAAGTGCAGGAGCGGGTACCGCGGGTTCCTATCTTCCGCGCACCGTGCGCTCGCTGACGGATCCGCGCTGGGGTCTCACCCTTCCCCTCGGGCACCGGCCTCTCGTTGCGCAACCGGTTCCGCCCGCGCTCCTCAGCAGCGAGGAAAGCGTGGGGGTGCTGCGCCGGGCACTGCGCGCCGGCGGAGAATCGAGCGATTTCGCGCGGGCCCAGTTGGAGGATATGCGGCGTGCCGGATTTGGCGCCGCGGATCCGCACAGCTGGATGGATGAGCTTGCCACCTCAACTGAAGAATCCGTACCCGGGCCGGTTTATGTGAGTCCCTCAGCGATAGAATCACTGCTCGCCTGCCCGCTTGACGGTTTCTGTTCCGCGGTGGGACTCCGTTCAGAAGAAGGCACAGAGAGCGCCTCCATCGGTACCCTTATTCACCGCATCGCTGAGGAATTCGCAGCGGAACCGAACCAAGAAGCGATGCACGCCCGCCTGGTAGCTCTCTGGCCCGAAAAGTTATCCGAAAATCCCTCACATTACGACAAACTACTTTTCGACCAGGCCAGCGATATGGTCGATAACCTCTATATCTATCTCGATGCACACCGGGATGACACCCTCATAGGCGTGGAACACCGGATTACCCGTGACCTTTCGGGTACCCCGCCTGTTCGCGTCTCCGGTTCCATTGACCGCCTGGTCAACCGCGGCAGCGGTGCCCGGGTGATCGATCTGAAAACCGGAAAATATAAGCCCACCGCAGCTCAGGCAGATGATCACCCGCAGCTCCAGGTCTACCAATGGGCCCTCAGCGAGAAGCACAACCCGGCCGGTGCGGAACTTGTGTACGTCCACCCCCATAATTTCTTGAAGAAACAGCACAGCCCGTCCGTTCTCAGTCAAGATCCTCTTGATGAAGAGACCGCGGCTCGCGCGGAAGAGCGAGTGCGCAGCGCTGCCCAGATCGCGATCAGTGGCTTCGTACCGGTCTCTCCCAGCTTGGAAGAGCCAAATGACCGGGTTCAATCCATCAGCCCACTCACCCAAGAAGGACGGATTTTCTCATGACACCTACGTCCCATGAATCTCTCAACTTGCGCGGCCCGGCGGAACATAACGCCGCTTTGGAGCGCATCCTAGCCGGTCAAGAACACCCACCCACAGCGGAACAACGCCGAGTGATCACCTCCGTTGCGCCGGCCATCCTCGTGGTTGCCGGTGCGGGATCCGGAAAAACAAAAACCATGGTGGATCGGATTGCTTACCACTTGGCCTGCGGCAATGTAACTCCAGATCAGGTTCTCGGACTCACTTTCACGCGGAAAGCTGCCGGGGAGTTGGCCGAACGGGTGAATACCAGCCTGGAGAAACTCGGCCTCCTCGCGCCGGAAAGAAGCAACGCGGAAAGCGGGATGCGCAGGCCAGTCATCTCCACTTACAACTCTTTTGCCAATGACATTGCCGGGGCATACGGCATGCTGGTCGGAGCCGATCCCACCGCTCGCCTGATAACCGATGCTGAACGCGTCCAGCTCATGGATCAGCTCGTCGGTGCCCTACCCAGCAGTGCACACACCGCGGTACTCGCGGAACGCAGCCGCTCCAGCCTCATCAACGATGCCCTCACTTTCGCCCAGGGGATTCTCACTAATGGCGTGACCTTGGAAGAGGCCCGTGCTTTCCTCACCTCCCAGGATCACGCCTTGGAAACCCTGTGTGCGAACTCAACGCGCATCATGAGCGCACAATGCTGGTACCCGGATGCCTCCAAGAAGTTCGCCACTTTGAAAGCGGGAACGGCAGTCCCCAAACAACAGCAGGTGGTGCTGGGGCTCGTGGAGTCCTATCTACAGCTCAAAAAGGATCTCAACGTTACCGAGTTCGCCGACCAGGTTGCTATCGCCGGTCGCATCATGACTCGATATCCCCAGATTGCTCGTGAAATATCCTCCCGGTATCGCCTGATCTTGCTCGATGAATACCAAGATACCGACGAAAATCAGGCCCAGTTCCTGCTCGGCGCACTCACCGCGAAAAAAGAAGGCTTCCTCTCTATCACGGCGGTGGGAGACCCAAACCAGGCCATCTACGGGTGGCGGGGCGCAAGTGCGGCTGCCCTCACGAATTTCGCACACCACACCACTCGCATTTTTGGGAACGTAGAAAAGCTTCAGCTTTCCACAGCGTTCCGTAATGATCGGGCTGTGCTCGCTGCCGGCAACGCCGTCGCCACTCCCTTGGAACGGGATACGTTCCTCCACGAGGACCGTGACCACCCCAATTTTCCGCCCGAGTTCAGGCCCGCGCCGGCAAGCGCACGATCCGCGGGTGGCATGGGCGCTCACGCGGATATTGCGCCCCTCCGGCTGCGTGAACGTCCCGGGGCAGGGGCCGGGCGTGTCAGCGAAATTCGTACCCTACTTCGGGAAGATTCTTATCGGAGTATTGCGCGGCATATCCTCGCGGTACGCGAGCGGGTAGCAGCGGAAAATGAGGAGCGTCGCGCCCGCGGAGAAGCACCGCGTGGGGCAGAGATCGCGGTTCTGTGCCGCAAACGCTCCTATATCGATAGGATGGCCGCCGCCCTGCGAGAGCTCAACAGCCATTTCACCAGGGAAGATGCCGTACATCCTGGTACCACCTCGCCCCAACCCCTAGCCTTTGAAATCGTAGGTGGGGAATCACTCGTGGCACGTCCGGAAATTATCACCCTCCGGGCCGCTCTCGGTCTAGCCGCAAACCCGGCTCGCAGCGACCTCCTCGCCCGGTTACTTGCCCACTGGAATATTGGGGTGGCCGATATTCGTGCCCTCTCGCGCTGGGCGCGCCGTTACGCGGCCGCGGCGGTAGCCCACCTGGATAGTGAAGTGCGTGCCGGTATCAATAATGGTAACGGTGCACCCGGGGGCGACGACGCACCTGAACAAGAGAGTGCACCGGCCGCTGCACAGCCCCTTCTCAACAGCCGCGATGAGGCAAACCTTGGGGAGTCCCTCCATGCGCTCATGCTCCTCACTAACGGCATCGCCGCCGCGAGCGGAAACTCGGATGCGCATGAGAATGACCAAGCAGAGGGGAATACGCAGCTACCGGCACTAGCGGGGCCGGGCGAAGCTGAGCTCAGGCGAGCTGCCCGCGCCGCCCGGGCAGAATTTTCCGATATCGGATGGGAACGCCTGCGGCGTGTGAATACTACTCTCGCGTCCCTACGTTCAGGTTTGCACAACTCTTTGGGCGATCAAATTGACCGGGCTGTTCACCTCCTCGGATTAGATACCGCGGCCGCTACTCGCAGTGAAGGCGGGCAGCGGGTGCGTACCTCCATCGACCAATTCATTTCCATGGCCCGCGCATATGCGCACGGGGAAAGCCAGCGTGGCATGCGTGAATTCGTGGAATGGCTTGATGTGGTGGAAACGGAAGAACACGGCGGGGAAGAAGAATCCGGGGCGGATATTCCGCGTCTGGACAGCACGGTTGATGTCACACCCGGGGTTATCCAACTCATGACGATCCATGCCGCCAAGGGGCTGGAATGGCGTGACCTCGTCGTCGTTCCTGAACTTGTCAAAGGTGAATTCTCTGAAGTGACCGAAGGAGTGAAAGCCTGGCCGCGCAATACCGGTATTTTCCCCTATCCTTTGCGTACCGACTATCCTTACCTGCCCCAATTTACGCTCGCCGGTGCGCGCAATCTCGATAAGGTCACCGTTGCGAATACCTATGCGCGTTTCCTGGACGAATTGGCATACCATGAAAGCGAAGAGACGCGCCGCCTCGCCTACGTGGCTTTTACTCGTTCCACCCGAGAACTACTCCTGGCTGGCTACTGTTTCCGAGATGAAAGTGATGTGTCCGGCCGGGTACGCAAGGCGGAAAACACCGCAAAGAAAAACACGTCTGAAACCCTAAGCGATAGCGGAGATAACAGGCTGGAAATTGCGGCGCGCCCACCCTCGTATTTCTTGACCGCGGTGCGTGAAGCGGCTGCCCGCGGGGAGCTGGCATTGGCTGCCTCGCCAGCTAGGGTCTCCTCCGTGCAATTGCCGGCCGGATTCCCAGAAATTGCACCGGAAAGCTTGAGCGTGGATGAACTCATCGATATTTTCGGGGAGGATGTTGTATATCCACCAGCCTTAGAACCGGTGCCGCACTATTTCGAGGCACCCGATCTGCTTGCCTGGCCGCGCGACTTGGCCCGCAGCATTCCCATCGAAGCTGAAGCTCTCGATGCTGACCAGCGCGCCGAACTCACCCAGGTGGTGAGCCGACTCATCGCACGCAAACAGCAAGCTGAGACAGCCGAATACATTGAAGCCGGCGGGCATTACACCGCAACAGAGTTGGTATACCGGGCGGAACACCGCGAAGAATACCTGCTCAATAAACGCCGCCCGGTACCCCGCCAGCCCTCGCGGGCGGCTCGTTTGGGCACGATCCTGCACGAAAAGATCGCCGATAGTTACGCACGTGCTGCTGTGCTTGATATTGATAGCGAGGATCCCCTCGAGCACGATCCGGTTCTCAACGCAGAAGAAATCGCGCGCATGTATGAAAACTATGAGGCGTCCGAATGGGCCAGCTATCCGCACCTCGCCATCGAACAGCAAATCGGCGTGGTCGTCGGGGGACACGTGGTCCACTGCGCGCTCGACGCCGTCTTCGATACTTCGCGCGTCCCCGGGCGGGCCCCGGTAACTATTGTTGACTGGAAATCCGGGCGGCGCCCCTACGGGGAAACGAAATCTGCCCGCGAACTCCAGCTCGCCCTCTACCGGCTAGCTTGGTCCCGGGCGCACGGTATCCCCCTCGCGGATATTGACGCGTCGTTCGTATACCTGCGGGGAAACAGGGCTGAGGAACTACGAGCAGGAAAGCTCAGCGAGGAGGAAATTCTGCTTCGTGCGGGTCTGCCCAATCAGGAGCCGTAACCGCAGTTTCCCCGGTCAGCTCCGCCTCGCCACTAGCCTCGGCATCGGAAGCACTTTCAGTGAAAGCCGGCTCCGATGCCGGGGGCGCGGGGAGTAAATCCGGGGCTTCACGTACGTCCTCGGCCAGCGCGCCGAGCATCTGAACGGCGTCATTCCTAATATCCATGCTGCCGGTACGAATCCCGTACATGAGCCAGCGAATAATCGCGAACTCCGAAGTGAAAATAATACGGGTGTAATCGGCCTCCGTCAGTTCAACCGAGCGCGCATTCTCATACGACGTAATAAAACTCGGCCACTGTTCGTCATCAAGAACAAGCATCGCGGCTAAATCCCGCGCCGGATCACCCACGTGCGCTTCCCCAAAACCGAGCACACTAGCAACCGAGCCATTTGACCACAAGAAATTATCGGAAGCCACATCACCGTGGACAACCGTTTCCTCAAAATCCCACACCTCATCGCTATCCAGCACATCCATCCACCGCTGGCGCAAAATCGTAGGGAGGGACGTTTCCTGATCAGCTGCCTCAAGTTCGGCACGCACCCGGTCACGCCACTGCACCGCCGTATAAACAGGCAGCCCGGATCGAGCCACCACATCCCGGTCAATGCTGTGAATCGCGGCAAGGGTGCGGCCCATCTCCCGCACCTCTTCCTCACCGAGGGCTTCAAAAACCAGCGCCCGTCCAAAAGGCTCCGGGTAGACCACCGCGCGGCCCCCGGTATCCGCATCAACAAAACCGGCCGGTCGCATGATATCGAAAGGTAGGCGACCGGCCCGCAATTCCTCCAAAAGCTGGGGGGCCAGAGCCGCCTCGGCTTCTAAGGATGTTGCCGCCGTGCCATTCTGAGGAACTTTGACCATCCAGTGGCGCCCCTGAGAATCAAGGACGCACCCGGAAACAAAATCTTCCGTCTCAACAAACGGTTGGCGCGTGGAGACAATCTCGACGCCGAGAGCCCCGACGGCAAGCGCAGCAAGATAGAGCGGAGAAGTAGTCACCCCCTCAATTTATCCGAAAACTTAGCCACGTGCTTGCCTACACCCCGGATATAGGCCGGCACCACGCCTCGATATGGCCGGCCGCCACGCTCGGCCCTAGCCTGCCCCTTGCCTCTATCCACACGATCACGAAACGTATCTCTCATCCACAGTGAGCCGGGGAGGTACCGGCCCCGATGGCAAGAAAACCTAGAGTGGAAGCACCTCACCACGATCACCGCCCGAGCAGTCACAGGAGGTACCATGCGCGAAAGGACGTATCTGGGTTCCGCGGGCCTCACCCCGGATCACCCAAGGCGCCTAAGCGGCCGTACATATCGTCCTGGCTCCACCAGCCGGCACGGCATTGAAGAACGGGTACGAGAAACTATTCGGCACCGCGGCATCGATCCCCGCCGGGATACAGCCTTCCTGGAAAACCTCGTGGGAGAAACCCTCACCACGTTTAATGACGAATCGGTTCGCGGAGAGCACGCGGCACTGGCTGATACCGAGAGCGTGCGCTCCCACCTCATCTCACAGTTGAGCGGATACGGACCGCTACAAAAATTCTTCGATGACCCGCAGGTGGAGGAAATCTGGATCAATGCCCCCGATAAGATTTTTGTGGCCCGCGCCGGGGTATCCGCCCGTGTTGATCTCACCATGGCCGAAAGTGAGATCCACACTTTGGTCGAGCGGATGCTCTATGCTTCCGGTCGGCGTCTAGACCTATCCACCCCTTTTGTCGATGCCCAGCTGCCTAGCGGAGAACGCCTCCACGTGGCCATCCCCGATATCACCGCACGCCACTGGGCGATCAATATCAGAAAATACACGGTGCGGGCCCGCAAGCTTAGTGATCTGGTGGATGTACACATGTTAGAAGCGCAGCAGGCAGACTATCTGAGCGCAGCCATGAGCGCCGGGCGCAATATTTTGGTATCGGGATCAACCGGGGCCGGCAAAACTACTCTTTTACGTGCTCTGCTCGGCGCGATACCACCAACAGAACGCCTCATCAGCGCTGAGGAAGTGTTTGAGCTGGGTATCGACCTCCCCGATGTTGTCGCGATGCAGACGCGTCCGCCCTCCCTGGAAGGGCGCGGCGCGGTGACGCTCCGTGACCTCGTGCGTGAAAGTCTACGTATGCGCCCGGACCGCATCGTGATCGGAGAAGTGCGCGGAGCAGAAGCATTCGATCTTCTTGTTGCCCTCAACGCGGGTATTCCCGGGGCCTGCACGATTCACGCCAACAGTGCGCGGGAAGCCCTGGCCAAATTGGAGATTCTCCCCCTCCTCGCGGGTGAAAATATTACCCCGAACTTCGTCACACCCACCGTTGCCGCCACTATCAGCCTCGTCATTCACGTGGCGCGTGCCGCCAGCGGGCAGCGCCGGGTTACCCAGATTCTGGAAGTCGGAGGTCTTGGGCCAGATGGCCACATTCTTACGAGGGAGGCGAGTTGATCATGGGACTGATCGTAGGAGCTTTACTCGCCACCGGAATCCTCACAGTTATTCGCGCCCTGTCCGCGCCGGATCGCTCGGGCTGGCGGGATCGCTCGGGCTGGTCTGCGCGTCAAAGAAAGCCGCGCATCACCATTCCCACACGCAGACTCGGGATAGCTCTGTGTTGCGGTCTTGGACTGGCCCTGGGTGCCTTGCTCACCACCGGTCATCCTTTCCTCGGCGTAGCCGGAGGAACGGTAGGAGTATGGCTGCCATTCTGGCATGCTCGTCACACCGGGAGAAAAGCCAGGGAAGCGCAGCGTCTGGCCTGGCCCGACCGTATCGATCAGTTGCTCTCTTCCCTGCGCGCCGGGCGCACTATCCCCGAAGCTCTTCTCTATCTCGCCACTCGGCCAGACGCCCCGCCCGCAATGCGCTCCTTCGCCACTCACCTGCAAAGAACTGGAAGTATTGATGCCTCCCTGACCCGTCTCAAAGATTCCTTCCACGATCCGGTATCGGACCGGGTCCTCGAAATTCTCCGACTCGCGGTGCGCCACGGCGGCCACGATCTACCCCGCGTCCTGGAATCCCTCGCGGTATCCCTGCGCGCAGAAAACCGGGCCCGGGGTGAACTCCTCGCCCGGCAATCATGGACCGTTAACGGGGCACGGGTGGCCGCACTCGCCCCGTGGCTCGTCCTCCTCCTGCTCTCCACCAGGCCGGGCACGATGGATGCCTTCACCTCGCCAACCGGCACGCTCATCCTCCTGCTTGGCCTGGGCGCCACACTGCTTGCCTACGGACTCATGCTCCACCTGGGCCGACTCCCCGAAGAACAACGAGTCCTGGCCGGCTCACCGGGATCTGCGCCGGGATCGGTTTCGAGAGCCGCTCCGAGAGCCTTACCTACTACCTTGCCCACTGCTTCGCCAGCCGCCTCACAGGTCGGCTCGTCCTCGCCGCCCCGTCCCAGTCGCGCCCGGCGCGCCGCAGTATAGGACGGGACCGCTCCTATGCTTCTTCCCCTTCGCGCGTTTCTTCCTGCACCCCTCCCTGCACTTACCGGGAGTCTCTGCGCGGCCGGCCTCGTGCTCCTCGGCTGGTGGTGGCTCTGGCCAGGCCCCGCACTGGTTTCGCGCATCGTGCCCTACCTGGGCGGTGCCCGCCCGCGCCTGCCCCATCGCATCATCAGAATGGCGCTGCGCGGCGCGGAAAAATTCGGTTCCACTCACGCATCGGTCACGGGCCGCCTCCACCGTTTAGGGGAGGTCGACGTCGCTGACTTCCGCTTTGCCCAATTACGCGCGGGAGTACTCGCGGGAGCGGTCGGTATCGTGTTCGGACTAGCCTGCCTGGCCCGCGGATTACCCGCTGCGCTCGCGGCCGCCTGCCCAGTGTTCTTCCTCATCGGCGCCATCCTCGGCGTGGACTCTCAGCTCACCGCGCGCCTGCGCCGCCGCGACGGCTCTATCACCACAGAACTTCCCGATATTGCCCACCTCCTGAGCATCGCGGTCGGGGCAGGTACCAGCATCGTGGGAGCTATTGAATATGTTGCGAGCTTCGCCGGCGGAACCCTGGGAAAAGAACTGCGGCGGACCCTCGGGGACGTCTACGCCGGAGACCCGCTTACCACCGCAGTGCGCCACCTTAACGAACGGGTACACAACCCGGCCTTGCAAAGCCTATGCGAAGCCTTAGTTGCCGCACTAGCTCACGGCTCTCCGCTCGCAGACACCTTGCGGGTACAAGCTGAAGAAGCACGAGATTATGCCCGCCGTCAGCTCCTCGAACGTGGAGGCCGCCGCGAAATCCTCATGATGATCCCCGTTGTTTTCCTCATCTTGCCCTTCATCGTGGTCATCGCCCTCTACCCGGGCCTGGCCCGACTCACCTTCCTTCCCCTCACCTCCCCATAAACCACCGCCACAACCAACACCTCTAGCGAAAGGAACTACTTATGCCAGTCAGCACGCACAGCGCGCTTATCCACCCTGATCTACCAGCCGCAACGTGGACCATTCCGGATTCTCGGGAACGCGGAGACGTGCCTGGCTGGGTACTTGTCACCCTCATGACCGTCGGCCTGGTGCTCGCCATCTGGGCGATAGCCGGCCCGGCCCTCACGAACCTCTTCTCCACCGCCATCGAACGCATCTCGAGTTTTTCATGACACCGATACCTGAACCCACAGCGCTGTTTTCCGGCAAGCCACTCCCCGCAGAGCATGTGTCCAGCGCGCCCTTTCCTCGCGCGCCAGATTCTGAACGCGGCAGTGCAGTCATCGATTTTTGCCTCCTCGCCGGGGGGATGGTCCTCGCCGCCCTGGCGCTTGCGGTTCTCGGAGCTCGCGTCTTTGCTATCGAACAGATACGTGATTGCGCAGGTAGGGCTGCTCGCGCGGGAGTGGTGGGCCAGCTCAACCTGCCCGAGATAGCCGGCCAGGCCACCGCGGAGATCACCGCGCGCCTACCCGCCTGCCAGTGCACAGCCAGCGCGAGCACGATCCGCATCGGAGAAGAAGAATTCCTGCGGGTCGAAATCGCCGGAACATATTCCTCCCTCCTGGGAACACATCCAGTCAAGCTGCGAGCCCACGCACACGTCCTCACCGCTCGCAGGGCGCACACCCACCCGTCACCCGCGAAAGGAGCACCGTTATGAAAAACCAGGTGAGGTACCGAAGCACCCGCGAAAAAGGAAACGGAACTCTGGAAGCCTTCGCTATCCTCGTTGTGCTTGTTCTCCCGCTCCTCATATTTACCGTGGAAAGCACCGGGATTACCCGCGCCCGCGCGGTAGCTGCGCAGGCAGCCCAGGAAGCAGCCCGCAGTTTCGCAACCGCGGACAACACGGCCAGTGGAACAGC
Organism: Actinotignum sp. UMB0459; assembly: GCF_051905915.1. Lineage (NCBI taxonomy): Bacteria > Bacillati > Actinomycetota > Actinomycetes > Actinomycetales > Actinomycetaceae > Actinotignum > Actinotignum sp. UMB0459. Next base: position 229,898 of record NZ_JBQAIK010000008.1, on the reverse strand, counting down.
GCGAGCTCGGGCGGTTGTTCACGCCGCGGTGAGCGATGCCGCGGTTAGCGGCACCACCCTAAGCGGCGCGCCCCCGCGGATCTCCTGCTCCGCCCACCCGTGCCTAAGCCCGGGAGCACGTATCACCGTCACGGTCGGGGTCTCGGTTCCGCTCGTTTATTTTGGGCGCACTGTTCTTATCGAGCAGAGTGCCTCAACAACCGTGGATCGTTTTCGACAGGCGCGGCCGTGAACACCCTGGCGAAATCTCCGGCACTGCGGGCAGGAGCAACACCCCGGGAACGCGGCAATATCCTCATCCTCGGCCTGGGAACCTGGGCGCTCAGCGCCCTACTGTGCTTGGGTTTTATCTACCTCGCCACCGTCCTCACCGCCCGGCACGCACTCCAGGGGCAGGCCGATTCCGCCGCGCTCGCGATCAGCCAAGAGATCACTCGCGAATGCTATTTCAGCAGCGCGCCCCTGGCCGATTGCCATCCCAGCACCACCACCGTGCGCCAGCTCGCTGCCGCAACATGTCCCGCGGAGCGTGTGCTGCCAGATACCGGCGCGGATAGCGCCGGCGTCGTCGTCGCTATAGAAAAAACAGTGCGGCTGCCGGTACTGGACCTGCCCGTTCCACTCCGCGCGCAGGCCCGGGCGCGCCTTGACCTGAGGTAGCCTTATGCCGTGAGTGATTTTTCCGAACGTCTTGACCATCTACGCAGTGTTTTTCACCAAATCGAAGCGGTGACCGATGTGGAGGGCCTCACCGCGCGTATCGCCGCGCTGACGGAAGAATCCTCCGCTCCCGGGCTCTGGGATGATACCGCCCGCGCCCAAGAAGTCACCTCGAAACTCTCCCACGCCCAAAGTGAACTGGAGAAACTTGAGACCATGCGCGCGCGTATCGAGGATGCCGGTGCGCTGCTCGAAATAGCTCAAGAAGAAGAGCTTTCAGATCCGGCTTCGGCTCGGGAACTCTACGAAGCGCTCGGCGAAGAAATGACAAGCACAGAAAAGGCGCTGGAAGAACTCCATATCCGCACCCTGCTCTCCGGCAAATACGATGAACGTGATGCCGTGGTAACTATTCGTTCCGGGGCCGGGGGAGTGGACGCGGCCGATTTCGCGCAGATGCTCCAACGCATGTACTTGCGCTGGGCCGAACGTAGCGGCTACGCCACCAAAGTGCTCGACACCTCCTACGCCGAAGAAGCCGGATTGAAATCGACCACCTTTGAGGTGAGCGCACCCTATGCCTATGGCACCCTCTCGGTGGAAGCGGGGACCCACCGGCTGGTGCGCATCTCGCCTTTTGATAACCAGGGCCGGCGCCAGACCTCCTTTGCCGCCGTCGAGGTTATTCCGCTGATCGAACAAACTGACCATATCGATATTCCTGATACCGATATCCGCATTGATGTGTTCCGTTCCTCGGGGCCGGGCGGCCAATCCGTGAATACCACCGATTCTGCGGTACGTATCACTCACCTGCCCACCGGGATCGTGGTCTCGATGCAGGATGAGAAATCTCAGATTCAAAACCGGGCCGCCGCTATGCGGGTCTTGCAATCGCGCCTACTCCTGCTCAAACAGGAAGAGGAAGCGCGCGAAAAGAAGGAACTACGCGGAGATATTAAGGCTTCGTGGGGGGATCAGATGCGGTCCTACGTGCTCCAGCCCTACCAGATGGTCAAGGATCTGCGTACCGGGTACGAATCGGGGAATACCGACGCTATTTTTGATGGTGATATTGACGGTTTTATCGACGCTGGTATCCGCTGGCGTGCCACGGGCGAAAAGGCAGGGGAAAAGACAAGTAATAACGTGGGGGAGTAGACCGGTGAATAACGCGACCGCACCGCGCATACCGAGTAGTAAGGTGCACGAGCACGCGGCGGGTGCGCGAGTGATTGACGCGTCTTTTGCGAGTGCGCGGCGCGTCCCGCGCGATTTCACGGCCTGTTCCGTAGGGTAAAGCACGATAGTAGTAATCTAAGGGCAAGTTTATGATCACATTTACCAAGGTGACGAAGCTCTACCAGAAGGGCGCGAAACCCGCGCTGGACTCGGTAAGCGCGGATATTGACCGCGGCGAATTCGTTTTCCTCGTGGGTCCCTCCGGTTCGGGAAAGTCAACGATGCTTTCGCTCATCAACGTTGCCGAACGGCCAACATCCGGAAAAATCGAGGTGCTCGGCAAGGACCTCGCCACTGTCTCCCAGCGGCGCGTTCCCTTCCTGCGGCGCCGCATCGGTACGGTTTTCCAAGATTTCCGGCTCCTTCCCGATAAGAATGTTCACGACAACGTGGCGCTCGCACTTCAGGTCATCGGCGCCCCGCGCCATCGCATCCGCACCGAAGTTCCGGAAGTCCTGGAAATGGTGGGGTTGGACGGCAAGGAACGCCGCCGTATGAACGAACTTTCGGGTGGGGAACAGCAGCGCGTGGCCATTGCCCGCGCCATGGTCAACCGCCCCGAAATCCTCCTCGCTGACGAACCGACCGGCAACCTGGACCAAAACACCGGGCTGTCGATTATGCGCCTCCTGGACCGGATCAACCGCTCGGGCACCACGGTGGTTATGGCCACGCACGATGCCAGCGTCGTCAACCAGATGCGTAAACGCGTGATTGAGCTGGCCAACGGCGTGATCGTTCGCGATCAGGATCGCGGCCAGTACGGAGGAGGGCAACACTAATGCGCAGTCGTTTCGTCCTGTCCCAAACATTCAAGGGACTTATCAATAACAAGGCGATGGCTGCCTCGGTTTCCCTCGTCACCTTCGTTTCCCTCCTTTTTGTGGGCGCGGCAGCGCTACTCCAAACCCAGATCAGCCACCTGCGTGCCGATTGGTACAGCCAGGTGGAAGTCTCGGTGTTCATGTGCGCGGCAAATGACGCCACCGAACCATGCGCAGGTAACGAAGCCACCGAGGAACAAATCAAAGCTATCGATACCGCCCTGACCACCGAACCGCTCGCGTCCCAGGTGGAGCGCTACGAATTCGAAACTAAAGAAGAAGCCTTCGCCAATTACCGCGAACAAATGGGCGATTCGGTCTGGCGTGACACCGTCACCGCCGACCAAATGCAAGTTTCCTTCCGCGTCAAACTCCACGACCCGGAAAAGTACCAGGTGCTCGTGGAAGACCTCGGCAACCGCCCCGGAGTGCAGAGCGTGTACGACCAGCGCGAACAAATCGAGCCGGTTTTCGCCACGCTCAACCGCTTCACCGCGATTGCCGGCGGACTGGCCGCGGTCATGATCCTCACCGCGCTTCTCCTCATTCCCACCACGATTCGCCTTTCGGCAATGTCGCGGCGTAACGAAACGGGGATTATGCGCTACGTGGGCGCCTCGAATTTCTTCATCGAGCTGCCCTTCATCCTCGAGGGAATTATCGCCTCACTCGTCGGCGCGATTTTCGCGGTCGGAGGGCTGTGGCTGGCAGCGAAATTCCTGCTGGAAGACTGGATTTCCCAATCGCTGCCGTGGATTCGGGTGATTGGCGTGAGCGAAGCCCTCCAGGTGGCGCCCTGGCTGCTTATCGGTTCGGTAGTGGTGTCCGGCCTGGCATCCTGGATAGCTTTGCGCAGGTACGCACGCGTGTAACGGAGGTGGGGCGACGGCGCCGCGGCGTCGTCGCTCACCATGACGGTACGGTCGCTAACAGAGATACATATAGGAAAGGTGATCCGGTGAGAATCGGGAGCAGACGATGGCTGGGGGCGCTGGCAGCAGGTGCGCTGGGCGTCGCCGGGTTAGCGACGCCGGCGCGTGCCGATGACCGCGACGACCTCGTCCGCCAGCAAGAACAGCAGGAAGCGGAAATTGAGAATCTGCGGTCCTCCCTCGAGGGTGTGGACGTGGATCTGCAAAACGTTTACCTCAAGCTGCAAGAAACGCAGGCGCAGGTTCCCGGGGCGCAGGCCGCGTTATTGCAGGCGCAGAACGACGCCGCAGCAGCCCAGCGCGAACAAGAAAAAATCGGGGCGCGCCTGGATGCCGCCGAAGGTGAACTCGATTCCATCACCTCCTCCATTGCGCAAGGGGAGAAGAAACTGAGCGAAACGCGCGATAACCTCGGTGAGATCGCGCGTTCTGAATACCGCGGGGATAACCGGGTTTCTACCGTGGAGCTTCTGATCGGCGCAAAATCAAGCGCGGATTTCTTCAACGCGCTGTCCGCGAACCAGGCGATTACCCGGGTGCAATCCCAAACTCTCACCGACGTGACCCAAACAACGGCGGCGAACCGGACCCGTGCCCAGCGGCAAAAGGCAGTACAAGGGGAGATTTCCCAGCTCAAGAGCCAGGCGGATGCCGCGGTAGCGGAAAAGAAATCGAAAGAGGCAGCCGCCGCGGCCCGCACCAAGGAACTCGCGGACCTGGAAGCTTCTGTCACCCAGCAATCCCAAGCTCTGGAGGCGCGGCGCGGGGAATTCCAGAACTCGCTGTCGGCCATGAACGCGGCCCGCGATGATACCGCCGCGCAGATCGCCCGTATTGACGAGGAAAACCGGCGGCGCGCGGCGGAAGCAGCAGCCCAGGGCGGCGGGGGAGGTGCCCCGGCAGCACCCCCGGCAGCTTCGGGTGCGCTTATCCCGCCCGTGCCGGCCCCGCTGTACGTGACCTCGCCTTTCGGGATGCGTGTCTATCCCTTCGATGGCGGTTGGTGGATGCACGAAGGCGTGGACTTGCGTTCAGCCTGCGGTAATCCGCAATATGCGGCGGCAGCTGGCGTGGTCGCGGCGGTACGCCCGGCCTCAGGTAACGGCACACACGGCAACCAGGTCATCCTTAACCTCGGCTATATTAACGGCTCGTCCTACGTGGTGGTTTACAATCATCTTTCCGGCTTCAATGTATCCGTGGGGCAGAGCGTGGGCCAGGGCGATGTGATCGGCTGGACCGGCATGACGGGCATGGTCACCGGTTGCCACGTACACTTTGAGGTGTGGCAGGACGGCGTGGTTATCGACCCGATGTCCCTGCCTGGATTCTACGAATAGCGTGCGGGGCAGCCCGGCTTAGGGCGGCTAGCCCGGCGGCCCGGCACTTTGGCCGCTCCAGTAACAGTGGCTATCCCGGTGCGCTGGCGTAGCCAAGCGCGCAACCACGAATCGACGAAGAGGATATCATGACACAAGCACACGGCTCGACCGATCCCGCTCCCACCACCGACGCAGCCTCAACCGCACGTGACACCGCGCCGGGCGTTTCTAGTACGACGCCGCCGCAACAGCCAGGTAGCTCACTCGGCACGGATAAGCCGGCCGGGGCGGTTACCCAGCCCGGAGAAACGGAGAAGGGAGCTCCGGCTGGTGAGGGCGCAGTTGCTCCGACTGCGGGGCAAGCGCCAGCTGCGGCGAAGAAGAAGCAGAAAACTGACGTGAGCAAGTATTCGCGCCGGCAATTGGAGAAGCGCTACGCGCGCGGGCAGCGTAAGGCCACCGCATACGAGGTGCTCACCGGGGTGCTGGGGCTGGTACTCGCCTGGTTTGTTTGGGATCGGGCTGCTATCACCGATTCGCCTTACGCGGTGGGAACGTTGCTTTTCGCGGTTGGTTTCGCGGCGCTCATTGTGTTGGCGATGGTACGCCGCATGATTAATACGATTGCCACGCGGCGGGGAATCGCGGTTGCCGGGGTAGCTACCGGCGTGACTACTTTTGTTATTGGATTGATTATCACCTTGACGGTGAATACCGATGCGGCAGCTGCGCCGTCGTTCTTCACCGATCATCTGCTGGACGTGAGCGCGCCAGCGGTGGTACTGCTGGCCGGAACCCTGATTTTTGTGTGGTTCCTCATCACTGACCGGCGTGAGCTCAAGGATTAGAACGGAGAAGCCCGCGTGGCGAAGAAAAAAGAAGGAAAGCTGAGCGCGGCCCAGCAGGCGAAAGCGGCGGCCGATGCGCATCAGGTGATCGCGCGCAATAAGAAGGCGCGCCATGATTATTTCATTGAGGACACCTTTGAGGCGGGGATGTCGCTGTCTGGAACCGAGGTGAAGGCGCTGCGCATGGGCCGGGCCTCGCTGGTGGACGGCTGGATTGAGGTGGATCGCGGGCAGGTGTACGCGCACGGGATCAATATACCGATTTACGCCATGGGAACGTGGACGAATCACGCGCCCACCCGCAAGCGGCGCCTGCTGCTGCACAAATCGGAGATCGAGAAGCTGGCGCGGGCGGTCGAGGCGAAGGGCTATACGATCGTGCCCCTCGAGCTGTATTTCGTGCGCGGGCTGGCCAAGCTGGAAATCGCGGTGGCTAAGGGCAAGCAGGAATGGGATAAGCGCGAGACGATCCGCCGGCGCGAAGCGGATCGGGAGGCGCAGCGGGCGATGTCTGCCGCCCGGCGCCGCGAAGGGCTGGTGCGGTAGCCGGGCTCACGGATATATGACGGGTATCGCGGTACGCTACCCGGGAATGCCGATTTCATCGAGCCGCTGGGATAATGCGAGCGCGCTAACGAGATAATCTGCTAGTTTCTTGGAACCCGCGGTACCCGCACAGCCAGTACAGAGAGCTTCTTCGAGCAGGGTACTTGTGCCGCGTAGTTCGTCGGCATATATCCCAAGAGCATCTGCAATGAGTGTTGCCTCGATGTAGCTTGCTGAGCGGTCTCCTGTTTCGATGGCGTTGATTGTTCCCAGGGACAGACCGCAGGCCGTAGCTAGATCACTTTGCGACATTCCGACGCGTGTCCGAGCTGAGATGATGCGTTCGCCTATTTCGGATTTGCTAGTGCCCATGGTGAATCACTCTCCTGCTATCAGATACTACCGATCCAGAATAAAATGAGCACCCGCGCCGGAAAACCGGAGCGGGTGCTCATCATAAGTGGAGATGCCGGGAATCGAACCCGGGTCCGACGATAGCCAAAGGAGTATTCTCCGGGCGCAGTTCGTTGATAGTTGTTTTCGGCTCCAGGGTTCCACACGAACCAGGCCCTGACGAACCTATCTATGTTGGTGTCGCGAGCACGCCCGTAGCAAACGTACTCACCAGTGGCTTTCTCAACGATGCTGAGGTCTAGGCGGAAAGCACACCTAGTTCAGCAGATTTCGCAGGTCGCTTAGCTTAGGCAGCGAGGGCGAAATCGGTGCTCTTGTTCTTGGCACCTATTGGTTTGCAGAGAGCGTTATCGAGGTGACTCTACATCCTCGGCCCGCTTCCCTCCGACTAACTACCGCCGTCGAAACCGATCATCCCCGTATGCTGTTATCAAACAGTTCCACCCGCCCGGCATTCAACGCCGGTAACGCGGTGGATTCATCAGTCTACAACGCGACCGCCGCGCGCGCTATTCCCACCGCTATGTAAAGAGGTACGAATTCTATTTCGGAGTGCGAATCTGTACCTATTTTTGAATTCTTGACGTCGATGTATTGGAGAGGGGAGCAGCTTTAGGTGGAGATGCCGGGAATCGAATCCAGGTCGGGCGCTAGTCACAGGAGTCTTCTCCGGCCGGCTTCACGCTTCCACCCACGCCTCATCCACATCCAGCACGAACCACCGGTGCAGGCTGTCAATGAAGTGGATCGCAGAGCCGCGGGATCCGGCGGGGTAATAGGGGAGCACGGCATCGGCTGCATGTTGTACCTGGCAGCGGGTGATTTCGCGGTAGCCGTTGCTCGTATCCGCTAGCGCACAGATAGTTTCGTCATAATCACCGTAGGCCAGCACACGATTTCCCGAAACCGCCAAACCTCTCAGCCGCGGTATTTCCTTACGGGTATCAACAATTCGGGTAATCCGATCTCCCGTTATCGTAACCAGCGGGAAATCGGAGTAGAGGCAAATAATCGTCTGCTCATCGGTGCAGTTCATGGCATAGCAATCGGCAATAAAGGTCAGGCGGGCCAGCTCCTCACCGAACTCCGGTTCCACGTCGTGCCAGTCGGGGTACAGCCATTCCGCTTGCAGCTTGCTATTCCAGCGGCAGAGCCCGCAAAATCCAATCGCGAGGTTCTCCGCTTCGCCGCTTTTCTCCCCGCGGACTCCAAAATCCCAGCCGAAGTTACCGAGAATTCTTTCATCGAAATAACTTGTCCAGATGCTGCCATCACCGAGGGCCTGCACATCTTGGATGCCATCACCGAGCACCCCGGATCGCACCAGTTCCCCGTCCGCTGTATAGATGTAGGCGTTGTGTGTGGCTTCATGCCGGTCGCTGGACCACCGGCATCGCGCGCCGACGGCCAGGAACGTACCGTCAGGCAAGTATTGGATATCGGGAACGGAAACGGGCAGATCGACGGGTGTCGATGCGATGCGCACTGTCCCATCAGATCTTCGACCTTTCCCTCGCTTCACTTTTTCACGCTAAGGTACGACGACGCTGTACATTTCACCGCTACTCATCCGGCCACACGTCGTTGATATCCAGGGTTATCCAGACGCCATCCTCATCAATATCGTGGATGGTAGGTCCAATGTAATTCGAAGATGAGAACGAGTCGGTATCGAATTCCTTCGGATAGCGTAGCTCACAGTTCTCAACTACTCGGTACCCGTCGCTGATATCAATGAGTGTGATAATCGGTTTACCACGCCAGGACCAAATAAGGACGCGGTCACCGGAGATTGCCACGCCGGGCACACCTTCGAAATCTCCTTCGGTGTCGATATACCTGGTGATTTCGTGATTCTCAATCGTAATAATGGAACACGATGTACTTGGGAGAACAACTGTCTGATCCACGTCAAAATTCATGGAGGACATGTGGAACATCGATGCATAGAAAGCGCCTCGATCACCGAATCGCGGGCGTAGTTCTTCCATGGTGGGATAAACCCATATCGGTTCCAGTTCACTATTCCAATGAATGAGTCCGGTGACCTCAAATGGTTCACGATAGTGCAGATTGGGTGCGTTGCTCGGGAATTGCGGATCCCAACCAAGGTTGTCACCTATGCCTTCGTCGAAGTAGCTGGTCCAGAAGGTTCCATCGCTCAGCGCTTGAACCTTGTTTATTGCATCCCCAACAGTTCCGCTTCTAATCAGCTTGCCTTCGAAATCGTAGATAAAAGCGTTGTGATTAGCATGGTTCTCCTCTGCGTACCACCTCCATCGCCCTCCGACAATAAGAAAAGCTCCCGAAGGCAAGGATTGGATACTGGGGAAACAGACGGGGAATCGAAAAATAGGTGTTTTCTGGATAATCTTGCCGTCGGCATTATGCCGCGTTAGCAGGGCATCAACGACTCCGTCGATATATGCGTTGGCGGTACAACCGCCGTTTGACCGCCCGAAAAACTTGTGCCAATCCTCGTCAGTGCTCCAGATCGCCACCGGTAAACCGTCGTAGCTAATAGAGGCCTCCACAAGCGCAGCTCCGATAACCGGCGGTTCCAGCGTGGCTTGATATTTAGGAATGACGATGCGCATTTCTTGGGACATACCCCAGTTTCTCACATCCAGTTTTTCCGCGCCATCGTGGCATATGTGCTGGTGAGGGAAGTGGCTGCGTCGTCGTACTAGAGCCGTGGGACTTAGTTCCCGTAATGGCCGCGCACCGCATAAGCGATGATGAAACAAGCAGCCGCGCGAAAATACGAAAACACGCCTTTTCGCGGCCGGAATGCGGCGATGAAGACGTCGCGCGCACCGGGCATGGCTGAGCCGATGGAGGGAAGAAATATGACGCATCTACGTAAACTCGGCGCGATGGCCGTTGCGCTTCTGCTGGGCTTGCTGGGTATCACAGCTTACTCGCAGGCCCAACCGGTCGATAGCCCGGTCGCGCGGGTAGCTTGCCCGGCTAAGGAGCACCCAGATTTCATCACCTTGGAACTGTGGGGAACCCAGTACACTCGCGATGCGGAAGGTAACCTGCAAAAGGAATTACCCAAGGAAACCATCAAATACGCAGTGTTCAAGGTGTACCAGGATCGCAGCGAGCAGCTCTGGATCAATCCACGTTATGAAGCCAGCAAGCATGAATACGAGGTCGTTAATTACCCCTCAACGGTCGATGAGTGGAATTTTACGTTCAGTGTCCCCAGGTATGAACTTGCCGGCCCTACCTGGACCGATAATGAAGTCGAATATAACATCACCGAAATTCCTACCCCCGGGTACCGCAGCGATGCTGACCTGAATCCGGATGGTACATTCCGGTTCACCAATACCTTGGCTACGGATGTCTCGGCAACGAAGGCGTGGCAGGATGACGATAACGCTAAGCAGACACGCCCGGAGAACATCACTTTCGTGCTGCTGGGGGACGGTAAGGAAGTTGCTCGTAAGACTGTTGGCGCGGCGGAAGGCTGGAAGGCAACCTTCGCTGACGTGGACAAGTGCGCGGATGGCTACCTCATCAATTACACGATTGTGGAGGAGTCTGTTGACGGGTATACCTCGACCGTGGCGGGCAATATGACGGACGGATTCGTGGTGACGAACTCTATCGTGCCCCCGCCTCCGACACCAACTCCCACGCCTACCGAATCGGAGACTCCTACGCCCACGCCAACCCCGTCGGTTCCGGCAACAACCCCGCCGGTTCCCTCGCAAACTCCCACGCCTACAACCACACCTACACCTCGGGAGCAGCTCGTGAAAACGGGAACCTCTATGGCCGGCCCAGCGCTGACGCTGGCGGGTATCGCGTGCATGGCAGCGGGAGGGGTGATGGTGGTACGACGGCGCAGCTAAGCACCTTGTACTCGACACATTAATGTGACTCATTGTGGGGCGGCGACGCCATAAAGTCGCCGCCCCACACTATTGCGCCCGCCAATCTCCGTGCGCCATTCCACCACATCCACCCGTAAGGTCTCTTCACAAACGAACTTTTTAGTGACATAGTGGCTTGGTGATGGGGGCGCAGGTGCCCCGTTCAGTCTCGCTCACCGCGGCATCCGCCGCATCGATGACTGAAAAAACAATCACGTTTCATCAATAACTACAAAGGAGTAACCGTATGTCGATTCGCGTTGCCATTGTGGGAGTAGGTAATTGTGCGTCTTCGCTGGTGCAGGGCGTGACCTACTACCACGGCGCATCTGAAAGCGAAACGGTCCCGGGCCTGATGCATGTGGTATTTGGCGATTACCATATCCGCGATATTGAGTTCGTTGCGGCCTTCGACGTCGATGCCAAGAAAGTCGGCGCCGACCTGGCCACCGCGATCAACGCTAGCGAAAATAACACAATTAAAATCTGCGATGTGGCACCCACCGGAGTGGAGGTGCTGCGTGGCCCCACATTGGATGGCCTGGGGGAGTACTACCGCGCCACCATTACCGAATCCGATGCCGAACCCGTTGATGTGGTGGCCGCGCTTAAGGATGCGCGGGCCGATGTGCTGGTCTCCTACCTCCCGGTCGGCTCCGAAGAAGCCGCAAAGTTCTACGCGCAGGCCGCCCTTGATGCGGGCGTCGCCATGATTAACTGCATGCCGGTGTTCATTGCCTCCAACCCAGAGTGGGCCCAGAAGTTTACGGACGCGGGCGTGCCAATTGTGGGTGACGATATTAAGAGCCAGATCGGTGCGACTATCACCCACCGGGTACTCGCTCGCCTTTTTGAAGAGCGCGGGATTTCTCTTGACCATACTTACCAGCTCAACGTGGGTGGCAATATGGACTTCAAGAATATGTTGCAGCGTTCGCGCCTGGAATCAAAGAAAATTTCTAAAACCCAGGCCGTCACCAGCAATATCACCCAGCAGCTCGACCCGCATGATATCCACGTGGGGCCCTCGGATTGGGTTCCGTGGCTCGAGGATCGCAAATTTGCTTTCGTGCGCCTGGAAGGGCGTAACTTCGGTGATATCCCTGTCAAGCTGGAATACAAGCTCGAGGTCTGGGATTCCCCGAACTCCGCCGGCGTGGTCATCGACGCGATCCGTGCCGCCAAGATCGCCCTTGATCGCGGTATCGGTGGCCCGCTGCTCTCCGCCAGTGCCTATTTCATGAAGTCGCCGGCGCAGCAGCTTCCCGATGAAGAAGCTCGCGCGGCGGTGGAGGCTTTCATCCGCGGGGAAGTGGAGCGTTAAGCCCCGCCTCGGAATAGCTGGTACTCGGCTCAATAAACGTGGCGGCCGTTTCCCCGCGGGGAGCGGCCGCCACCGTTGTGTGCCGCTGTGTAACGATTTTTGCCGAGCTTGCGTCTGTACAGGTGGGTACGACGGCGCAGCTCACCGGCCCACAGCTATCCGAGCCGGCATCGGTGTTCTATCGGGTTTATGCTCCCGTATTTGCCTTCACGTCGGCTTCCACCTCAGCATCCATTTTCATGACATTCCGTGCTTGCTTAATGAGCAGAGCTTGGAGGGGGAGCCGTCCGTAAGCAATAGCCTTGAGCGGCCAGGGCTGATTCCGCCACTGCTGGGCCATATAGATATTCGCTGGGAAAACGGCGAGGAACAGCGCGATGGCCGCCGCTCCGCCGAGCTTGCGGGTGCGGCGCTGCGCAATGAGTCCGGCTGTGACCAATTCGGCCACCCCGGAGGCCAGCGTGTAGGCCCGCGGTTCGCCGGGAAGCTGGGGTGGGATGATCGAGTCGAAGGGCCTGGGAGTAACGAAGTGCAGCGCTCCCATGGTGGTGAGGAGCCCGGTAAGGAGCTGCGGATCTTTGCGTGACATAACTTGATCGTAAACCCGGTCGTGGACTCGTTCAACTACTCCCGGAGTGTGCCCAGCGGCTGAACACCGACTATCACGCCGAATTTGTCGCTAGACAACCATGGACATATTACGTACTTTTCGTCAATTATCGTGTGGTGCTCGTAACATAAAATTCTTTACTAATCGGTGAAACTTTATTTGAGGTAAACAATTTTAGGTCAAATGTCCTAGAATTTGCCGTGCTACGGTACTGTGAAAAATGCGGGGGAGGGGGTGCTATTTCTGGGGATTTTTGCGCCATAGTATGCCAATTTGTTGAGTGTAAAGATTTGCAAAAAATTTTCAGGCTGAAAGCTGTCTGGGAACTTTGGCGGATATGAATCACGTTTCTACCTACTGGACAGTAGGTATTCATTCCCGTAGCTTATTAAGCCGATTGATAACTATTAGTTATACGGCGGGCCGATAAACCACTTCTGGTGATCGAACCTTCGTGTAATGGACAGGATGAGCGTGAATTTTCGGGCGATACCGGCAACGGTTGCGACGATCGTGGCCGCACTCATGACCAGCCACGCCACGGGTGTCCCTTTTTCGGGTACCCCGGCACCTCATCCCACCCCTGGTGTTACCACCGCTCAAGATGCAAGCGACCAGGCCGCCTCGGAAGCTCCGGAGCCTGGCACTGGTGCCGCGGATCCTGAGCAGCCCGAGCCCGTCAGCCCGGTGGCGCCGTCGCCCAGCGCTGAAGAAGGCACGGCGGAAGGAACAGACGGCACCACCGAACCTACCCCGGTACCGGATACCGATACGGAAACCGCCGAGGCCGCCACTCCGCTGGATCGGGCGCAGAAGAGCTGGCGCGAGCAGCTCGGAATTCTTGAGCAGCCAGAAGGTACTCCGCGGGACGGCTCGGCCAGCCCGCTCACCGCGCGCCCGAATCGTTTTGCCCCGCGCAATGTGCGACAAACTTCTATGGAGCAGTGCTCCGGTCGCGGTTTTTATTCCATGGGCGCCGGTAAGGGTGAAATTAACTTGATAACCGTTAAACCGAACGGTCAGCTCGGCTCCGAACTTGTCGGACGTGTGGAGTGGAAAGGTGGAGGCCGCGTTGAGAAGAACGTCGGCTATGATGCCCTTGCGGTCGCCGCGGACGGATCTATGTGGCATACCGAGCTGAGTGGGGATACGACGCCTGGGTCAAGTCCTGAAACGTGGATCGCTCACGGACGTATTACCAATACCGGAGATAATGGATACCAGTCCATCGAGAGCTACAAAGTCCTCTCAACAGAAATGCCGATTCGTGGTGGCACGATGTCTCCGGGCCCGAAGGGCATGTACGTGATGATCGGTGACACGGGTAAATCTAAAGCAGGTAGGATAAACCAGCCGTACGCCTCCAAGCGTAAACTAGTGGTTTTTGATCCGGACAAAAAGCGGCTTGTCACTCTCGGTTACCTTCAGACCACCAGCATATCCTCGGCTATTTTCTCGGATCTTATTTTCGATAAGGAGGGCAATCTTTATCTGCTTTCTGGTTCCTCGGAGGGACGTAAGGATAATCAGGGGCGCGATTTTACCGGCCTTAGCCAGATGCGCATTGACCGTATTGATGCCGCGGAATTCCAAAATGCCTATGACAGGGCGATTAAGGCGGGCCAGTTTGTGACTCCGACGCAATCTGGGAAGCACAAAACGCTTAACCTTGCCAGAATAAAGAATAAGAACTTCCCGAATCTGAACACCACTCTTGTCCGTTCTTTCTTTATTAATACCATGATGTTTGAACCCGACGGTCTAGCTGCTGGCTCGAACGGATCTTTCTACGTTTCGGGGCGGTACACCGGCCAGCATGGGAACGTGAAACCTGGTCAGCAGAGTCGATCCCAGTCACGGGTCTATGAAGTTGATATCGTTTCCGGCCAGGTCAAGAACAATGGTCGCCCAGTTTTCGATGTGCCTAAAACTACTGGTAGTCAGAGCGATTCTTGGTTTGATCAAGAAATTGCCGATACCGAAGGATGTGCGGATCTTCCGAACTATTAGCGCCGCGAAAAACATTACTCAGCGCCTGAATAACAGTGATCAGTTCACGGTGAGCGTCGCGGAGAAGAATCCCGGTAATAATCCGTTAGGCGGTATTTCTTCCGAATCTATGACGACGACGGGCCAAACCACCGGTCCCCAAACTCCCACGCGTACGCTGCTGCGTGGCCGGGATCGCGTATATGTGCTCAAGGAGCAGATGGCGGGCGATTCGGCGTCGTCGCTCAGTGACTACAACAAAGTGTGGACGTGCACGGACAAGCTGGGGCGGTCGATTCCTGTTCGTAACCAGAGGGAAGCTAACGGTGCGTTTACTGGGGAGGTGACCGGGCCTGCTGTGAACGGGAATCTCACGTGTTCGGTGTTGAATACCCCGAAGGTGACGTCCTTGACCGTGGAGAAGCGCGATAGCGACTGGAATGATCCGCTGCCCGGGGCCGTTTTCGACCTGTGCGAGGATACCAACGGGAACGGACGTTGCGATGCCGGCGAGCCGCGTCAAGGCGAGCGCACCACGGACGGATACGGTCGGGCTAGGTGGGACAATGTGCTCATTGGTAGGCGCTACGTGGTGGACGAAGTATCTGCCCCACGTGGGTACCGGCCCGCTGGCGCGCCGCAGGTAGTAACGACGGCGCAGCAGAATCCCGTGGTCACCATTAAGAATGATCGCGTGCGTGGCACCATCGTGTGGGATAAGAAGGAAACCGGGTCGGAGAAGTTCCTCAAGGGATCCGTGTGGACGGTACGCGATCAGCATGGGCGGCCTTTCGAGGTAAGCGACTGTGTGGGGGAGACCGCGCAGGCGTGCTCGGCTACCAAGCTCTGGCAGGATAAGGATCCTCGCCCGGGTAAGTTGCGCCTGGAAAACATTCCCTGGGGTACCTACACCCTGGAAGAAAAGACTGCGCCGCTGGGCTATGTGAAGTCCACCGAGGTGAAAACCGTGGAGGTGGGCGCCACGACCGTCACGAATGATCGTAACGAACCCGTGGAACTGAATCTCGGCGTGATTTATAACAAGCTTCGTGAGGCACCGCCGCTCCCACTCACCGGTGGATGGAGCGAGGACGCGTTCCGCACGGCAGGCTTCGCGGTGCTCGGGGGAGCTGTGCTCCTGGTGAGCATCGTGATGATCAGACGGCGAAACCGGGGGTGAGCGTGGAATAAAGGCTCAGCCACTGAGAACTGCGCACGTAAAACTGCGCAGCTAACGCCGCCCTTCGGGCAAAAATAACCACACAACTAATTGAAGCAATATGTGCTGCAATCACGGAGAGGACTACCATGCAGCTGAAGAAATCTATCCGCGCGGTGCTCGCCGCCCTGATCACCGCCCTGCTGGGCGCCGCTGGTCTGGTGCTCGCACCCGGGGCCCACGCTGTTCCGGGCGCTGAAGACGCACTTGGCAACCCGAACCTCGACAAGGTTGGTTCTATTACTGTTCATAAGTACAAGAACCCGGCTTGGGACAAGCCGAATAACGGCCGTGAGATCACGGATGTTCCCGCCGCTGCGGAAGCTCTTGAAGGCGTTGAATTTATCCTGCAGCCTGTGCAGGGTATCGATCTGAAGAAGCCCGAGGACTGGGCGAAGATCTCGAAGCTCGCCTACACCGAAGGCTCCAACCAGGCAACGGCTGACGGCCAGAACTACACATTGGGAGCTGAAACGAAGCAGACCACCGCGGCCGGTGGAGTTACGAAGTTCGCCAATCTTGCCGCTGGTGTCTACCTCGTTCGTGAAGGCAGCGTTGGCAACAACAATGTGATCGAGAAGGCCAAGCCTTTCTTTGTCTCCATCCCCTTCCCTTCAAAGGCTGATAACAAGGCCGAGTGGATTTACGATGTTCACGCCTACCCGAAGAACACCGTGGCTGACGACGGCACCAAGAAACTGAATGACGTTGATGCTCGCAAGATTGGTGATACCGTCAAGTGGGATATTAAGTACGCGATTCCGGCGCTGGCCAAGGACGAAACCTACAAGCGCATCGGGATGGAAGATCTCCTTGATGCACATCTCAAGTACGCCGGTGCCAAGGTCTCCCTCGGTGACACTGTTCTTGCCGAAGCTGACTACACCGTGACGGTCACGAACGAGACCAAGGGGGACACTGACGTTACTGATCGTCAGAAGGTCACCATCGAGCTGACCGCGCAAGGTCTGGCCAAGGTCAAGGCTGGCCAGGAATTCAAGGTTGAACTTTCGACGAAGATCACTGGTCTCCCGAAGAACGGCGAAATCCCCAACTCCTTCGGTCCCATCGTTAACGACCACACCCCGGGTGTCGATAAGACTCCTGGTGATCGTAAGGTGAAGATCGGTGAACTGCTCGTTCTCAAGCAGGACAAGGACAACCAGAAGCCGTTGAAGGACGCCGTCTTCGCTGTTTACGCGACGCAGGAAGATGCGACCAACGGTACCAACGAAATCGCAACCGCGACCTCCGATGCTGATGGCAAGGTCCGCTTCCCGGGCCTGGTTCTTGGTGACGCAGATCAGAAGGACTTCTTCCTTAAGGAAAAGAAGGCTCCGGCCGGTTACGTGATCAGCACCGAGGTTAAGGACGTCAACGTCAAGAAGGGTAAGTCGACTGCTGTTGAATACACCATCGACAACACCAAGCATGACGGCCCGAACCTGCCGCTGACCGGTGCTGCCGGCCAGCTCATGCTCACCCTCGGTGGCCTCGCGCTGCTGGGTGCTGCTGGTGGCTTGACCGTCGCTCAGGTTCGCCGCAACCGCGCGGTGAACGCCTAAGCACAGAACTGACCGCGTAACTTTCGCGGCCTACCGAACGGGTGGGGTGGTGCCATCTGGCACCTCCCCACCCGGGTCTGTATCTCATGAAGAAAAACCTGCTGTTGCCCTACCTCATCGGGCTCCTTGTTATCCTCGGGCTCACCCTACTGGTGTACCCGCATGCCGCCGCCTGGCTCTCCCAATACGAGCAATCCAAAGTCACCGGGGCGTACTCTGAGCAAATTGCCACCGCCCAGCCCGATAAAGATACCCAGCTAGCCGCCGCGCACGCCTATAACGAAGCATTCAACGCTGGCGCGGTCCTGGAAGCCAATGAACGCAAAGCCACCGGCACCGGCGACACCACCGCCGCAGACGGCATCTGGCCATACGAAAAAATCCTTGCCGCGGACTCCGAGGGCCTCATGGCCCGACTCCGCATCCCCACTATCGACGTTGACCTACCCGTCTACCACGGCACCTCAGATGAGGTCCTCAACCGCGCGGCCGGCCATCTGGAAGGTACCTCACTACCCGTGGGCGGGCCCAGCACCCGCGCTGTTATCACCGCGCACCGCGGCCTCGCGAACGCCCGCATGTTCACCGACCTCAACAAAGTCAATGTGGGGGATACCTTCACCATTGAAGTCTTCGGAGACGTACTCACCTACCGCGTGCGGGATACCAAAGTAGTAGCGCCGGAAGATACCGATACCCTGCGGGTAGAAGAAGGCAAAGACCTGGTCACCCTGGTGACCTGCACCCCGCTCGGTATTAACTCCCATCGCATCCTAGTCACGGGGGAGCGCATTATCCCCACCCCGGTAGCGGACGTAGAAGCCGCGAATAAGCCCTCCGATCTGCCGCGCTTCCCGTGGTTCGCTATTGCGTACGGAGTGGCTGTGCTGGCCACCATCGGGGTGCTCGCGCGTATGACGTGGAAAGAGCGCCGCCGCGCCCAGAAGGTAGCAGCCGCCCGGAAAGAATCCTCGGCTCAGGAGGTAGCAGCCGCCCAGGAAGAATAGTGCTCGCTATTCAGGACAGTTCCTCGTCAGCACGTAAGAATTCATCCCTACCGATGGTGAAGCGCCGCTTGGATACGGGCGCGGGTGGTGCGGGAAGCGCAATAGCCTCAAGGCCGGCATCGGTCACCCGCACGAGGAGCTGAAGCTTCCCCTGCTCCACCAGGTAAAAAGCACGCGGATGCGGTCCATCCAACCACCCCCGGAAAGCATCCAAATCCAGCATGCTCATAATAAAGAAGCCAGCCGACTTCAATCGGAAATGGCTGGGCCGTGCCTCCAGGTACCAGATCCGCGCCTCCGGGAAGAGCTCACGCACCTGATGATCCGCATCGCGCCGTTCCGCAGCCGCGAGCTCAGACTTGTGCCATTCCGGATCAGCTACCAGCGCGCTGTGCACATTCTCCGCGGGGCGCCGCAGCACCACCGTGCCAAATGCCGACATCGGCGTTTCGGGATCACGCATCGAGGGCCGCTTCGCCATCAGGCACCTTCCTTTCCAGATTCCGCGGGAGCCGTAGCGTCAGCTGCCGGAACGGCAGCTGCGGCGTCGTCGCCCTCACTCGGGCAAGGCGCGGGGAGGCTCCACTGCAGCGGAATTGCCCCGCGGCTACGATCCGGATGCTGAATAACATCGAGCAGGCCCAGGATAGTGGGAGTGAGCGCCGTCGTGCCGGTATACGCAAGATAGCGGGACTGCCAGCGCGGCTTAAACTTTTCTTTATAGGAACGCAAGCCCTTGAAATTGTAGAGACGGTCCCCGAAATCGTAAATCACACGCACCACCTTTTCGCGCGCCCGTGAGAAGCGCGTGGTGCCGGTATTAGACATAGGCGCCATCCCCAGATTCACGTGGGTATAGCCGTTGTCCTTCGCCCATTCGATAAGGGAAACGAAAATACCGTCCATGGTGCCACCCGGCGCGTCGGGGCGGATGCGCATGAGGTCCACGGAGGCAACCCCCGGGGCCATCGGCATGAGACTCGCGAAACCTTCGATACGTTCCTCTCCGCGCACCAGCAGCACCGGGGTGCGGCCAATATAGGAGGCATCGAAGAAGCCGAGGGAGAAGCCCATCTCCGCGCGCTTGCCCAGCCACGCATCCGAAACCTCGCGCAGCTGCTCCAGGAACTCAGGAGTATAGGGCGGGAAATGCACCTCGAAATGGGTGCCCTTTTCGCCCATCCGGTTACGCATACGCCGGAATACCTTGCCCTTATTGCCAACGTTGGAATACGTGGCCAGATCCACGGTGGCATCCTCCCCGATTTTCACGAAGGAGAAACCGATATTCGCGCACGCCCCCAGGTAGATATCCGCAATCTCGTAAATCGCGATCGAGCAGCCGTGCTCATCGGCATAGGTGACGAATTCCTCGAAAAGCTCCTCGAAAGCAGCCTCGTCCCCGAAAGGATCACCGAGTACCAGCATGGAGGAACGGTAGGGGCGGTAGAGGAGCGCCGCGCGCCCGTTGGAAGAATAAAAGACCTGCTTATCGCCCAGGTAGAAGAGGTGGGTGAAAGCGTTGCCGGCATTGTGTTCGGCCAGGAACGCCTCGAAACGCTGCACATCGGCCGGGGTGGGAAGCTCGAAATGCGGGGCGCGGGAACGTGAGAAGAGCAGCGCGAGGGAAATAAGGGAAACGAAGCAGATCATGCTCAGCCCGGTGAGAAGGGCGTGCGCGGTGGGGTATACGTGCGCCTGCGGGGCACCGTGGATCCAGCGCCAGGCGAAAATTGCCAGCGGGATACCTACCGCGATCACCGCGGAAAACGCGAAAGAACGCCATTCGAAGGGGAGGGGTTCGCGGTTGAAGGCCCCGCGTGCCAGGTAGAGCAGAATCGAGAACAGAATGATGACGATGAGCGCGCCGGTATCTAGCCCGCGCGCCACCGCGGCCACCGCGGCTACGCCCAGCAGGATCAAAATGATGGGGAAGACGCGGCTGACACGCTGGCGCACCCCGCGCGCCAAAATAAGCAGCATGATCCCCACCAGCAGCGAGACAATGCGCGAGGAGCGGATCATTTCGTGGGGGAGGAATACATGTAGCAGCGCCACCCGCGCGTAGAAAGAAGGCGCGAAAGCGTTGACGATGGAGAAAATCCCCAGGATCACCACGCCGGTGGAGAGCGCATTAATGAGCCAGCGTTCGCGCTTATCCCGGTCCTCCAGGCCCAGGCGCGGGTAGGCGTATTCGGCCAGCCAGTACACGGTGGCCGCCAGCCACGGCAGCGCGTAGTAGGTGACCCGGTAAACGATAATCGCAAGCACCAGGGTGGAGGAATCAAAACCGAGGTGCTGGAAGAACACGATAACGGTGAGGTCGAAGGTTCCCAGCCCCGCCGGGATAAAGCTGAGCAGGCCCACGAGCGTTGCGGTGGCGTACACAAATACCGCCTGCACGAAAGAAACCTCGCCCAGGAACGTGCGCACGCAGATCCAGAAGAACACCGCCGCGGCCAGCCAGTCCGCAACAGAGGCGAAAAGCATCTGGAGTTTCTGCCGGAAGTTCTGGGTGCCGATCGCGGTGCTGCGCAGGTCAATCTTCCAGATATGCACCTTGCCGGCCAGGAAATACACCGGGATGTACAGGCATGCCACCACGGGCACGATGAGGAAACGCCCGTCATAGCGGAACGCGAAAGGGAGGGTGGCCAGCAGCATGGCGAAAAGTCCGAGCAGATTCGCGGCCCACACCGCCACGCTGGCATCCACGGCGGCTTTGGTGGAGGCCCCGGCCCGCTTGTAGTAGCGCGAGCGAATCGCCCCGCCGGTCAGCCCGCCCAGCCCCGCGAAATTATTGAAAGCCTGGGCAATCCACCCGATTTTCACGGCGGTTCCCACCGGGACCTCTACCCCGAAATGCCGCGAAGCGAAAATGTCATAAATACCGGTGGCGGTAAAAACCAGGAAACCGAGAGCCACGAGCTCCACGAGGACCACCGGCGGCGTTGAGCTGAGGACCTGCGCCATATGCTCCCCGCTCAACTCCTGAAGTTGCGTACGAGCCACGGCCGCCACCCCGGCGATCACCAGCACATAGAAAGTGATTTTGAAGGGGCGGGGATGGGAGCGGATGAAAGCGACAAGTCGCGACACCGGGGAACCTTTCTTCGACGACGACGCCTCGGCCCGCGTGCTCGCTTTCGCGCTACTGACCGGCCCGGAGGCATCCTGAACCTTACTCATTATGCCCTGAAACCAGGCCCGTGCGCCGGTAAATGGAGGCGGCAAGGCCGCGCAAATCCTGTGACAACTGTGGAAATTGGTGGGAGTTGTGATGTATGTCTTAACCGACACGCGGCGATTTCGCAGAAAATTCTCACTTTGGCGCCAGTTTCCGCTACATTTTTGCTTAGTGGTTCTTATGAGCCATGTACCTGAACAGATATCGAGAGGTATTTTCATGTCCGTTAACCGCACAGAGCTCATCGCAGCTATCGCCGACCGTTCCGGCCTGTCCAAGTCCGATGCCGATAAGGCGATCGCCGCGCTCCAGGAAGTGCTCGTCGATTCGCTTTCCAAGGGTGAAGCCGTGAAGATCACCGGCCTGCTCTCCGTGGAGCGCACCGAGCGCGCCGCCCGCAAGGGCCGCAACCCCCGCACCGGTGACGAAATCGAGATTCCCGCCGGCTACGGCGTGAAGATCTCGGCTGGCTCCAACCTCAAGAAGGCTGTGTCCAACAAGTAACGCCACGGGCTGTCCAGCATCGCCTCCTCGGTTTACGCCGGGGAGGCGATTCTTCTTTGTGGTGAGGTGAGGTACGACGGCGCCGCCCGGCTGCTTCCCACTCCCGGCACGGGCCGTACAATAGAGCCCATGAGTACTTCCCTTCCCGATCCTTTAGGAACTCCGGGCGCACCATCGGCCCCGGCCGGCCCGGCTACGGAATCTCAACAATCCGTAGGGTTGCTGGAGCGCACCGAAGAACGCCTCTCCCACGGTGATGAAGAGCGTTTTTCCCACTATGTACGCAAGGACCGCCTCGTGGCCTCGGCCGTATACGGTCAGCCCGTGGTGGCGCTGTGCGGGAAGATCTGGATTCCTTCGCGCAACCCGGATCGTTACCCGGTGTGCCCCACCTGCAAGGAGATCCGCAAACAGATGGGCAACCAAGGCTCCGGATGGCCCTTCGGGCCGGACGTGCCGGGAAGTGGCAAGTGAGTCTGCACCGTTCGATTCCCGCTTCCACCCCGCATAGTCCCTCTGTTTCCGCAGCTTCGAATCTCCCTCCGGCTTTCCCGGCCCGCGCGGCCTGGGGAACCACCTCGAGCCTGCGTTCCTGGCAGGCCGAAGCGCTGCGCCTCTACCTGGAGCGCATGCCCCGTGATTTCCTCGCGGTAGCAACCCCCGGCGCGGGAAAAACTACCTTTGCGTTGCGCGTCGCCGTCGAAATGCTCGCGCGCCACGAGGCTCGCACCATCACGGTGGTCTGCCCCACGGAACACCTGAAAACCCAGTGGGCGCAGGCCGCGGCCCGCGTGGGTATTCAGCTGGACGCTGATTTTACGAATGCGCAACGCACCGAGGGATCCTTCTTCAACGGGGTGTGCGTGACCTATGCTCAGGTGGCCGCCAACCCCGCCCTGCATCGCGAACGCACCGCTGCGCGGCCTACCTTCGTGATTCTGGATGAGATCCACCACGGCGGGGATGCACTCTCCTGGGGCGATGGCATCCGCGAAGCCTTCACCCCGGCGGCGCGGCGCCTGGCCCTCACCGGCACGCCGTTCCGCTCGGATACCTCGCCCATCCCTTTCGTGACCTACGAACCGGATGGCTACGGCAACCTGCGCTCGAAAGCTGATTACACCTACGGCTACGCCCAGGCCCTGCGTGACGGGGTTGTCCGGCCCGTCATCTTCCTGTCCTATTCCGGGCAGGTGCGCTGGCAAACCAAACAGGGGGACGTGGTGGCCGCGACCCTGGGGGAGCCGCTCACCAAAGATATGACGGCGCAGGCGTGGCGTACCGCCCTCAACCCGGGCGGGGAGTGGATCCCGGAGGTGCTTTCCGCCGCGAACGAACGCCTCACGGTGGTGCGCCGCTCGCTACCTGATTCGGGTGGGCTGGTGATCGCCTCCAACCAGAAAGACGCGCGGGCTTACGCGGATATTCTTACTGAGATCACCGGGGAGGCCCCCACCGTGGTGCTCTCTGATGATTCAGGCGCGAATGAAAAAATCGCGAGCTTCGCCGGTTCAGATTCCCGGTGGATGGTGGCGGTGCGCATGGTATCCGAAGGGGTGGACGTGCCGCGGCTCGCGGTGGGCGTGTACGCGACTTCGGCCTCCACGCCGCTGTATTTCGCGCAGGCTATCGGGCGTTTCGTGCGGGCGCGCCGGCGCGGGGAAACCGCGACGGTGTTTCTGCCGTCCGTGCCGGTGCTGCTTGAGCTGGCCGCTCAGATGGAAAAAGAACGCGATCACGCCATTTCGAAGCAGGCGGAGGTGAGCGGCTGGGAAGATGAGCTGCTTGAGGCCGCCAATCGGGAAGAAAAAGCCAGTGAGGAACTGGCCGGCCCGGGCTACGAAGCGCTGGAATCGGGCGCGCTTTTCGATAGGGCGCTTTTTGACGGCGGTGAATTCGGGCTCGGGGCAGCTGTCGGTTCGGAAGAAGAAGCCGATTTCCTGGGGATTCCGGGCCTGCTTGAACCCGAAGAAGTAACTACGCTGCTGCGGGCCCATCAGGCCGAGCAGGCGAAAAAGGCCCGCACTCGGCGCCCGGCCGCCGGAACCGATGAGCTTACCCGGCGGCGCACCGCCCGTAAGGAACTCACCCAGCTGGTGGCCGCCTGGGCGAAGAAAACCGGGGACCCGCACGCCCTTATTCACACCGAGCTGCGCCGGGCCTGCGGCGGCCCGGAAGTGGCGCGCGCCAGTGCCGACCAGATTGAGGCACGCGTGAAAACACTGCGGCGCTGGTTCGTGGGCCAGCGCTAAGCGCGTCACCCCCGAAACAGCGCCGTGTGAGTGTGCGGCCGGTGCAGCAAGCCGCAACGAGGTGCAGCAAGTCGCAACGGCCGCGGCGAGCAGAAAGGCGAGCGGGAATTAAGCCGCGGCGTCGTCGCCCGGGAAAATATCCACCATGCGGGTGGGGATAGCGGGTTCTCCGGCGGAGAGGCGCCAACCGTCGTAGGGGAGGGCGTCGCGCGAGGTATCGTGGCGCAGGCGGGCCGCGGAGAGGACCTCCGTGCCGCAGTAGCGTTCATCGATCGCGCCGGCGTTCACCAGGTGGACCTGAAGCGGGCGGGCACTCTGCTTCTCCAGGTAGGCCAGGCCCTCCGCGAAACTAGCGGCGCTCACCACCAGCTCTTCGGTGGCATGCCCCCCGCTTTCCAGCCGCCCGGCAACCTTGAGGCCACCCACAGAAGCCTTATTTTCCGAGGCCTTGGCGACCTCTTCGGGCCGGCCATCCGCGCCTTCGCGCTGGACCAGCTTGTACACCATTTGCGCGGTGGGAACCCCCGAACCGGTCACCAGCCGGGTCCCCACCCCGTAGCCATCCACCGGAGCAGAATTGAGCGCCGCAATCGCGTATTCATCCAGATCCGAGGTGACGGTAATCTTCGTGGACGTGGCCCCCAGGCGATCAAGCTGCTCACGCACCTGGAAAGCCGTTGCGATCAAATCACCCGAATCGATGCGCACCGCGCCGATCTCACCGCCGGCAGCGCGCCCGGCCGCCACCGCATTCTCCACACCCTGCGCGATATTGTAGGTATCCACGAGGAGGGTGGTGCCGGTGCCCATCGCCGCGATCTGAGTATCAAAAGCTTCGCGCTCCGAATCATGGACCAGGGTGAAAGAATGCGCCGAGGTGCCGGAAACCGGGATCCCGTACTGGCGCCCGGCCTCCAGATCCGAAGTGCCCACAAAGCCCGCGATATAGGCCGCGCGGGCCGCGGAAACAGCGCTGCGTTCGTGGGTGCGGCGCGCCCCGAAGTCCACGCAGGGCCGCCCGTGCGCCGCAATCGTCATCCGCGAGGCAGCCGTAGCCACCGCCGAGTCATAGTTGAAAATAGATAGCGCGAGGGTTTCCAGCACGCAGCACTCCGCGAAAGTCCCCACCGCGGTGAGAATAGGGGAGCCGGGGAAGTACATTTCTCCTTCCGCGTAACCCCAAATATTGCCGGAGAAGCGGAACGTGCGCAGCCACTCCAGGGCAGCATCGGAAACGATCTTATTGGCACGCAGATACTCAATTTCTTCTTCCCCGAAACGAAAATTCTTCAGGGCATCAAGGAGGCGACCCGTTCCGGCCACCACCCCGTAGCGCCGCCCGCCCGGCAGCCGGCGCGCAAAAATCTCAAAAACAGCCCGCCGTTGGGCCTTTCCCGACTGCATGGCGGCATCCACCATGGTCAGCTCGTACATATCGGTGAGCAAAGCAGTTGAAACACTCATACGAACGAGTTTACCCGCGCGCATCGGAGTGGACCGGGGATGATCGGCCGCGCCAGGTAGAGCTTGGCACTAGGATGGAGGTATGAGCGCGCACCCATCTCCTGAAGATTTAGGGGCCAGCAGCCCAGCTACCCGCACCGAAAGCCTCACGCTTTTCGAAGCGGCGGCCGGCCCGGCCCGCGCCTGGCGCACCGTTGTGCACGATGACCCGATCAACCTTATGAGCTATGTGCAGTGGGTATTCCAATCCTACTTTGGCCATTCAGCCGACCGCGCCCTCAACCTCATGCTAGAGGTCCATACCCGCGGGCGCGCCGTCGTATCAACCGGACCGCGCGAACAAATGGAAACAGACGCTAGGGCCATGCACACCTACGGACTGCTCGCCACCATCGAAGAAGAACCGGAAGGTGGAAGATAACCATGCTGCCTTTCCGCCCCGCCCGCGGCGGCTACCGCGCCAGTGTTGACGCGACCGAACGGCAACTTTTTGCCGGACTCGCCCGCGACGTCGCAACACTGCTCGGCTACAACCTGGACGAAGAAATGCACGACGAAGGTAGCCGAGCCGGCGATCTTACGGGTGGAACTAGCCACCTGACGGGCGGAACTAACCACGTGACGGGTGGAACTAGCGCGCAGCACGTGGAAGAATCCAGCGATGTGCTTGCCTCCTACGAACGTGAATTAGCTGATCTGGAGAGCACACGCTGCTACGTTCCCGCGCGCAATATGGATACCGCCCTCGCCCGCCTCCTCCCCGATATGTCGGAAGAACCCGCGCTCGCGGACGAATTACGTTCGCTCACCGAATCCGCGGTCTGCCACGCAAAAATCTGCAACTTGCTGGTTTTCTATACTTCGCTGGCAAGCGAGAAAGTGTGGGTGAGTAATGAGGATGCCGGGGCGTGGCTGGCCGGTGCTAATGATATCCGCATCGTGCTCGGCAGCCGCCGCAATATCACCACGGCAGCGGAATCGCAGGCGGTGACCTCGCGTGCGCTCAGCATTATGGAATCCGAACGCCCCCAGATCGATACCACCGACGATATGATCGGCGTGCTCTACGTGATTATCGCGTGGTGGCAAGATTCACTCATCACTGCCATTCAGAACAAGGACCTGCGGCGGTAACTTGACAGTATGGATTCCCGTCCCATTGGTATTTTTGATTCCGGCGTAGGTGGCCTCACGGTGGCGCGCGCCATTATTGATCAACTTCCGGGCGAATCCATTACCTATATCGGGGATACCGCGCACTGCCCCTACGGCACCAAATCCATCCCCGAGGTGCGCTCCTACGCCATGGATATCATGGATAAATTGGTGAGATCCGGTGTGAAAATGCTGGTTATCGCCTGCAACTCGGCTACCTCCGCGGCGCTTGCCGATGCGCGGCAGCGTTTTGCTACGGAGATGGGGATCCCGGTGCTGGAGGTGATTCGCCCGGCGGTGCGCCGCGCGGTACGGGCCACCCGGAACGGGAAAATCGGGGTGATCGCCACTCCGGCTACCATCGAATCGGGCGCGTACCAAGATGCTTTTACCGCTGCCCCGAATCTGGAGCTGACCATCCGGGCTTGCCCGGAGTTCGTGGAGCTGGTGGAACAGGGGCAGACGGCCGGCGCCCAGGTGCAGGCGGTGGCCGAACATTACCTGGCCCCCGTGCGGGCGGCCGGAGTGGATACTCTGGTGCTTGGCTGCACCCATTACCCGCTGCTCGCCGGCGTGATCTCCTACACCATGGGGGAGGACGTCACTATCGTGTCCTCCGCGGATGAAACCGCCCGCGACGTTTACCGCGCACTAGCTACCCGCGATATGTTTGCCGGCCCGGGCACCCCCCGGCGCCGCTTCTACGCCACCGGTGACCCGGTGAGTTTCGGGCGCCTCGCCCGCAGATTCCTCGGTCCGGAAGTAGGAACTGTGCTATCTACGGAGGAACTCTCGGCATGAGACTGACAATCATTGGATGTTCCGGCTCGATGTCCGGGCCCGAATCGCCGGCCTCGGCCTACCTGATCCAGGCAGATGGTACAGACGCGAACGGTACTCCGCGAACCTACACGTTCACCTTGGATTTCGGTCCCGGTGCCATGGGCCATCTGCTGCGCTATACCGACCCGGCGCTTGTGGATGCCATGGTGATCTCGCACCTGCACGCCGATCACTGCGCGGACCTCATCGGGATGCAGGTCTACCGGCGCTGGCACCCCTCCGGCCCGCTGCCCCGGGTGGCGGTCTATAGCCCCGGGGATGCCCGGCGGCGCGCCCGCCAACTGGGCGACGACGGCCCCGAGGAAACGTACGATGACGTCTTTGATTTCCGCCAGGTTCGCAGCGGGGATACGTTCCGCGTTGGCCCCATGACCATCCAGGCTTTCCCCGCCCTGCACACGGTGGAGGCCTTCGCCTACCGGATCACCGGGCCTTCTGATATTCGCCCGGGGGAGAACGCGGTGCTCACGTTCACGGGGGATACCGATCTGTGCGACGGCGTCGTCGCCGCGGCGCGCGGCGCCGATCTGCTCCTTTCCGAATGCGCCTATGAGGACGGCCGGGATACCGTGCGCGGCATTCACCTCACCGGTTCGCGAGCCGGGATATTGGCAGCGCAGGCCGGAGCCCGTGAGATGCTCCTCACCCACCTGCAGCCGTGGACGGACCGGGAATCCGTGCGAGCCGCGGCCCGGGAAGAATACGAGGGCCGGGTTGCCTGCGTGCGGGCCGGGGAAGCCTTCCGCATCTAAGCCCGCGCGTCGGTAGGTCCCCGCGGTTTCGAGGCTCCCGGGGCCGCGGCCATATTTTTCATGTCGTAGCGGCGCGGTAGCCTTAAGGCATGACTGACAAGAACTCCAGCGCCACTCGTGCCGATGGGCGCACCGCAGATGAGATGCGCCCCGTTACCATTGACCGCCACTATTTTGAAACCGGGGAAGGCAGTGTGCTGGTGCGCTACGGGCGCACCACCGTGCTCTGCGTTGCTTCCTTTGAAGAAGGGGTGCCGCGCTGGCGTAAAGGCAGCGGGGAAGGCTGGGTTACCGCTGAATACTCCATGCTTCCGCGTGCTACCTCGGATCGCTCCCCGCGCGAATCGGTGCGCGGGAAAATCGGGGGCCGCACCCATGAGATTTCGCGGCTCATCGGGCGCAGCCTGCGCGCGGCCGTTGATATGAAAGCCCTGGGGGAAAACACCATCACTCTGGATTGCGATGTGTTGCAGGCCGACGGCGGAACTCGCACCGCGGCTATCACCGGCGCCTTCGTGGCCCTGGCGGATGCTATTTCCTGGGCCCGGGCATGTAAGTTGGTGCGTCGCCCGGTTCTCACCACCTCGGTTTCCGCGGTGTCCGTGGGCATTATTGATGGCCAGCCCCGCCTTGACCTTCCCTATGAAGAAGATGTGCGGGCAGATACCGATATGAATATCGTGGCGCTTGGCAGTGGGGACTATGTGGAGGTGCAGGGAACCGCGGAACACCACCCTTTCAACCGTGCCGATCTGGCGGTTTTGCTTGATCTGGCGGATAAGGGCACCCGCGAGCTTCGTGAGCTCCAGCACCGGGTGCTTTTCGCAGGGGAGAATCCCGTGCGTAGCGATGTTTTTACCGGCGGTGACCAGTGGAAGTAGCGCAGCCGCGGCGCGTCGTCGTCGCTACCGGAAACGCCCATAAAGTCACGGAACTGCGCAATATTCTGGCGCCGTGGTTGAACGGAATCGAACTGGTCTCCGGCGGGGAGTTTGAGGTGCCCGAACCGGTGGAGGATGGCACCACGTTCGCGCAGAATGCCCTCATCAAAGCACGGGCCTACGCGCGGGCCACCGGCCTTCCGGCTATTGCTGATGATTCGGGCCTGTGTGTGGATATTCTAGGTGGAGCCCCCGGGATTTTTTCGGCGCGCTGGAGCGGTGCGCACGGGAACGACGCCGCAAACCGCCACCTGCTGCTCGCCCAGTTAGCAGATGTGCCCCTGGCCAATCGCGGCGCGCATTTCCATTGCGCGGCCGCACTGGTAACCCCGCAGGGCCGTGAGGAGGTACGCGAAGGGGATATGCCGGGTACTCTCCTTACCGCTGAGCGTGGTAGCGGCGGTTTTGGATACGATCCGATTTTCGCGCCGGTCGGTTCCAGCCGTTCCAATGCGGAACTGAGCCCGGAAGAAAAGGACGCTATCTGCCACCGCGGTAAGGCATTTGCCCAGCTAGCCCCGGTGATTATGCAGGTGCTGCTGGAACAGCACTAGAGGGAAATAGCGCTGCTGGAACGGTGCCGGGGGAGCAAAGCTGGTGGAGCAGAGCTAATGGAGCGGGCGGGGCCCGCTCCGGCCCTGAGTAAGCACCGCTTACAGGCGACGTAATCGCTGCCGTAAGCGGTGTTTACAGTGCTTAGCAGCGGCCGATATAGCCAAGGGCGGCGCGCAGCAGAGCCGCGTGCCCATCTGACATCTCGGCCTGCAGCTCCGCGGTGCGTGCCTCCCCGGGCGTAAACCAGGTGAATTCCAGGGAGTCATTTCCTGGATCACAATCCCCATGAATGGGGATGATATAGGCCAGATCAACGCGATGCTGGCGCGCATCGTAGTACCCCGCCTCCGGTTCGGGAGTGGGGAAGTATTCGGTGACCGTGAACGGTGCCAGGTAGGGCGGAAGCTGGGGAAGTGCCACCGAGCCCAGATCTTTATCGATATGGCGGATGAGCGCGGCGCGCACCGGTTCGTGGAAGAGCACCCGCCCCGAGGGAAACTCCCGCAAAATCCCCTCGGAATCGGCACGCAGCAGCATCCCGATAGCGATCACCCGCCCGGTTTCATCCAGGCGAACCGGCACAATATCCACGTACACCATCGGGACCTTGTGCCGGACAAACTCGAGTTCCTCGGGGCTGAGCCACGGACCCATATCAGCTGCGTCGACTTCACTCATGTTCTTAATTTTGCCGGGCTTCGCGTTCCCGTGGTTCACTCCACGCTACCCGCGAAACATCTGCATTTTCGCGTATCGGGCCGGCGTGGGCCAGCGTGGGCCGGGGCGCGGCGTGTGATGCGCCAGCTAGGGGGTTAGACTGAGTGGCATGCGCCAAGCTCGATACCTCAACTACCTTGCCCTCGCCATTCTTGTGCTGGGCGTGGCAACCCTCGTTGTGGGTTGGTATATCGCAATCAGCGGGAATCTCCTTCCGCAGTACGGAGTGATTCTTGCGCTCGGTACGGTGGGTGCTGCGGCCTGCGGGTTCGGGTACCGTAGCGAACGCCCGTGGATATTCGGGGCCGGCGCTGTTTTCATGCTGTGGTTTGCGCCCACGCCCCTGGGGTTGTGGCCCCTGGGCATTGGTATCGCAATGCTGATCGCGTGGGCTGTGCTTATTGTGAAGGAAAATGATGTTAAATTCTGGTGATCGTGCCCCGGATTTCACCCTGGAGAGCACGGCGGGAACCTTCCGGCTATCCGAGCATCTGAACGACGGCGCCCGCGGCGTCATCGTGTACTTCTACCCGAAAGCAAATACCCCGGGGTGTACTACCGAAGCCTGCGATTTCCGGGATAACCTCAATTCGCTGCGCTCGGCTGGATATGCCGTGGTGGGAGTTTCCCCCGATTCGCTCACGTCGCTGGAAACGTTCCGGGAGAAGCAGGGGCTCAACTTTGTGCTCGCCTCCGATCCAGATCACGCGGTGGCAAGCGAATGGGGTGCCTGGGGAGAAAAGCAAAACTGGGGTAAAACGGTGATAGGGATGCGTCGCTCCACCATCGTGGTGAATCCGGATGGCACCGTCGCGGCAGCTTTCTATAATGTGAAAGCTACCGGGCATGTGGCTCGGCTGCGCCGCGATCTCGGTATCGATGAATAATCGGGATAAGTAAGGAATCGGGATGCTGCCGGTAGTTTTCTTTTCTTCGGGCAGCTTCTGAATTTTCCTACCCCGGGAAATCCGCTAGGATAGACCGGTACGCGCGCGTGGCGGAATTGGTAGACGCGCTGGATTTAGGTTCCAGTGCCTTCGGGCGTGAGGGTTCGAGTCCCTCCGTGCGCACTCTTGTCATGAAATCACCTCAATTTTCATTTGTGCTCTTGAATTGATATGTGTAGCCGGAATCTTTCGATGACACCTCACGCCGGGTTGTGATAATAAAACTCTCACGTTGACAAAACTACTATTTCGCGAGTATGTTTTGAAACAAAACAAAGGGTGAGTGTTCAAAGAAGTTCATCTCCCTTTGTAGTGAGGAGGCTGCAATGATGCGCATAACTAGAGGTGACTTCGAAGATCTCCATCGTGTAATCAATCGGCGTGGTACCTGGTCCGCTAAATGGGAGACCTTGCCCCCGGAACACATTTCGCTTTCAGTTGCCGAAATGGAATTTGCGTGTGCTCCTGCAATCCGTGTAGCTATTGAGAAAGCAGCAGCTCGGGGAATCTACAGTTACACCGAGGTTTTTCCGGATTTTGCGAGCGCGTGTACGTCATGGTTTGCGCGTCGTCACGGTACCGAGTTTGGCGAAGAATCCGTCGTTTTTGTTCCACGAATTGTGGAAGCTACAGCGATGATCTGCGCCCATATGCTGCCGGCGGGAGCGAAGGTCATCACGCTCTCGCCGGCTTATGACCCCATCATGGAAGTGGTTCGCCGCTGCGGTTGTCAGGTTACTGAGCCGTCCATGTTCTACACGGAGGGAACCTGGCATATCCCCTTTGACGAGCTCGCAACAATATTGCCAGACGCGGATCTTTTCATTCTTACTAATCCCCATAATCCGACCGGGCGGGCCTTCACCCAAGAGGAACTGGAACGGCTTTCGGAATTATTAGCAAAGAGTTCATGTCTGGTGTTATCCGATGATATCCACTGCGATATTCTGCGAGCTGGGCGGAGGTGGTTGCCGTTAGCGCGCTACGCGGATGCGAAATTGCGAACCCGGCTCATCACAGCGCTTTCTCCCTCAAAGAGTTTCAATATGGCCGGTCTAGAGGCTTCAGCGTTAATAGTTCCGGATCATCGACTGCGTGCCAGAATTCGAGAGGGCTTGCGCGCCGCGGGGTTCCATAATCCCAATTATTTCGCCATTCCCGCCGCTATTGCAGCCTGGACACAATGCGAGGAATGGCTCAATACCACGCTCGCCTATATAGATAACAATATGGAAGCTTTTGTTCCGCGCTTCGGAGCCCTATTTGCGCGCGAAAAGGCTGTCATTCCGGATGCGACATATTTGTTCTGGTGCGATACCAGGAGACTGGGTGCGGCTACCGCCGCAGAGGTATGCGCCGGAGCTGGAGTGCATCCTTCATATGGCAAGGGATTTGGACCGGAATGGCACGAATACCTTCGTTTTAATCTCGCCGCTCCTCAATCACTTCTTGACACTGCACTGCAACGCTGCGAAGCAACAGTACAGAAACTGAGATAAATCTCCGCGCAGTCAGCGCTTTTGACCTAAGCTGTGGCAGCTCCCTGTTCTCCACAGGGTACTAGCCGCATATTTCACCGAGGAATTGTCGTCATCGACACAGCGAAAGGATCAATGATGACTTCGGAAAACAATCGCGGCACCGAGGCCGAGATACATAGGAAGAAAAAGAAGCCAACGGTCTTCCTGGCGCTTTTGCCGGTGATTTCCCTGGCATTGTTCATCGGCGGGGGATACATCGGCTTTGATTTGCCTGTTGAACCTATGATTATTGCGGCGGCAGCCGTCGCCGCCTGCGTTGCTAAATATTTGGGGTACAGCTGGGATGAGATGATCGAATCCGTAGCCGAAAAGACAGCGAAAGCCTGGCCTGCACTCCTTATACTTCTCACCGTTGGGCTACTCATCGGTGCGTGGATGATTTCAGGGACGATCCCGTACCTTGTGTACTGGGGCCTAGCCATTATTGACCCGCGGTGGTTGGCATTGGTTGCTTTGCTCGGCACCGCCGTCGTATCACTGTGCACCGGAACTTCGTGGGGATCCGCAGGTACCATCGGCGTCGCCTTTATGGGTATCGCCATCGGATTGGGTGCTGATCTACCAATGATCGCAGGAGCCGTTGTATCCGGCGCCTACTTTGGCGATAAATTCTCTCCGCTCTCAGATTCAACAAATATCGCCGCGATGATTACCCGCGTACCGCTCTTCACGCATATTAAGAATCTGACATGGACCACCGGAAGTGCGCTCATTATCGGCGTTATTGTTTTCGCGATCGTAGGGCTTAAGGGAACCGCTGCTGGAGTCGACACTTCCGCAGTGCAGGAAACCCTCGACCAATTAGCGGCCGGATTCCACCTCACGCCGTGGCTCCTGGTGCCACCTATTGTTGTTCTCGTTGGTGCGGCACTGCGTTTCCCGACCATTCCGGTCATGATGGCAGGCGTTGCCCTCGGGCTTTTCAACACCTTTGTTTTCCAAAAGTCGACGATTGCAGATGCCTTCACCGCTCTAGTTAAGGGGTTCAATCTCGATATGATACAGCGGCCCGAGTGGGCCAGTTTGACTCCGAGCGATGACATGGTGACATTGCTGGAACGCGGCGGAATGAATTCCATGCTAGGAACCTTGGCGATCTGCTTCTGTGCCTTAGCCTTCGCAGGAATCATGGGGGTGTCGCATTCGCTCGATTACCTCATTGAAAAGCTACTTCACCGTGTTAAGTCGCGCTTCGGCTTGGTCGCCAGCACCATAGGCGTGGGACTAGGAACCATTTCCGTCACATGCAACGGCCAGATCTCCGTCATTATGCCCGGTGAAGTACTGCGCCCGGCATACGTACGCCGCGGCTATCACCCCATGACATTGGGACGTACGCTCGAAGATTCCGTAACCGTGACCGAAACCCTATTCCCGTGGACTGCTGCCGGTGCATATATGGCGGCAACCCTCGGAGTGGAAACCTTGCAATATGTCCCGTGGGCGATTGTTAACTGGTCAGGCATGATCGTGGCACTGATTCTGGCCGCAACCGGTTGGGGTATTCAGATGCTGAGTCGTGAAGAACAGCTACGCATGCTCGAAGAGGACGATATGAACGAAAGCCATATTATTCGCTATGGCGACGGCACTCCCGGCCCGAGCGCAGCAGATCCTGAAGCTGCTCTGGTTGAACCT
Source organism: Actinotignum sp. UMB0459 (assembly GCF_051905915.1). Taxonomy (NCBI): domain Bacteria; kingdom Bacillati; phylum Actinomycetota; class Actinomycetes; order Actinomycetales; family Actinomycetaceae; genus Actinotignum; species Actinotignum sp. UMB0459. Next base: position 195,013 of record NZ_JBQAIK010000008.1, on the reverse strand, counting down.
GCTGGTGGCACCGGCGCCAATAGCGTAGAAAAGTAGCGGGAAGGAAAAGAATACCTGAATAATAATCTACTGGCTCAGGGCCGCCCGCATGACCTCCACGGGAATGTCGGTGCGGCCCAGCCAGATTTCTTCCGCGAAAACACCTTGCCACAGAAGCATATCCAGGCCGGATACACACCCTGCGCCAACGCGGCGGGCCCGCTGCAGAAGCTCAGTTTCCAAAGGTTCGTACACCGCATCGAAAACAATATGATCGGGGCGTAGCCACGTTTCTGGAATGAGAGCACCCGGATGGGCACTCATCCCCACACTCGTGGCATTGACCAGAAGAGAAGCAGCATCCACCTCGCGGCGAAGTGTACCCTCATCGGCAAGGTCACAAAGCTGAGCATCCACTCCGGTTTCACCACGTAAGCGCGCGAGGATATCGCGCGCACGCTCGAAATTCTGGCCGCGCCGGGAAAATACCCGGATACGGGAGACCCTTTCGAGGGCGGCCCGCGTGTAGATCGCGCGCGAAGCTCCGCCGGCACCCAGCACCACCACCGCTTCACCAGGGGCGTAGCCGGCCGCCCGTACCGCGGCAAGAGCCCCGCGTCCATCGGTGTTATGACCGACCGTGCGTCCATTCGCATGTATGTGAACGGTGTTTACGGACTCCATGAGTCGGGCATCGTCGGAAAGCTCATCAACGGTCTCATACACGGCAGTTTTATGCGGCATTGTCACGTTAAAACCGCCAAAACCAAGATCGCGTAAAGCACTAACTGCCCGAGCGCCCGAATCCGGAGCGATGTCATACGCGAGGTAAACGGCGTTCACACCTAGGTGAGCAAAGGATGCGTTATGCATCGCGGGGGAGCGGGAATGCCCTACCGGATGCCCGATAACGGCATAACTGACCGTGCGCCCGTTAATCTCCATCGCGTTACTTCTCGGCGCTGCCCGGCTCGCCAAGCTGCTGGCCATCCTGCCGGCCGGATCGCTCACCCTGCTGCCCGGCTGCACCGCGCCGCCGCAGCCGCCCCAGTCGGCGCTGCGCGCGCCGTTCTTTCCGGGCCGCCCGCCGGCGTTCCTTCTCCTCAGATTTCTTCGTGGATTCGGAGTGATTGGCCCCGTAAATACCGTCCACCACATCGCGGTACCTCTCGAGTACCACTTCACGGCGCACCTTAAGCGAGGGCGTGAGCAAACCATTCGCCTCGCTAAAGTCACCGGGCACAATCACGAATTTACGGATGGACTCCGCTCGCGATACCTGGGCATTGGTGCGGTCAATCGCCCGCTGAAGCGAAGCCTGAACTGCCTCGGAATTCATAGCTTCGGCCGGAGTCATCTTCGGCAAGCCGTGTGAAGAAAGCCAGGAGGGGAGCATCTGTGCGTCAAGGGTAATCAGCGCGGAAATAAAGGGTTCGCCATCACCCAGAACCACCACATTGGAGATGAGAGGGTGGGAACTCAGCTTGTCCTCCAGCACCGCCGGTGCCACATTCTTACCTCCGGCCGTGACGATCAGGTGCTTCTTTCGGCCGGTAATGGTGAGGTTGCCGCGCTTATCGAGCGTCCCGAGATCCCCGGTGTGGAACCAACCGTCCGCAAATGCGACCGCGGTAGCTTCGGGATTGTTATGGTAACCGCGGAAAACAGAGTGGCCCTTGACCAAGACTTCGCCGTCGTCGGCAAGTTTAATGCGCATGCCCGGCAGCGGCCACCCAACGGTGCCCAGCACGGGATTCGCCGCGCGCGTGGCATTTGCCGGACCGGTGGTTTCCGTGAGGCCGTAGCCTTCCACCACCGTTAAGCCGATGCCGCGATAGAAGCGCCCCAGGCGGGTACCCAGCGGCGCCCCGGCGGAAATTGCGAAGCGAATTCGTCCGCCCATCGCCTCGCGTAATTTATTGAAAACTAGCTTGCGTGCCAGTGCGCGCTTCACCGCGAAAATCGGGCTGCGCCGGCGCCGCGTCCCGTTCTGCACCGCGATATCCGCCGCCCAGCGGAAAATTCGGCGCCGCACACCCGCCCCGGCCTTCGCCTCGGCCGCGTTATAAACCTTTTCCAGTACCCGCGGAACTACGAGCAGCAGGGTGGGTTTGAAAGTTTCCAGGTCGCTCATGAGGTTCTTGAGATTGCCGACGAAACCTACCGAAATACGGGTGGCCAGGCCAAAGTAGGCACAAATCCGCCCCATCACATGAGCCATGGGGAGGAAGAGGATGAGCGATGCCTGCGGATTATTGAGGATTTCCGGTTCGTAATGCCAGGTTCCCAGCACGGTACGCGCGAAATTCCCGTGGGTGAGTTCCACGCCCTTGGGATCCCCGGTGGTGCCCGACGTGTAAATAATGGTTGCGAGGGAATCGGCGGTGACCGCCGCGATGCGGGCCTCGAGATCTTCTTCGGGAACCTCGAGAGCCGCGGCGTTCAGCGCGGCGCGCCAATCCTCCGTCATGACGGTCGCGGGCGGAATCGCGGGCGGCGTTACCGAATCCACCAATTCCGCGTGGGCGCGGGTATCGGTAAAGATATGGGTGATCTCCGCATCCGCAACCATCCACGCGATCTGCTTGGCCGAACTCGTTTCATAAATCGGAACCGGCACCACCCCGATATGCAAAGCGGCCGCGTCCAGCAGTGCCCATTCGTAGGAGGTTGCCGCGAGGATACCGATGCGTTCGCCGTGCCCGAGACCCAGGCCGACCAGCCCGCGCGCTGTGAGGCGCACCTGCTCGAGGAATTCCGTAATCGTCAACGGTTTCCAGTTCCCACCGATGGAGTTCTGGATATGCACCGCGATATCGCGCGGATGCTTGCGTTGCCGCTGCGCGAGCAGCCACGGAACCGTGTGATACGACTCGTTCTTGAAAGGAGCTTTTTGCGATAGGGAACCATCGCGATGCTTCTTCATCTATCCTCCTGCACAGGCCGCCCGCGGCGCGGACGGGCCTCGGTTGTGTAATTGACGCCCGCCTGAGCTTTAGTTTGCCGCGAGGACCGGGTTGCGCAGCACCCCGAAACCTTCGATTTCACATTCGACGACGTCGCCCGCTTTCAGCGGGGGCTCACCGTTAAAGGCACCGGGCAGAATAATATCGCCGGGTAGTAGGGTGCAGCGCCGCGAGGCCGCCGCCACCGATTGGGCCACGGAGAGCGGGTAATCCGAGGTCCGCGCCCGGGTGTAGGTTTCCCCGTTGACCCGCGAGGTCATCGCAAGATCGCTCACGTCAATATCGGTGAGGATATAGGGGCCCACCGGGAGCGCGGTATCAAACATCTTCTGGGCGCCGTTCACATCCCCGCGGGCGGTCACATCATTAATAATGGTGTAACCAAAAACGGCGTCCAGCGCGCGTTCTTCGGGAACATCCTTGGCAACGCGCCCGATAATAATCCCGAGCTCCACTTCGTGGGCGAGGCCTTCGCTGGCCCAGTCCGGAATAATAATCGGATCATCAGGCCCGCACACTGCCGTATTGGGCTTCATAAAGAAGAAGAGGTCAGCAGTGGTGGTACCCGGCGCGGTTGCATTGCCAAAACCAATGGCCTTCGAGCGCGGAATCATGGGGGAGAGGAGCACGGCGTCGGCGGCGGCCACCCGCTCCCCGGTAGGTTGAATGTCCCCGAAAATCGGGTCATCGGCGAGGATAACGAAGTCATCGGCGCCTTCGTCGTAGACCGCGTAGCGCGGGCCCTGGCTTAAACTCAAGCGTGCTATTTTCATATCATTAACCTTAGTATTTCACCTAGACTTTAGCGACCGGCGCCCCGAAGGCGCGTTGAGCTTTGCGAACAACTGGACTCCAGCAGGCCCTCGATCCGATCCAGGGCCTCCAGGGCGATAGCGCGCGGGGTGGCCAGCACCATGCGCGCCCACTGCTCAAAACCGGCGCCCGATGCCCGGCCGGGCGTGAGCGCCACCTGCGCCTGTTCCAGAATTGCGGCGACGGCGCCCTTCGGCTCGCGTCCCTCCCGGCGGGCACGTTCCTTCTCCGCGCGCACAAATTCCGCCTCGGAAAAATCAAGGAAAGCAATATAGGTGCCTTCCACGTGCGCCATGCGCACCCCGGGCCAGGTCTGCACCCGCTCTTCTACGACCCGCAGTGTTTCACCGATATAGGAGCACACCGCCCGATTCCAATCCCGGCCTTCCTCGAAAGCGATTTTGGTGGCGCGAGCTCCCAGCGTGGAAGTCGGAGAGCTCCACGCATTGGCATGGGGCGCGTAGCGGGCTGCGTCGTCGTCGTTATAAAAAATGAGCTGCGCGGCCTTGAGCCCGGGGATATTCCAGCCCTTCGTTGCGCTGGTCGCGGTGATGGTATGCGCGCGGGTGGCCGCGCTGCGCGGGCCGTAGGGAACGTAGGTGCCGTCGATAAGCACCGGGGCGTGAATACAATCCTCAAAAACGCGCGCGCCACGCCGTTCCACCACGGCAGCAAGCGCGTCAAGCTCCGCGCCACTCAAACAGCGGCCCGCCGGATTCCACGGGTTACACAAAATAAGCAGAGAACCGGGGGTGAGAGCTGCCTCTAATGCCTCCAGGTCCAGTTCCCAGCGGCCCGCGCGGAAAATCGAGGGAACTTGGCGCACCTCGCGCCCGTACTCTCCCGGAAGTGTGAGGAACGGCATATAGGCCGGAGTGGGGACGATAACCGGGGCATCCGGGGCTGTGAACTGCGTGATTGTGATCCGCAAGGCGCTAAGAACCTCGGGAATAAGGAACATGCGCTCGGGATCGGGCGCTGGGCCGAATTGGCCGAGCCAGTCGGAAACCGCGTTCATAATCCCCGGAATTTCGCGGGGTGGGAGGTAGCCGAGGGCGCCGCGCTGCGCTGCATTCACCAGGTAATCGCGGATTTCCGGTGCGATTCCCAGATCCATTTCGGCCACCCACATGGCGATAGCATCCCCGAACGCGGACCATTTATGCGAGCCCTGCGCGATGAGATCAGAGACGGTGCGAGTGTCGAAATCATATGTCATATCCGTAGCGTATCCTTAACCCATCATGGCTATCACAACTGCTACCGGACGCGAGATCCGAGTTCGTTTCTGTCCCTCACCCACCGGCACCCCGCATGTCGGTATGGTACGCACCTGCCTCTTTAACTGGGCCTACGCCCGGCACGTAGGTGGAACTTTCATTTTCCGTATTGAAGATACCGATGCAGCCCGTGATTCTGAAGAGTCGTATCACCAGATTCTTGATTCCCTGCGCTGGCTCGGGCTGGACTGGGATGAAGGTGTAGAGGTGGGCGGCCCGCACGGTCCCTACCGGCAGTCCCAGCGCGGTGATATCTACCGCAAGGTCGCGGCGCAGCTGCTGGAGCGCGGTTACGCCTACGAATCTTTCTCCACCCCGGAGGAAATCGAGGCGCGCCACCGGGAACGCGGGGAGGATCCCAAGCTCGGGTACGACGGCTATGACCGCAACCTCACCGAAGAACAGAAGGCGGCCTACCGGGCCGAAGGGCGCGAACCGGTGCTGCGTATGCGCATGCCCGATGAGGATATTACGTTCACGGATGTTATCCGCGGGGATATCACTTTCCGGGCCGGCTCCACCCCGGATTACGTGATTGTGCGCGCCAACGGGGATCCGCTGTACACCCTCACGAACCCCATCGATGATGCCCTCACGGAAGTGACGGACGTGCTGCGCGGGGAAGATCTGCTTTCTTCTACGCCGCGCCAGATCGTGCTCTATCGCGCCCTCGAAGAACTGGGAATCGCGAAGTGGACTCCGCGTTTCGGGCATATGCCTTATGTGATGGGGGAGGGGAATAAGAAGCTCTCCAAGCGTGATCCGGAATCGAATCTGCTTCTCCACCGCGAACGCGGCATGATCCCGGAGGGCCTGCTCAACTACCTGGCCCTGCTCGGGTGGTCATTCTCCGCTGAGCGCGATGTGTTCAGCAAAGAAGAACTTGTGGAGCATTTCGATATCCACAACGTCAACCCGAATCCGGCACGTTTTGATGATAAGAAGTGCGTGGCCATTAATGCGGACCATATCCGCCTCCTTGAGGTGGCGGATTACACCCGGCGCCTGGTTCCCTACCTCAGCGATGTACTCAGTGCTTCCACCTATGAGGAGCTCACGGATCGCGAACGGGAGATTCTTGATGCGGCGGCGCCGCTGGCGCAGACCCGCATGCAGCTGCTGGGAGAGGCCCGGGATCTGCTCGGCTTCCTGTTCGTTGACGCCGCGGGGCTTGAATACAACGAAAAAGCGCTATCCAAGCTGCGCGATTCGGCGCCCGAGGCATTGCGGGGAGCTCGCGAAGCGTTGAGCGGCCTGGATGATTTCACGCCGGAAGCTATCAAGCCCGCTCTTGATGCGGCGCTGGTGGAGGGGCTCGGTATCAAACCGCGTTTCGCCTTCGGCCCGCTTTTCGTGGCGATGACGGGTACGAATGTGTCCATTCCTGTTATTGACTCCATCGCGATCCTCGGGCGTGAGGAAGCGGTGCTCCGAATTGACCAACTCCTAGAGAAAATTTCCGGGTAGTTCAGATACGAACGTGGAGGGCCGCGATGGTGGTATGTACGACGCCGCTGCCGCGGCCCGCCGCGTCTTTTCCCGCGCCGGGAACCTACCTGCGTGCCTGGGGAAGGGCCTGGGAGCGGGTAGGTGCAGGCGCACGTGACTACGCGGGTGCGGGTGAAGCCCTGGGCGCGCGCGTGGGTGAGGGGGCGTGTGACCGGGTATTCTTCGAGCCCCTCACCATGGATGATGGCAGCGTGGAGAGCGTTCCGCGGGTGGGGCTATTCGGTGCTGAAATTCCCCAACCGTCCTGGCCGCTGGCTGAGTTGGGCCGTTTCCAGCGAGCTAACCTGGCGCTGGGCGAGTTCTCTATCCATTTTGCTTTTAACGCGGATATTGAGCGTGTTCTTGCCGCGGATTGGGCGTTGAGCACGGAGGAAGCCGCTGCGCGGGATTGCGTACTCGAAGGGCGCATCCCGCCCGAATGGGAGGTGGGTTTCCGGCCTGCGCAGTTACTCTTCCACGAGGTCGCATTGCCGAGCAGGCGCCGCAGTCACCGTTCGCGCCGCAGCCGTGCTCCGCTTGACTGGGAGATAAGTTCGCAGATCATCGAGATCCTGGGCCCGTCAGATAGTCCGGCGTGCCCGGAGGACTACCTCGCCTTCAGCTACCTCAGCTTCGACGTAGGCGATTTCTTCGCCGGTCACCCCCTCGGTGAGCTCTCCAGCACCTGGTCATTTTTCGGCGACGACGCCGGCGACTACCCCCATTCCAGCCTGGCCCGTACCGCGGTTCCGGATACGGCCGAGCCGGATCCTTCGCGGATCTATCGGATTGTTACCGCGGCTGACTGGGTGAACTTGGTAGAGCGCTATCCGCTCCGGATTCCTCTGGATCGGACATGGAGTCCGGATACTCTCGGTGGTCTGGATACCTACACGGTCAATTGGGCGCGGGCGCGCCGCGATTACGACGCCGTTGACATCACCATCGCCGGGGCCGTGCGCACCATGTTTTCTCCCCTGCCCGCGTGCGATGGCTACACAATGCTGACCGGTTGCACGCCGGGTTCCCGCATCTGGCTGCGGGTACCGGAAGTTTTGCGGGAGGAAGCTGGGCGGCAGGGGCGCGTGCGTGAATGGTAGCTGCAGGTTTCGGCCTCGCTTATGCGGGTGCAGTTAGAGCGGGTGTGCTGCGTGAACCGAGGCCGGTTGAGAACGTGGTGCGTCACACGTTCAGCGGATTTGCCAGCTCGAGGAGATTCCACTAAGCTTTTTATCTGTCGTCCTCGGGAGCGTAATGATTCTGAGGTCCACACCCTTGGGGTATGGTGTAATTGGCAACACAGGTGATTCTGGTTCATCCATTCTAGGTTCGAGTCCTGGTACCCCAGCGATGATGCTTCTAGCATCCTCATAGGCCCCGTTCGTCTAGCGGCCTAGGACGTCGCCCTCTCACGGCGGTAACACCGGTTCAAATCCGGTACGGGGTACAGCACAAGGCGGGAAAGCTTCGGTTTTCCCGCCTTGAGTCGTCTCGCCGCGACGATGCGAATGACGTTTTCAGCAACCGAAATGAACGGTATTTTTGTTGTCATTCCAGGGGGGAAAGCGCGGGTTGGAGACATCATTTTTCCATTAACTCCCTATTTGCACAGCGCAATGTTTCGATTAGGCTGGGGTCATACGGATGGAGGTGTCACCACATGATTATCCGAGGAAGCTATACAAGTCTCGACCAAGTGCTCGCTCGTCAGAACGAGATTTTGGACGAACTACGCACCACCCGCGAGGACTATAACGAAAGAGCGGAAAACTACTGGATGAACGACAAAGAGGCTGCACTACGTCCAGAGTTTGAAGCGCTCGAAGGCTTTGTGGAGTTTTACCGCGAAGAAGAGCTGAAGGAAAAAGAACTTGCAGCGGTCGGACGTTCTTAGTGAAAAGGTGCAGCAATTCGCCGGCGATATCATCGGAGTCGCACTGCTATTTGATGATAACTTCACCTTCGTAACGGACGAAGCAAAGGGCTATCGGCAGTCGACTCAGCGCATACAAGGGACTGTTGGTATCCAGTTGGATCATATGCGCCTGTATCTGGAACTCGACTACAGTCTCTTTCTCTCTCACCTTGAGCAGTTTTTAACGGTGGGGCAGTCTAGTTTTATATTGCGACTGCACTCGAAAAGAAGCGAACCCATGATTCGATGGGGCCGTAGGCGGCAAGGGCATTATGCAGCGCACCGCACCCTTGCTACCGCCCGCAAGAATGACGGATCGCGCATGAGCCGGGTTTCCCATTCCCCGCGCCCCGCCCCACTATCCTCGCGGGCCGGAGTAAAGACCACCTGGATTGCCGGGCCGGCACATTCCTCCAACGCGCTAAGGTACGCGTGGCGCAAGTCCCCGTAACTATCCGCGGGGAACTCCGGCGGGAAGAAGACGACGTCGTCCGGAAGTAGCACCCCAAGAGCATCAGCACGTTCCACGCGCCGGGCGTGCGCAGCCGCGACTTCCGCATCGGTACCGGAGTTCGCGTGCCACCCGGAGCCCTCCCCGGCACCCGCAGCACGATCCGCCAGGTAACGCGAGGCGGCAAGGAGTGGATCGCCCCGACGCGCGTAACGCAGCGGCACGCCAACGCGCGCGCAAAACTCCAAGGCACAATCAATAACCAGGCCGCGTCCGCGAAAATCGTAACCGTAACGCGGCCCCGCAATCCCCGCGGGGCGATACCCGCGATCCTCCATCCAGGAGAATTGCGCCGCTAATTCCGCGAGGATATCTTCGTGCACGAGTGGCGGGGGAGCGGCGTTTTTTTCCGCGGATAGGTAGCGGCCGGCGCGGTCCGTCAAACTTGAGGCATGTGCGGCGACGGCGCGCCACGGCGCCCCGGGCCCCTGTGAACTAATGGCGAAACTGAGCAAAATCCGCCCGGGATCGATGCCGACGGCCGCCAAAGCCCGCAGCGCATGATCTGCCGCGGGAGCGGCAACCAGGAGCGTGGCGCAGCTGGCATGCCCGCGTTCAAGCATCTCAATAATGAGGTTGTTCAGCGCACGATTGCGCCCCAGTCCATCGGCGCACACCGCGACGGTGCGGGCCGATGAGCTGGGCTGGGATGCAATCATGTCGCCAAAATATCCATTTCACGTTACCGAAATATGAACAAAAAATGAATGGGAGTCCGCGCGGTGGCTGCGCGGGATCGGAAGCGTTAGTATTCAAGGTTATCGCGCCCGGGCAGCCAGGTGTTCCCCTTCTTGCCCCAGCCGTGCTCACGCTTAGCACGTTTGGCAGCGGCTTCCTCGCGCCCCGTGAGCCGATCCACGTACAAATGCCCGGTGAGGTGGTCATATTCGTGCTGGAGAATACGAGCGAACCACCCGGTTGCCTCGATTTCGTAATGCTCGCCCTTTTCGTTTTGCGCCCGCAGCAAAGCGTGCGGAGAACGGGCCAGGGGATACTGTTCGCCCGGGAAGGACAGGCAACCTTCTTCGAAAGGCTCTTCATCCGGATTCACAGGTTCAATAAACAGCGTGGGATTAATCGCGACGCCGCGTTCGGGAGCCTCATCCTGATCGGCGTAAACCCACACGAAAATCTGCTTGCCAATACCGACCTGCGGCCCGGCCAGCCCGACTCCGGGAGCCGCCACGGTGGTCTCATACATATCTTCGACCAGCTGTGCCAGTTCCTCGTTAAACTCCGTAATGGGTTCGGCCGGCCGATGCAGAACAGGATCGCCGGTGATGTAAATAGGAAGAATAGCCATGCTTTAGTTTAAGGCCCGGGCGCGCCCAGGCAAAGAGCATTCCGTTCCGCGTGCTTTTTCTGTCGGAGGTGGGCGCTAAGCTGACGCTAGGAAAAGGAACGACGGCGCACCTACCCGCCGCGGGTGGGATGCTCAATCAATGGAACTCCGCTGTGGGGCATCTTCCGTAAGAAAGTGAGGGCTTATGCGCATCGCGCTCGTCTCGGATTGCTTCCTCCCGCGCCTGGGCGGGATCGAAGCACAAACTCGCGATCTTGCCCTAGCCTTACAGGCCGCCGGCCACCGGGTGTTGGTGATCACCGCCACCCCGCGTGATACCCCACCGGTTCCCGGGATCCCAGAAGATCGGGATATCGTGGCGGGTATTCCCGTCCAGCGCATTACTTCAGCGCTCTTCGGTAACCTCCCGGTATCCCCGGGGCACGGCGCCCAGCTGCGTGCTTCTATGCGCGGGGCGGATGTGGTGCATATTCAAGCCGGAGTTGTTTCGCCTTTTGCCTGGGCGGCTATGCGCATCGCCGCGGCGGACGGCATCCCCACTACCGTTACCTGGCACTGCGTATTGGATCCGGTGGAAAAGCTGCTTGCCCCGCTGCGCCGGGTTACGGCGCGTGGCGTCGTCCATAACGCGGTATCCACGTGGGTGGCCGGGCAGGTCCACCGGGCAGTAGGTGGTGAAGTGAAAGTTATTCCCAACGGTGTAGATCTGGGGGAATGGCGCACGGTTGCCGCCTACCGGCTCGCACATCTGGGCACTCCCGCGGCCTCGCATACGCTCGGGGTGGCTGGCGTTGCCGGGGGAGCTGGCACTGCCGGGGGAGCTGGCACTGCCGGGGGAGCTGGCACTGCCGGGGCTGCGGGCCGGAAGAATCACCCCGGCTCACCAGTGGAGGTTGTGGCCGCCCGGCGTCTGGCCCCGCGCAAACGCAACGCTGCCCTCATTGACTGTGTGGCAGGTGCGCGCCAGCTGACCGGGCGGGATATCCACCTCACGATTTACGGGGATGGCCCGTTACGCTCCCAATTGGAACGGCGCGGGCGCGCCTACGGGAATCCGGGTCCCGGGGAAGGTTGGCTTCATCTTCCCGGTCGCACGGATCGGGCCGGCCTCATGGATGCCTACCGGCACGCGGATATTTATCTCACTAGCTCGCGCCGTGAGGCATTCGGCATTGCCACCCTGGAAGCGCGGGCAGCCGGGCTGCCCATTATTTCTCCGGCGGGCACCGGAGCTGATGATTTCCTCGAGGATGGGCGTTCAGCACTCCTGGCAGAAACGGATGCGGATATGATCGCGCAGCTGGCCCGCCTGGTAGAAGATACTGCGCTGCGCACCCGCATGGCCCACCACAATGCAAGCGTGGCGCCCGGATACGGCTGGGAGGAGGTGATTCCTCTGGTGCTGGCCGAATATGACCGGGCTATCCGGAACAGCGGCGGGCGGCGTTAGGTGGCTACTCGTTAATACCTTCGGTTGTTTGAAGAACATCGGTGAGGCGCCCGGCTGCGGCCACCACCGCTGCGGAATGCACCCGCCCGGGCTGGCGGCCCATCCGCTCCAACGGTCCAGAAATTGATACGGCGGCAATAACCCGCCCGCTCGGCCCGCGCACGGGCGCGGAAATAGAAGCCACGCCGGCCTCGCGTTCGCCCACACTTTGCGCCCAGCCACGCCGACGCACCGCGGAAAGATTCGTGGCCGTAAATGAGGCACCCTGCAACCCACGATGTAATTGATCGGGTTCCTCCCAGGCGAGCAGCACCTGGGCTGCCGAGCCGGCTTTCATTGAGAGGGAAGCGCCCACCGGGATGGAATCGCGCAGGCCCATGGTGCGTTCGGCATTCGCCACGCAAATACGCTGGTCGCCCTGGCGCCGGTAGAGCTGAGAAGATTCCCCGGTATGGTCGCGCAGCGCGATGAGTACCGGATTTGCCGCGGCGATGAGCCGGTCTTCACCGGTGGCGGAGGAGAGCTCGCCCAGGCGTGGCCCCAAAGAAAAACGCCCTTCGTTATCGCGGGAAACGAAACGGTGATATTCCAGGGCGACGGCCAGGCGATGCGCCGTCGGCCGCGCTAAATGGGTGGCGGTCACCAATTGCGCTAGTGTTTGCGGGCCCGCCTCGAGAGCATCGAGCACGGCGGCAGCCTTATCGAGAACGCCCACACCACTTCCCTCCGGGGCGGGCGCAGGCTGAGCGTGAGGAGAATCAACCATACCGAAATTTTCTCATCTCAATAAGTGAGATGCAAATGTCCACACTGTGGTGCCGCGCGCAGTGCTGCGGCTTCGGGGTACGTGGCGAAAACCGCTGCGGATTGCTGTGGAGTTCCGTGGTTGCTGCATGGCGCTAGTACAATGTCCGCATTGTGAGAATTTCGTCTTGCCATGTGGACGAAACTCGGTAGAGTGATCCGCGGACCACCGCAACCGATCACCGTTGGAAAAGTAAAAAGTAACCGCAAGAAGAACCCGGGAAAAGTTCCCGGGAGGGAAAGAGGAGGTGCAGGGATGGGGCGCACGCTCGCGGATAAAATCTGGGACGCCCATCTGGTACGGCGTGGCGCGGAAGGCACGCCCGATCTTCTTTACATCGACCTGCATCTCATCCACGAAGTGACCAGCCCGCAGGCCTTTGACGGGCTGCGTCTGGAAGGGCGGCCGGTGCGCTGCCCGGATCGTACCGTCGCCACGGAGGACCACAACGTTCCCACCATTGATATTGATCGTCCCATCGCGAATACCACTTCGCGTAAACAGGTAGAAGCGCTGCGCGCTAACGTCGCGGAGTTCGGCATCCCCATTTATTCGCTAGGGCACGCGGATCAGGGAATTGTGCACGCCGTTGGCCCCCAGCTGGGCCTGACACAACCGGGTATGACGATTGTGTGCGGGGATTCCCACACCTCGACCCACGGCGCTTTCGGCTCCATCGGGATTGGTATCGGCACCTCGGAAGTTGAGCACGTCCTCGCCACCCAAACCCTGCCTCTCCAGCGCTTCAAAAATATGTCGATTACCGTCAACGGCACTCTGCGCGAAGGGACAACCGCGAAAGACATCATCCTCGCCGTCATCGCCAAGATCGGAACGAACGGAGCAGCCGGGCACATTATTGAATATCGCGGGGAAGCAATCCGAGCTCTGTCCATGGAAGCGCGCATGACGATCTGCAATATGTCTATCGAGGCCGGGGCGCGCGCCGGCCTCGTTGCCCCGGATGCTACCACGGTGGAGTATGTGCGCGGGCGCCCGCACGCCCCGCGCGAGGATGCCTGGGATGCCGCGGTAGCCTACTGGTCCACGCTCTACACAGATCCGGATGCGCATTTCGATACAGAAGTGGTTCTGGAGGCCTCCGACATTGAGCCTATTGTCACGTGGGGTACTAATCCCGGGCAGGGGGTGGCGCTGTCCGGCGTCGTTCCTCATCCGGAAACACTGCCGGAAGAAAAAGAGCGCCAAGCAGCGCGTGAAGCCCTCGACTATATGGATTTGCGGCCGGGCACGCCCATGCGCGATATTCACGTGGATACCGTCTTCATCGGTTCGTGCACGAACGGGCGCATTGAAGATCTGCGTTCGGTGGCCGCGGTGTGGCGCGGGCGCCACAAAGCCAAAGATGTGCGCGTCATGATCGTGCCGGCTTCGGCGCGGGTACGCCTCCAAGCCGAAGCCGAAGGGCTGGATGAAATTTTCCGGGCTTTCGGTGCTGAATGGCGCAACGCGGGCTGTTCCATGTGCCTGGGCATGAATCCCGATCAACTCACGCCCGGCCAACGCTGCGCCTCGACGTCGAATCGTAATTTCCGCGGTCGGCAGGGCCCGGGCGGGCGCACCCACCTCGTTTCCCCGCTGGTGGCTGCCGCTACCGCGGTCACCGGCCATATTTCCCATCCCGCCGACCTCACGCCGGTGGCTGCTCTCGCCCCGGTTGCGGGCGCGGGTACCGTATCGGCCGCGGTTCATGCCGCACCGGCCGCGAGCCGCGCCGCCCGCTCGTAGAACGTAGAAAGAACACACCCGTGGAGATTTTCACCCAGCACACCGGCATCGGCGTTCCCCTGCGCGAAAGCGCGGTCGATACCGATCAAATCCTGCCTGCCCGCTACCTCAAACGCATCACCAAAAGCGGGTACGAGGACGCGCTTTTTCACGAACGGCGCAAAGACCCCGCTTTTATCCTCAACCAGATCCCGTACGCGGCCGGTTCGATTCTGGTGGCCGGGCGGGATTTCGGCACCGGTTCCTCGCGTGAACACGCCGTGTGGGCGCTGCGCGATTACGGTTTCCGTGCCGTTCTCAGCCCGAGGTTCGGTGATATTTTCCGCGGCAATATGGGAAAACAGGGCCTGGTTGCAGGGCAAATTAGCGACGACGCCGCCACCCGGCTATGGGAACTCTTAGAAGAAAAGCCGGGCCGGGAGCTGACCGTGGACCTAGAAGCTCGCGAAGTGTGCTGCGCGGATACCACCTACCCCTTTGAGATTGATCCCTACACCCGCTGGCGCCTTATGGAAGGCCTGGATGATATTGCCCTGACCTTGCGTGATATCTCCCTCATTGAGGAATACGAAGCCCGCCAACCGGGTTTTACCCCGCGTACCCTGCCGCAGCGGCACCTTCCTGAGGTGCCGGTACAGTCGGCGCGCCTGGATCCAGATTCGCCGGTATAAGGCCACCCGCGGGGTGGCGCACCCCACCCGGATATCCTCATAACTCCGGAAACCGGCCGCGGGCCGGTATGCTGGCTGGGTACCTGTGACACGCGAGAAAGGCGGAGAGTATGGTGTCCCAACTTGTGGTTCGCGGAGGAGTCCCCCTGAGCGGTGAGATTACTGTGCGCGGCGCAAAGAATTTTGTGTCGAAATCCATGGTTGCTTCCCTGCTCACCAAAGAAACGTCCGTGCTGCGTAATGTGCCGCAAATCCGTGACGTCACCGTGGTTTCGGAGCTGCTGGGCCTGCACGGTGTGGCGGTCAATTACCAGCCGGAAGCCGGAACCGTGGACATCACCCCCGGCGATATTCACCTGCCTCACGACCCGCACGAAGTGAATGCGCTGGCCGGTTCCTCACGTATCCCCATTCTTTTTGCGGGTCCGCTGCTGCACCGCCTGGGCGAAGCGTATATTCCGGACCTGGGCGGCTGCCATATCGGCTCGCGGCCCGTTGATTTCCACCTGCGTGTCCTGGAGGAATTCGGCGCGAAGCGCGTGCAGGAAGAAACCGGAATGCACCTGGTGGCGCCCAAGGGCTTGCGGGCCAAGCCGGTGCGCCTGCCCTATCCCTCGGTAGGGGCTACCGAACAGACTCTCCTCACGGCCGTGATGGCGGAGGGAGTGACGGAGCTCTCCAATGCCGCGGTGGAACCCGAGATTATGGATCTCATCGCGGTGCTCCAGAAAATGGGCGCGATTATTTCCGTGGATACTGATCGTGTTATTCGCGTGGAAGGCGTGGATGAACTAGTTGGTTATTCGCACACCTCGCTACCTGACCGCATCGAAGCGGGATCCTGGGCGGCGGCGGCGCTAGCCACCGGCGGGGATATTTTCGTACGCGGGGCCGAACAGCAGTCGATGACGTCCTTCCTCAACCTCTTCCGTAAAGTCGGCGGCAAATTCGATGTGCGTGACGAGGGCATCCGCTTCTGGCACCCGGGTGGCGCCCTGCAATCCGTATCTTTTGAAACAGATGTGCACCCCGGTTTCATGACCGACTGGCAGCAGCCGCTCGTCGTCGCCCTTACCCAGGCCGAAGGCATGTCCATCGTCCACGAAACCGTCTACGAAAACCGGTTCGGCTTCACCGAAGCGCTGCGGGATATGGGCGCCAATATCCAGACCTATCGCGAATGCTTGGGCGGGCACGAATGCCGTTTCGGGCAGCGTAACTTCTACCACTCGGCTGTTATCCAGGGACCCACCCCGCTGCGGGCCACCGATATTGTGGTTCCCGATCTGCGCGGGGGATTCTCCCACCTCATTGCCGCACTGGCGGCCGAAGGAGAATCGCGGGTATCCGGGGTGGATATTATCGACCGTGGCTACGAAAAGTTCCTGGATAAACTCCAGGCCCTGGGAGCGGATGTTACGCCGCTGGACGCCTAGTTATTGGCAACGTCAATCTAGTTATTGGCAACGTCAATAACGACCCGTTTGGGGCTCTCCAGTACCTGAACCCGGTAGGGGCGATCCTTATCCAGCCCGATATGCACCTGGTGCATGCCTTCAAAAGCGTGTTCCACATGAACACCCTGGACCGCTTTCGCACCTCCGAGGTTTGCAACGGAGAGATCCGCAGCCTGAGATGGATCTTCCGGGTAGGTGACCCCGGAAATGCTCAGGGTGAGGAAACGCTTGCCCGGAATATCTAGGGGGCGCCCGGAACCATCCTGAATGGCTTCATCTCCGAAGAAACTGAACCATTCCAGATCGGCGTCGCTGTCATATTCCACGACCACGCGATCCCAACCCTCATGGCCGGCCACCCGCACCGCGGTGGGCACCGCGGAATTCTCGGTCAGCTTGGGATAATTCGGTGATTGCGAGTCCCCTTCAATAAAGCCCTTGAGGGAGGCTTGCGCGTCCTTGGGTGTAAGGCTGGGGGACTGGCTGGCCGCCGGAGCCGAAGCTGAGGCGCTCGGGGTAGTGGGCGCGGTGGAAGTATCGCTCACCGGGGCGCCTTTCCCGGTCCCGGAGCAACCGGCCAGCGTGAGGGCGGCAGCGCCTGCGAGCAGGAGAAACGACTTCATTGTGTTCTGTGTCATATGTTTACTGTAGTAGGCCGCGCCCGGGTTTGTCACCTTGCCGCGCGCCCCGGCGTACTACCCTGGGTACAGCACTGAGTAGAAAGGTGTCCATTCGTGGCCACACATCACGTCGCCCTCATCTACGGGGGCGTGTCCGGAGAACACTCCGTCTCTTGCCTGACCGCGGCTTCTGTTTTGGGAGCCATCGACCCGGAGCGCTACACCGTCATCCCCATCGGAATCACCACCGAAGGAATCTGGGTTCCCATGAGCACAGAGGAGGTGGCAGCCGGTGCGGAAGTGAAGTATCGCGGGGAACGCGTGCTGGCAGATTTTGGACCCGGAGGCGGTTTCGTGGTGCGCGGGGAAGCCGGCACCTCACGCAGCCTCGGGCCTATCGACGTCGCCTTCCCGCTCCTGCACGGTCCCTTCGGTGAAGACGGCACCATCCAGGGCACCTTCGAAATGATGGGTATTCCCTACGTGGGTTGCGGAGTTTTCGCCTCCGCAGCGGCTATGGATAAGCACTATATGAAACTGGTGCTGGAATCGGCCGGTCTTCCGGTTGCTCCCTATGTACTTGTGGAACCGCAGCGGTGGAACTGTGACCCGGCCGGTGTGCGCGCGGAAGTTGCCGAACGTTTACAGCTCCCTGTTTACGTCAAACCAGCCCGCGCGGGATCTTCGCTGGGAATCACGCGGGTGGCTGAGCTTTCGCAGCTCGACGCCGCCATTGCCACCGCGCGCGCCGTCGACCCCAAAGTTATTGTGGAAACAGGAATCCCCGGCCGTGAAATCGAATGCGCCGTTCTCGGCGGGCGTGGCGGAGCCGCCCCCCGGGCCTCCGTGCTCGGGGAGATCGTGCTGGATGTGCAATGGTATGACTACGCCACGAAATACGTGGCAACCGAGGGGTTCCACATGGAGATTCCCGCGGCTCTCCCGGATGCGGACGCGGAGAAGATGCGGAGCCTGGCGCAGCGCGTTTTCGAAGTATTCGAATGCGAAGGCATGACCCGCGTGGACTTCTTCTACACCGCCACCGGGGCCATGTACGTCAATGAACACAACACAATCCCCGGATTCACGGCGGTGTCTATGTACCCGATCCTGTGGGAGAAAACCGGCCTGAGCTACCGCGAGCTTATTTCCGAACTTATTGACCTCGCCCTCGCGCGCGGGGTAGGGCTGCGCTAAATGGTGGGCAGCCACGAAACTCAGGGGCCGGGTGCCGGTGCGGATGGTACCGGGGGCCGTTTCGCCGGCGGCACTGCCGGGCGGGTGCCCGGACCGCTGGTACGTGACCTGAGCGAAGCGGAGCTCCTCGCCCGGATTGTCCCGCTACTCCCGCGCGGAGAAACAACAATCGTTCCTAGCGGGGATGATAGTGCCGTGCTCGGCCTGAGCGACGGTCGGGTCACGGTCTCCACCGATATGCTCGTGGAGGGGGTGCATTTTCGGCGGGATTGGTTCAACGGACGCGATGTGGGGTGGCGGGTCGCCGCCCAAAATATCGCTGACGCTGTTGCGATGGGGGCGCGGCCGCGTTCCCTCGTGGTCGCCATGGAGCTGCCGGGGGATGTTCCGGTGGCTTGGGTAGCGGATATCGCGCGCGGGCTTGCGGAATATTGTGGCCCGCTCGGGTGTGGGGTCGACGGCGGAGACCTCGTGAGCGGGAGCCATATCGCCATCAGCGCGACTATTCTGGGCGATCTAGAAGGACGCACCCCGCTGCGGCGCTCGGCGGCAGCACCAGGGCAGCCGCTTATCCACTGCGGGAACCTCGGGCGTGCAGCCGCCGGTTTTGAACTCCTCAACCGCGGTTTTGCACCGGATCGGGGAGCTTTCCCGGATGCCGCAACCCGTCTCATGCAGGATTTCCTGCGCCCGCGCCCGCCTGTCCCCGCGGTGCTCAGCGCGGTGCGCGCCGGATTGCGCGGGGCGATGATGGACGTTTCTGATGGTTTGATTCGTGACGCCCAGCGTATCGCCGCTGCCTCCGGGGTACATATCGATATTCATTCCGAAACTCTGAACCGCCACGCTCAGGATCTTCTTGAGGTGGCCCGCCACCTGGGGCGTTCGGACCCGCTCGAGTGGGCTTATGACTGCGTTCTTAGCGGTGGAGAGGACCACGGTTTTCTCGCCACCATGGACGTGAGCCCGGAACGAGCCTGGGGGGCGCGCATCCCGCATCTCCCGGAAGGATTTAGCCTTATTGGAACAGTGGAAGCCGCGCATCCGGCTGGTCTGGTCACCGTGGACGGGCGAGCCTGGAATCGGGGGAACGGCTGGGATCATTTTCGCCGCACATCACAAACGTTGAATTAGGGTGGAACCGTAATAAAATTCTTTTTGCGCGAAATAGGGACGTTTTCCCCTGGATTGTTATGCTGCCGCTCGTAAAAATAGAAAGTGGTGCGAGGCCCGCACCGCGTTAACTGGGAGCAAGGGTGCTCCCGCTGAAATAGGAGGAAAAAATGCGAGCAGCGACAGTTCGAGAACCCTCGGACGGCTACGTTGACATTAAGGACGTTGAACTGCGTCCCATCAAGGCCAACGAAGCACTCGTCGATATCGAATACTGCGGCCTGTGCCATACGGATATCCACGTGGCGCTCGGCGATTTCGGTGACGTGCCCGGCCGCATTATTGGCCATGAGGGCGTGGGCGTTGTGGAACAAATCGGTGAGGATGTCACCTCGCTGAAGGTCGGTGACCGCGTTTCGGTGGCCTGGTTCTTCCGCGGCTGCGGTCACTGTGAATACTGCGTGACCGGTGACGAAACCCTGTGTCGTAGCGTGGAAAACGCCGGCTACAGCGTTGACGGTGGCATGGCGGAAAAGTGCATCGTGGTGGCTGACTACGCCGTCAAGGTTCCCGATGGGTTGGATCCGGCCGAAGCTTCGTCCATTACCTGCGCGGGCGTGACCACCTACAAGGCTCTCAAGAATGGCAATATTCGCCCGGGGCAGTGGGTGGCTGTGTACGGCGCCGGCGGGTTGGGCAACCTGGCTATCCAGTACGCCAAGAATGTGTTCCGCGCCCGCGTGGTTGCCGTGGATATCAACGATGACAAGCTGGAATCGGCAAAGAAGGTCGGCGCGGACCTCGTGGTGAATTCCTCGGATATCAACTCCGGGGAATGGATCCAGAAGGAAGTTGGCGGCGTGGATGTTGCGGTGGTAACCGCGGTATCCCAGGTTGCTTTCGGCCAGGCTGTGGATGCGATGAAGGCCGCCGGTACCGTGGTGTGCGTGGGCCTTCCCAAGGGCACCATTGACCTGAATATTCACCGCACCGTTCTGGATGGCATCAAGGTGGTGGGCTCCCTCGTGGGCACCCGCCAGGACCTGGCTGAAGCCTTCGACTTCGGAGCCCAGGGCCTTGTCAAGCCGATTGTTGCTACCCGCCCGCTCGATGACATCAACGATATGATCGACGAAATGCTGGCCGGCAAGATCGAAGGCCGCACATCGCTAATGGATGTGCGGCCTTCCTGTGCTGGCTCTGGCTAACTCACGGGAGTGAGCCAGAACTCAGCGAAGCCACAGTACTTAGGCGGCGCGCTGCACCTTGCCGGCCTTGAGGCACGAGGTGCACACGTTGAGGCGCTTGGGGGCGCCCTTCACAAGCGCGCGAACACGCTGAATATTCGGGTTCCAGCGGCGGCTTGTACGCACGTGCGAGTGCGAGACGCTCTTCCCGAAGCCCGGGTGCTTGCCGCAGACGTCACAAACAGAAGCCACGGTGTTCTCCTTCGGTTGATCATGGATCCGCTCGCGCACCTGCCGCTGTTCGGTAGATACACCTGAGCGCATAGGAAAATTACAACTCCACTAGTATAGCGGTAAGCGGCTTACTTGCCAAAGGCTCCCTCCGTGGCGTAGGGCACGTGTAGCGGGGGCGGCGTCGTCGCCATCAACAATAATGCAGGGCCGTAACGTTGCGGGTGCGCACCACCGGCACCACCGTGAGCAGTGAGAAACAGCGTACCGCGCGGGACAGGGCGCCGTTAGGGAAAATATGGCGCGGGTGTTAATGTGAATGGTATGGACAGCGCGCAGGCGGCGGCACATACGCGAGGCGGTACCCCGGCCGTGGTATCGGATGGCTGGACCGCGTTGAGCGTGCCACTGGAACGTGCCCTCGGCAAACGCAGCGCCACCTCTTTCACGCGGCTCGGCCTGCACACGGTGGGGGAGCTGCTCTACCACCTTCCTTTTCGTTACGCCCGGCGCGGTGAACTCCTGCCCATTGAACAGGTGCGCGAAGGCGAGGACGTCACCGTGATCGGCCGGGTGGTGAATGCAGAATTACGGCCCATGCGCGCGCGGCGCGGCTTTATCCTCTCCGTTCTGATGACCGACGGCGCCCGCGAACTCGGCCTCACCTTTTTTGCGAAGTCACAGCGGGTATTGGCCTACCACGAACGGCGCCTGCACCCCGGCACGGTCGCCACATTTTCCGGCACGGTGAGTTCCTACCGTGGCACGCTGCAACTCACCCACCCCGATTACGATCTGGTAGAGGATGAAGGGAGCGTTGACGTGGAGCGCCTGCGCCGGCCCATCCCCATCTATCACGCCAGCGCCGCGCTGCCCTCCTGGAAAATAGAACGGGCCGTCAGCACTGTTCTTACCGGGCTGACCAGCGCGGATGTTCCTGATTTGCTCCCCGCAGACTACCGGCACGCCCACGGCCTGCCCTCCCGGCTCGCGGCCCTACGCCGCGCCCATTGCCCTGAGGAACCCATCAGCGCAGCGCTCGCCCACCTGCCCTTCCGGCACGAAGAAGCCCTCGTGCTCCACACCGTCCTGGCCCGGCGCCGCGCCGCCCGCGCCGCACATCCCACCACCGCCTACCCGCAGCGCCGCGGAGGCATCCTGGACGCTTTCGACTCCCGCCTGCCCTTTGAGCTCACCGCGGGGCAGCGCGCGGTCGGCGAAGAAATCGCCGCCGATCTGGCGGGCACCACCCCGATGCAGCGCCTCCTCCAAGGAGACGTGGGGAGCGGGAAAACCGTGGTGGCCCTGCGCGCCATGCTCCAGGTGGTCGACGGGGGAGGCCAGGCCGCACTCCTGGCCCCCACCGAAGTGCTGGCCGCCCAGCACGCCCGCAGCGTGCGCGACCTGCTCGGGGATCTGGGCGCGGGCGGGATGCTGGGTGCTGCCGAACAATCCACCCGGGTGGAGCTCCTCACCGGTTCACTCACCGCCACCGAACGTCGCGCTACCCTGGCCCGGATCGCCTCGGGAGAAGCCGGCATTATTATCGGTACCCACGCGCTGCTCTCGGATACCGTCCAGATTCCTTTCCTCGGTCTGGCGGTGGTGGATGAACAGCACCGCTTCGGGGTGGATCAGCGCGATAGCCTCGCGCGTGGCGTGCACACCCTCGTGATGACCGCCACCCCTATCCCGCGCACCGTCGCCATGACGGTTTTCGGAGATATGGCCGTGTCTACCTTGCGTGAACTGCCCGGTGGGCGCGCCGGCGTGGGTACCGTCGTCGTTCCGGAAAACCGCGCGAGCTGGATCGCGCGCATGTGGTGGCGGGCCCGGGAAGAAATAGCGGGTGGCGGGCGTGTATACGTGCTCGCTCCCCGTATTAGTGAGGACGACGACGCAAGCCCGCCCGCGCAGGATTCGGGCGCGGAACATACGCTGGCCACGGTAACTGACCTGGCTGAACGCCTGCGCGCCCTTCCACAATTCGCGGGAATCGCGGTGGGAGAGATGCACGGGCGGTTGAGCGCGGCTGAAAAAGATGCCGCTATGGCAGATTTCGCGGCCGGGCGGGTCCCGGTGCTCGTCTCCACCACCGTTATCGAAGTGGGGGTGGATGTTCCGGAAGCCACCATGATGATCATTATGAATGCTGAACGTTTCGGGCTTTCCCAGCTGCACCAGTTGCGCGGACGCATCGGGCGCGGCAGCAAAGCGGGACTGTGCCTCGCGGTTAGTGGAGCCCCGGAAGGGAGCCTGGCCGCCGAGCGCCTCGCGGCTTTCGCCGCCACCACGGATGGCTTCGCTCTGGCGGAGAAAGATGTAGAGCTGCGTTCCGAAGGAGATGTGCTGGGGACTCGGCAGGCGGGAACCACCTCCCACCTGCGTTTCCTCTCCGCGGTGCGCGACGCTGATATTATCGCTACCGCGCGCGCCGTTGCCACCGACCTCGTGGAACGCGGTGCGGTGAGCGCGGAATTGGAGCGCGCCGCGGACGCATTGGATACCGAGCGAGCCACCTACCTGGAAAGGGGATAAGCAATGACACGTATTGTTGCCGGAACCGCCAAGGGGCATATTCTGCGGGTGCCGAGTTCGGGAACGCGCCCCACCTCGGAAAAAGCGCGTGAAGCAGTATTTTCCCGGCTGGACCACCGCGGTTTTATCGTCGATGGCGAAGTGCTCGATCTTTTTGCCGGTTCCGGTGCCCTGGGCTTGGAAGCGAAAAGCCGCGGGGCACGCGCCGTCGTTCTGGTGGAATCAGAAGGGCCTGCGGTCAGCATTATTCGCGACAACGCCGCCCGCGCCCACCTCGATGTGGCCGTGGTGCGGATGAAAGCGGAAAAGTACCTCTCCCAGGAACCTAATTATCGTTTCGACGTCGTCTTCGTGGACCCGCCCTATCGCTACACCGAAGAACAGATTACGAAAGTGCTCGACGGCCTCACCCCGCATGTAGCCGCGGACGCCGTCGTCGTTGTGGAACGCGATAGCTCCTCACCGGAACCCAGCTGGCCGCAAGGATGGGAACTGGATGATTCGCGCCGGTACGGAACCGCGACGTTGTGGACGGCGCAGCGCAGCGAGAGCACGCTGTAATCGCGCGTCGACTAGGCCGAGCGCCTCAGGAAAGATTAGGCTATAACTATGATGCTTGCAGTCTGCCCCGGGTCCTTCGATCCCGTCACGTTTGGACATCTCGACGTTTTTGCCCGCGCCGCTTCCCTCTTTGACGAGGTTGTTATTCTGGTCGCGCATAACTCTTCGAAAAATCCGCTTTTTTCACCGCGGCAACGCGTGGAGTTCATTCGCGAAGAAGTGCGCCACATGACCAATGTGCGGGTGGAGGATTTCGGCGGGCTGCTGGTGGATTTTTGCCGAGATATCAGGGCGGATGCCATCGTCAAAGGATTGCGCTCCGCGGTGGATCTGGATGCGGAATACCCCATGGCGCTCATGAACCGGGAAATATCGGGAATCGAAACGGTGTTCCTGGTGGGGGATCCGGCGAAAGGCCATATTGCCTCCTCGCTGGTTAAAGATGTGGCACGGCACAAAGGTGACGTGCGGAGTTTCGTTCCCGCGCGGGTGGCGCGGGCTTTGGAAGAGGAGATGCAATGACTCACGATACGCGCGGGGAATCGGTGGTGGAGATCCTCGATGAGCTCCTCGCCCTGGTGGATAATGCACGTTCCATCCCTATGTCCGCCTCGGTGATGATCAACCAGTCCGAGGTGCGCGACCTGCTCCAGTTGGCCCGCGATGCGGTGCCCGATCAGGTGCTTCGCGCCGACGACGTGCTGGCCGATATTGATTCGGTGCGCGCCTCCGGGCGCCAGGAAGCCGCGAGCATTATTGCCTCGGCCCGCCAGGATGCAGAAAATATTGTGGCGGAAGCACGCGCCCAGGCCAGCCGGCTCGTCTCCAATGACGCCATCACCATTGCGGCGCGCTCCACCGCCGCGCGGATCGAGGACGAAGCCAAGCAGAAGGCCGAACGGCTGCGCGAAGGTGCCAACCACTACTCCGATTCCACCCTCGCTAATTTGGAAGGCCAGGTGAACGGGGTCGCGGCTGCGCTTGAAGAGGCCGTGCGGGCCGCGCACGAAAAAATGGATGCGGCCCTTGCCCAGATTTACGCGGGCCGGGAAGTCCTTGCCAGCCGCCAAGAAACCACCGACGCTGTTTTTGATCATTCCGAGGAGGAATAGTGGACCTTCGTAGTCCTTTTGTTGTCTCGCTGCACGATTTACCGCGTAGCGACGGCTCCCTTATGCCGGTGCGGGAAAGCTTCGCGGCGCCCGCGGATATGGGTATCGAGCTCATGGCCGTCCCAACCGGATCCGAACTTGACGTGGATCTTAACCTCACCTCGGTATCCGAAGGCGTCTATATTGGCGGGCAGGTGCATTTCACCGTGGAGGGCCAGTGCTCACGCTGCCTGCGCGATATCCACGAAGAACGCACCCAGGAAGTATCCGATCTGGCCTACTACCCGCAGCGGCGTGCCGAACTCATTGCCGAAGGGGATGAGGACGCAGAAGAACACCCCGTCATTGAAGATGACCACGTGGATCTGGAACCGGTGCTCCGCGATGCCATTGTGCTCAACCTGCCCTTCCAACCCCTGTGTTCACCCACCTGCCAGGGCCTGTGCGCCGGATGCGGGGAGCGCCTGGAAGATTTGCCTGCGGGGCACCATCACGAGGCACCCGCCCTGCACTCGGACGCCCTGGACGCGCTGGAAGCCCAGCTGCGGGCACAGGAGTAAGCATGGCCTATCGTGAATTAGTGGAACAGTGGGGAATCGACCTGCCCCGGCCCTTGCTGCGCCGCGCCCTCACGCATCGCAGTTTCGCTTTCGAACACGACGAACCCCATAACGAACGCCTGGAATTCCTAGGCGATTCCATCCTGGGTCTCATCATCGCGGAGAAAGTATTTCGGGAATACCCCGATGCTTCCGAAGGCGATATGTCGCAGATGAAAACCTATGCGGTTTCTGAGAAAGCCTTGGCCGATGTGGCGCGGCGGATCAACCTGGGTGATTCCCTGCGCCTGGGGCGCGGTGAGGACCGCTCGGGTGGGCGTAACAAGGATTCCATCCTCTCCGATACGGTGGAAGCCCTGATTGCCGCAACTTATCTGGAACACGGAATGGAACCCACCCGCGAGATCGTGGACCGGCTCCTCGATTCCAAGATTAAAGATGCCTCGGTGCTGGGCCCGAACCTCGATTGGCAAACGAGTTTCGAAGAGCTCGCGCACGGCCTGGGCTGGGAGGGCACCATGGAGTTCGAGTTGAGCTCCACCGGTCCCGACCACGCGCGGGTTTTCACCGCGGTGGCATCGATGGCCGGGCGCGAATGGGGGAGCGGCGAAGGAAGCTCGCAGAAGAACGCGCGCCACGCCGCCGCCGAAGCGTCCTACCGGATTCTCGCGGATCTGATTGAGAAGGGTGAGGCGAAGCCGGCTGCTGGGGGCAATGGGAACAACGGCGCAGGTGGGAACGACGGCGCAGCTCCCGGCGCGGGTGCATCTGCCACGCCCGGCGCGGCTGAGTAGGTCGGCGTGCCCGAACTTCCCGAAGTTGAATCAATCCGGCGCGGGCTCGCCGAACACCTCACGGGCCGGCGCATCCTCACCGCGCAAGCGTTCGGCACCCGCGTGACCCGCCGAGCCCCGCAGGGCCTAGAAGCCGTGGAGGGGCGCACCGTGCGGGCGGTGGTACGGCGCGGGAAATTCCTGTGGTGCGATGTGGGGGAGGACCTCGCCCTCCTCGCCCACCTGGGCATGTCCGGGCAGTTTCGGGTAGATGAACCGAGCGGGAACAGCGATACCGGCGGGGAACGGCGCCACCTGCGGGCCCGATTCAAACTTGATAACGGCCGTGTTCTCGATTTCGTGGACCAGCGTACTTTCGGCTACCTGGCACCGGTCGCTTTCCGGCCCACCGCTGATGGCGGGCCGGGCGGAGCGGGATCTAAGCGCGCCGTCGTACCCGTGCCCGTGGCTCATATTGCCCGCGACCTGCTCGATCCTTATCTAAATGAAACGGCGCTGCTGGGCGTTCTCACCACCACGCGGCGCGCGATGAAACGGGTGCTCCTCGACCAGGAGATAATTTCCGGCATCGGCAATATTTACGCCGATGAAATGCTTTACCGGGCGCGTATCCACCCGGAAGCCACGGCGCTCACGGCCACGGCAGCGCGCGAGCTGCTGAACGCCGGGCGCGCGGTACTCAACGCCGCGCTGGCCGCCGGCGGAACATCCTTTGACCGGCTCTACGTGCATGTCAACGGGGAGAGCGGATATTTTGAGCGGTCCTTGCAGGCCTACGGGCGGGCCGGGCAGCCCTGCGCGCGCTGCGGAACCCCGTTGCAGAAAATTATCCTCGGGGGACGTTCCACCACGCTGTGCCCGGTATGTCAAGTCGCTCCGATTGGGTAGAATAAGGGCGGATTATTGACCGATGATGGCGATGCAAACAAAGGAGGGCCGGCGCGTGGCACAAAATATTCGCGTCATGATTATTGATGATCATGAAGTGGTACGGCGGGGAATCATTGAGGTGGTTGACCGTTCTGAGGGCCTCGAGGTGGTTGCCGAAGCCGGATGCGTAGAAGAAGCGGTGCGGCGCGGCGGTCTGGTGCTCCCTGATGTTGCGCTGGTAGACCTGCGGCTTCCGGACGGCACCGGAATCGATATTATTAATCAGTTCCAGGAGGTCAGCCCGGATACCAAGTGCATCGTCCTCACCTCCTTTGATGACGACGACGCCCTTTCCGAATCCCTCAATGCCGGCGCGAAAGCTTACCTCTTGAAGTCGGTGCGCGGGGCGGAAATTTCGGACAATATCAAGGCCGTGGCCGAAGGGCGTGTTCTTCTTGATGAGCGCACGGTCTCACGGCGGCGCGCTGATCACGATGATCCCACCGCGGATCTCACCCCCTCGGAACGCAATGTTCTTGAGTTGATCGGGGATGGGCTGTCCAATCGGGAAATCGGTGAGCAGCTCGGGGTTGCGGAAAAGACGGTGAAGAACCACATCACTTCGCTGCTGTCCAAGATGGGCCTGCAGCGGCGCACCCAGGTTGCCGCGTGGGTGGCCGGCCAGCGCGCCACCGGGTGGCGCAACCAGTAGGCACACCTTTTTACCCGATGAGTCAGGTACCTGCCTAGCCGTCGATGAGGGCCCGCCAGCGCACCACCGTACCGCTCTGACTGCCCGGTGCAATGGAGAAAGTACCGTGGTGGCGCCGGGCCCGAGCCGCAAGATTAGAAAGGCCTGACCGCCGGCTCAATTCACCAATGCCCACGCCATCATCGGCAACTTCCACGCTAATATCGCGCTCGGTAACGGTAACCGTGACGGTGATGGTATGGGCGTGGGCGTGGCGCACCGCATTGGAGAGGCATTCGCGTACCACGGCGATAACATCGTCGCTAATATCAGAGCCGATAGCGTCATCAATTTCGGTGTGGGTACCGCTATCAATATCTTCGCCCCGCACGCTAATACGTAGGCTCGGGGTGAAACCGAGCTGCGCCGTCACGGAACTAACTTCACGGCGCAGGCGTGAAACCACCGGAACCGAGGTATCGGGGCCGCGCAGCGAGTAAATAATCTGGCGGATCTGCGCCACGGATTCGTCAATAGATTCGATGGCGTTATCGAGGGTGTCGAGCACGTTATCGGCCACCGCATCCTCGGTTGCCAGATCATCACGCAGCGCGGACAGGCGCATCCCGGAAGCGAAGAGCTGCTGGATCGCGAAATCGTGCAGATCGCGCGAAATACGGGAGCGTTCTTCCAGCTGCGCAGATTGGGCTTGTACGTAGCGCGCGTCGGCCAGCTCCAGAGCGAGGGCTGCTTGATTCGCCACGCTTTCCGCCATCGTCAAATCGACCATGTCGAATTCTGCTCGCCCGCGCACCCGAGCCAGAATGATAACGCCGCGCGCGGTATCCCCGCCGGCCATCGGCGCGTAAAGAAGCGGGCCGAAACGGCCGAGTGGATTATTGGGGGAAGGTGGCGCGGTGCTTGTATCAATAATGCGGCCGAGCCCGCTTTGGGCCACCGCCCGCGCCCGGGAATCCCGCCCGAACGTGGTGCCCACCAGGTCCTGCCCGACCTCGCCCGCCACAAATTCACAGGCCCAGGTATCAGCCACCGAGGGGAGAATAATAAGGGCCAAATCGGCATCCGCAACCCGCCGCATTTCGGTGGCGATGAGCTGGAGCGCTTCCTCTTCATCGCTTCCTTGCAGCAGCGCAATAGTGATGCGCCGCGAGGCGGAGAGCCATTGCGCACGGGAATTCGATTCCTCGTACAGGCGTGCATTTTCGACGGCGATGGTAGCGGCGCGCGCCAAAAGCGCGATGAGGTTGATATCTGCTTCGCTGAAAGATCCGGGTTTATTGAAGAAGATGACTCGGGCGAGCACCCGATTCCCGGTCATGAGGCGTGAGGTGAGGAAATTTGTGATACCCGGGCCGTAGAGTCCATCCCGGTGGCTGGCAGCGGTCAGGGGAGTGCTTCCCGCGGCAGGTTCCGGGGTGATGCCGCTTGCATCATGCACGGCACTGACTGCCTCGGCACGATCCCACATGATGGTATCTTCGGTGCCCAGGGATTCAAGATCACGATCCAGGCTGGTGGGGGTGAGGCTGGCAGCTGCGGGGAGTGGCTGGCCCAGGGTGACGATGCTTGTCACCTTTTCCGCCGAATTGAACATGAGAACGGCGGCGCTAGACGCCCCGGTTAATTTCAATCCGGCGCCGGCCAAATTTTCGAGCACCTGGGTGCGATCCAGGCGCGCGGTCAACGCGAGCGCATTGAAAATAACCGTTGTGGTATCCAGCATCCTTATTCCTGTTTCGCCGCCCATGCGTACGAGGCGAGCCTTTCGGTGAGCTCCTCGTGGGTGCCGCGCGCGCTCACGTGGGCGATACCACCGTCGGCACGGGTTATCACAATAACCTCGTCGGCGGCATCAAGGGGCGTGAGCCGGTGCGTCACCAAGATAATAGTACGCGGATCGGCGCTATTCTTACCGGCCCGAAGCAAATCGCGGATAAGCTCATCGGCGGTTTCCGGGTCGAGGTGCTCGCCGGGTTCATCCAAGAGTAGGAATTCCGCATCGGAGGCTAGCGCCCGGGCAAGGAGCAGGCGCCGTCGTTCTCCACCCGAGATCGTGGCGGCATCTTCTCCCAGCAGAGTATGAACCCCGCGCGGGAGCTGGGTGAGCCAGGTGCCCAGGCCCGCGCGTACCAGCAGTTCCACGGCCTCTCTTTCGGTGACCGAGGGGCGCGCCACCCGCAGGTTCTCTAGCACGGTGGTTTCAAAAACGTGGGCGTCTTCCGCCGTGAGGGTGAGGGTGCGGGAGACGGTGCGCCGATCCAGGGTGGAGACTTCGTGTCCGTCCAGGCGGACCGAGCCGGCATGCGGGCGCAGCATTCCCGCCAGGGTATAAAGCAGGGTGGATTTCCCAATCCCCGAATGTCCCACGATGGCAACGGAGGAGCCGCGTTCTACGTGCAGCTCAAAAGGCCCGGCCACGTCCGGCCCACCCGGCCACCCAATAATGAGGTCGGTAGCATGCAAGCCACGCTCGTGCCGCGGTGCCGGGGCTTCCGGTTCCTCACTGCGCTGGGCGCGGTCGAGGAGCTCGAGGATACGCTGGGCAGCCTTGGCGGAACGTACCAGTTGGATGGCTGCCTCTCCCAGCCCTTGAGTGGCTTCGAAAGCGGCGAGCGGGGTGAGGACGCAGACCGCCAGCGCGGTGGCGGAAAGCGTGCCGGCATCCAGGGCCCGGCTCCCGATAAGAATCGCACCCACCACGGCGATACCCATAGCAAGGGTATCCAGGGCGATAGCGAGGGCCTGGGGGCGGGCCGCGGCATCACGGTGCCGGAAGATCCGCTGTTCGGTGGCTTCCTGCACCTCTTCCATGGCGTCCACTCGCCCGGCTACCCGCAGCTCGGCGGCCGAATCAAGCATGGTCAGCGCGGTTGCGGAAATCTCGGTTTCGTCACGCACCTGCGCTTCTTCGGCGATACGCCCCCCGCGCATGGCCAGATAGGGCGCAAGAATCCCGGAAATAAGGAGGCAGCCGGCCAGCAGCAGGCCGATGGGTGGGCATAGAATCCCCACGATGAGGCAGGAGACGAGGCAGACAATACCGGCAACAGCTCCGGGCTGGACCGCTTTAACGACGACGTCACCGACCGAATCGACATCGCGTCCGGTGCGGGCGAGCAAGTCACCGCGGCGCACCGAGGTCACTACGTCGGTAGGGGAATCAGCCAGCGTCGCGTAGACGGCGGTACGCAAATTAGACATTCCGTAGAGGGTGACCCGGTGCGAGAAAATTCGATTGACGTAGCGCAGCAGTGCTTTGGACACCCCGAAGAAACGCACCGAGGTGGTGGCCACGCCGAGGGCGAGGACCGGCGGCATTTGGGAAGCCCGGGTAATAAGCCAGGCGGAGACAGCTGCCAGGGCCACCGAACTGCTCAGTCCGGCAGCACCCGCCGCAACGGAACCCCAGAATCCGCCCTTATCCACGCGCAGGAGGCGCAAGGCACGGAGGAGAGCACGGCGTTCATCTTGAGGGAAAGTACTCACTTGGTCACCTCGGTTGTCTGGGAGTTGGCGGGCGCGGGGACGGAAGGCGCGGGCGCCGATGGAGTGGCGGCGGGTTCCGGGACCGACCGCGCGGTGCCGGAAGATGTGGCAGCTGGCTGCGCCGTCGTCGATACGACATCAATAACCGCATCGGCAAGGTCGAGGAGCGCGGTGCGGTGCGCGATAACGATAACGGTGCGTCCCTGCGCCCGTAGATGCGCAACGGATTCGACGACGCGCCGTTCGCTGCGCGCATCCAGGTGCGCGGAAGGCTCGTCGAGGAGCACGAGGGGGCGCTCGGAAACCAGGGCGCGAGTGAGGGCAAGGCGCTGCCGCTGACCCACGGAGAGGCCCACGCCGCCCTGACCGATAAAGGTATTCCAGCCTTCGGGAAGTTCTGCGATGACTTCGTCAAAACCGGCGAGGGCCGCGGCCCGTTCCAGGGCTGGGCCCGGGGCAACCCCAATATTTTCCGCCACGGTTCCCGGCACGATCACCGGGCGTTGGGAAACCCAGGACACCTGCTTCCACAAGCTTTCTTGGCGGATATTTTCGAGCGGGGTGGTGCTGATATGCACGGTTCCGCTATCGGGGGTAATGAAGCGGAGGAGCACATTCGCCGTCGTCGTTTTTCCGGAACCGGAAGCCCCCCGCAATGCCGTGACGCGCCCGGGAAGAATCTCCGCGTTCAGCTGCGCGGGCGCGATGGTATCGCGGCCCGGCGCAAGAACCGAGAGATCGCGGATCACGATAGGGGAGCTGGCTAGATCAGGGCACTCAACCGTGCCGTCTTCCACCGGGAGGGGCTGCTCAAGTAGGTCAAAGACCTGGGCGGAGGCGGCCACTCCGTTGGAGGAGGCATGGAATTGGGTGCCCACTTCCCGCAGGGGTTTGAACACTTCCGGGGTCAGCATAATAATCGTCAAGCCGGTGAAAAGGGAGACATTTCCGGCCACCATGCGCAGGCCCACCTCGACCGCGACGAGGGCGGTGGATAGCGTGGCGAGGAATTCCAGCACCGCGCCGGAGAGGAAAGCGATGTACAGGGTTTGGAGTGTTTTCTTGGCGTAGTCATCCCCGAGGTGCTTGACGCGGCGGGCCGGCCCTTCTTCGCGCCCGAGTGCTTTGAGGGTGCTCAGACCGCCCAAAAGGTCGAGGAGCTGCTGGCCCAGGCGCTGCATGGAGGCGAGCCGCTCATTGGAGAATGCCTGGGTCATCCGCCCGATAAGGATCATGAAAATAGGGATGAGCGGGATACAGGCCACGATGGCGATAGCACTCACCCAATCAAGGAACAGGATAACAACGAGGGCGAAAGGGGTGACGGTGCAGGTGAGAATGAGCTGGGGGAGGAATTTGACGAAATAGGGTTCCAAGTCATCCAGCCCGGAGGTGACCAGGGTGACCGTGGTGGAGGTGTTCCCTGCGGCGAGCCAGCGATCACCCAGGTCGCCGGCCCGGCGTAGCACCCGGGCGCGCAGATTAGCGATGGTGCGCAGCGCGGCGCGGTGGCCGTAGGACTCGCGAATATAGATAAGAATGCTGCGGGCAGTAAAGGCCGCTGCGACCCCGAATACCGGCCAGCCGATGTCACGGAAGGTGAGATCGCCGTCTGCGACCGGCGCAACGGAGGCGGCAATAAAGAAACATTGCGCTAGCACGAGGGCTGTTTCCAGAAAACCAACACCACCGAGCAAGGCAACGTAGCGACGCGCCGTGGGCGCAAATTTCATAAGTCGAGAATCAACGGGCTTCATTCTTCTCCTTGCACACTGCTGTCATGGTAGCCCGTCCCTGAGTATGACACGGGAGCACCGCGTTTAACCGCGTACCACCACCCCGTAGTGGAGTCACGTCATACTTCAGGGCCCCAGGATCCGAGAGTGCGGATGGGAGGCTGCCGTATGAGGGAGGCCGCGCGCACGGTGCGTGCGCGCGGCCTCCTGATCTCACGTGCTACTTAGCGAATCTCGAACTCGCGGATCTTCTTCGGTTCCAATCCCACGGGTTCCTCGGGAATTTGCCCGGCGTCAATGCGCTTGCGGAACACGGAGTATGCCCACACCGTGTAACCGAGGACGATCGGAACGAAAATAAGTGCCGCGATGGTCATGATGGTTTGCGTTGGCGCGGTGGCCGAGGCTTGCGCGATCGTGAGGGAGTAAGCCTCGTTGATCGACGATTTCATGACATAGGGAACCATCATCGCAAAGATGGTGGACACCGCCGCGGCAATGGCCGCGAAGTGCAGCCCGAAGGCGAGAATCTCCCGGTTAGCCCACGTGGCTGCCACGGTGGCGATAAGGAGCACCGCGCAGATAGCCAGCGGGATAATCGCCAGGACTTGCGAGCTGTACACGAAGTAGGCCCACAGAGCCCAAACCGCGGTAATCGCGGTGGAGATCACGGTGGTGCGCTTCGCCAAGTTAATGGAACGCAGCTGGAGTTCACCGGCCGTCTTAATCGAGAGCCACAGCGCGCCGTGGCTGAAGAAGAGCGAGAGGGTGACCAACCCGCCCAGGACGGTGAAAGGCGTGAGCAGCGAGAAGAACCCGCCGGTCAGGTAATGGTGGTTATCCGCGAGGGCTTCCCACGTCACCGCATCGGGCGCCACGGCCACGAACTCACCGGAGGAGTAGTTGCCCACCTCGATTTTCATCCCGGCCACGAGGTTGGCGAAAGCCACCCCGAAGAGGATCGATACGATCCACGACACGATGCAGTGCAGGGTGTCCCAGGTATTACGCCAGCGCTCGGTGCGGATCATCTTGCGCCATTCGAGGGCGCAGATGCGGATAATAAGGCAGACGAGCACGAGGACGAGGGCGATGTACATGCCCGAGAACATGGTGGCGTACCATTCTGGGAACGCCGCGAAAGTAGCACCACCCGCGGTGAGCAGCCACACTTCGTTGCCGTCCCAGTGGGGGCCGATCGAATTGATCATGGCGCGACGTTCGCGTTCGTTACGCGCAAAGGTTTTGAGGAACATCCCAACGCCGTAGCCGAAGCCCTCCAGGGCCAGGAAACCAATCCACAGGACCGCTACGAGGATGAACCACAGAGTCATCAAAAATGTTTGTTCCATGAGGTCCTCCTAGTAAACGAAATTCGGGGTAGATTTCGCATCGTATTCGACGACCTTCTTGTGGGTATTGATACCCTCGCGCAGGTAGCGGCCCAGAAGCCAGATCCACACCACGCCGAGTGCCGAGTAGAGCACCGTGAAGATGGTCAGGGAGAAGGCGACGCTGCCACCGTTGACGGAATGGGAAACACCCAGGTCCGTCATGAGTAGGACGCCATCAATTTGAGTCGGGTAAACGATCCACGGCTGGCGCCCGATTTCGGTGAGGATCCAGCCCGCGGAATTCGCCACGAATTGCAGCGGGATCATCCACAGCCAGAACTTGCCCCAGCGTTCCGAGCGCATAATGCGATCCCCGCGCAGCACCCACAGTCCGAGGACCGCGATGAGGAGATCCAGCATCCCCACTCCCACCATGACGCGGAAGGAGTAGTAGGAGGCCAGAACGTTCGGAGTGACCTGCTGGTTTTCGAAAGCGGTATCGAACTTCTCCACGAGCTCCGCGTTGACGTTCTCCATCTGGTGGATGCGGTCACGCACGCGCTCATTGGCTTCGCTAATGGATTCCAGGCGCGAATCAGGACCGGACCAGTGGTTGGTCATCATGAAGGATTCCAGGCCGGGAATCGGAACGTAGATCGAGGTAGCATCCTCGCAGCTATTACCCCACATAACAAGGGAAAGCTTGGCGTTTTCTTCGCCCTGGCACACGCCCATCATGGCCGCGGCCTTGGGGGGCTGGATGACGCCGAGGTGCTGACCCATGTAGTGACCGGACAGGGCGGCAATAATCGCGGCGACCAGGGTGACCTTGAGGCCGAGCTTAGCGGTGGGTTTCCAGTATTCGCGCGCTTCGACTTCGTTGCCGGAGAGGCGAATAGAGCGTGCCATCCACCAGAAAGCGAAGCCGGCCACCAGTACGCCGGCCAGCGTAAACGCAGCGCCTAAGGTGTGGAGGAAGGTGAGCACCCAGGTGGTATTGGCGAAGAGACCAAGGAAGCCTGCCATGCCGTCCAGCTCCGCGCGCCCGGTTTCCGGGTTGAAGACCGCGCCGTGCGGATCTTGCATGAAGGAGTTGGCCGCCAAAATCCACGCCGCGGAAATCACGGTACCCATGGAGAAGAGCCAGATGGTCAGGTTGTGCATCTTGGGGGAGAGACGGCCCTTGCCGAAGATCCACAATCCGAGGAACGTGGACTCCAGGAAGAACGCCAGGAGGGCCTCGAAAGCGAGCGGGGCACCGAAGATGTCACCGACGAAACGCGAGTACTCCGACCAGTTCAAACCGAACTGGAATTCCTGCACGATACCGGTGGCAACGCCGAGCGCGAAGTTGATGAGCAGGATCTTGCCGAAGAAATCGGTGATCCGCTGCCACTTCGGATCGCCCGTTTTGCGGGCCTTAGTTTGCATATACGCCACGATGACAGACAGACCAATGGTCAGGGGCACCTGAAGCCAGTGGTAGACGGTTGTAATACCGAACTGCCATCGCGCAAGGGTGATCGGATCCACCTTTTCACCTTTCCGATGTGTAACACGTGTGATCGCGCGTGGATCGCCGCGGTGGTCCCGTAGCAGCGCGATCAAATTTTTCACCCTCGATCCTACTCATCCGCGCGGCAATAAGAGGTATCGAACACGAGGGACTTTTGTCCGGCCCGGCGCTCATGTGCCATCTGGCACACAGGTTAGCGACACCTCTCAAAAAATAGGGACGAAAGTCCCGGGCGGGTCTGTGTGGTGGTGATTGCAGGCCCCGGCAGGCGCTCGGCGTTGCGGAGATTTCGGGAACCTCCCGGCGCCAGTCCAGTACTCCTCATGTAGAATCGGTATCAGTGTACCGGGCGCTACCGTATCGCCCCGGTGGTTCGAGGCTGTGAAGAACCTGGCCGGCAGATGATGAGCGCCGGATATGCCCTCGAACGTGAATATGCTTGCGCGGCGTCGGCCGCAATGGTGATAGGTCCGCACGGGATACGGGGTGCGCGCCTGTCGGGAAGTGTAGACGAATGGCGAAAGAAGCCACCGCGTCGGAGCACGGCACCGTGAGTGCGGCTGCGGCGAGTCCGTTTTTCATTCCGGTACCTGAAGAAGAGGCGGTGGAAATTCCACGCTTCCGTATTAATACGGATATTCCACTCTTCCAGGAACCCGACGCCGCCAATGCTATCCGGGTCACCTACCTCGTTGATGACGATTCCTCCAGCGGCGCAGATTCCGATTCTGGCGATAGTTCCTCCCGGCGCACCCGGCGGCGCGAACGCGGCGAGCATGATTCTTCCGCTCGCGCGCCGCGAGGTTCCCAGAACGACGACGCCGCCCCTGAAGAAAGCGACCACGCGGAAACGGATGAAACTTCGGTAGCGCCCACCCGGAGGCGCCGTCGTAGCCTTTCGTCCGACGATGAAGTGGCAGCGCCCAAGGGCTCCACTCGCTTGGCTGCCAAGCGGGCTCGGCGCCGCGAGAATCGCGAGGGATCGGCACGCCGGCGCGGCTCCATTACGGAAGTGGAATACCTGGCTCGGCGCGAGTCGGTGAAGCGCGACATGATCGTGCGTGAACGTGACGGTCTCAACCAGATCGCGGTGCTCGAAGATGATGTACTCGTGGAACACTACGTGGCGCGCCATACTCAGATTTCCATGGTCGGCAATGTGTACCTAGGGCGGGTGCAAAATGTGCTGCCCTCGATGGAAGCCGCTTTTGTGGATATCGGTAAGGGGCGCAACGCGGTCCTGTACGCCGGGGAAGTGGATTGGAAGGCTGCCGGGGTTACGGGAAAGAATCGCCGGATTGAGCAGGCGCTCAAGTCCGGGGATACGGTGCTGGTGCAGGTCACCAAGGATCCTATTGGCCATAAGGGTGCGCGGCTCACCAGCCAGGTCACCCTCGCCGGGCGCCACCTGGTCCTTGTTCCCGGCGGGGATATGACCGGCATTTCGCGTAAGCTTCCCGATTCGGAACGTTCGCGCCTCAAGAAGCTTCTTAAAGAAATTGTGCCGGAAGATCATGGCGTTATTGTGCGCACCGCCGCCGAAGGTGCTACCGCGGAGCAACTCAAGAATGACGTGGAGCGCCTGACCAAGAGCTGGAAGGAAATCCAGCGCAAGGCCAAGGTCGCGAAAACTGCGCCGCAGGTCCTCAAGAGCGAACCGGAACTGGCTGTACGAGTGGTGCGCGATATCTTTAACGAAGATTTCGACTCTCTGCGCGTGCAGGGTGATGATGCCTGGGAGACGATCTCCACTTACGTGGAAGAACTATCTCCCGAACTGATGGACCGGGTGAGCCGCTGGGATGATTCGCGCGATATCTTCGAGGCCTACCGCGTGGAAGAACAGCTCGCCAAGGCTTTTGATCGCAAGGTGTGGCTACCCTCGGGGGGTACTCTCGTTATTGACCGTACCGAAGCCATGACGGTGGTGGACGTCAATACCGGGAAATTCACCGGATCGGGCGGCTCGCTCGAAGAAACGGTGACCCGTAATAATCTGGAAGCGGCCGAAGAAATCGTGCGGCAATTGCGGCTGCGCGATATCGGCGGGATCGTGGTTATCGACTTTATCGATATGGTCCTGGAATCCAACCGTGACCTTGTGCTGCGCAGGCTTATCGAGTGTTTGGGGCGGGATCGCACCCGCCACCAGGTAGCGGAAGTAACCTCCCTCGGTCTGGTGCAGATGACCCGTAAGCGCGTGGGGCAGGGACTCGTGGAGGCATTCTCGACCGTCTGTGAAGCCTGCGAAGGGCGCGGCTACATCATTCACGACCACCCGGTAGAGGAAAACGAAGAATCCCACGCGCCCCGCAAGCGTAAGAATCGGCGGGAGGCTTCGGCGCCGCAGCGCGAGGCGGCTGTTCAAATGATGAATTCCATCGCCGCTGCGGGCCATGCCGACTCCCAGCAGAAGGATGGCCAGGATAAAGATAAGCCCCAGGATTCAGAGGCCCCGAAGCTGGAAACGGTTGAGAAGCCCGCGGAAACCCCGAAACCGGCGAAATCTGAAAAACTGGACAAGCCCGCGAAAGTCGCGAAAGCCGCGAAGGGTGATAAGCAGGAGAAGTCGGAAAAGCCGGCTACCCGGCGTCGTCGTAGCTCGCGAACCGCACCGGCGGCCGCAGATACTTCGGGCACCGGAACGAAGGACACGAAGGGTACTACCGCGGGGCAGGAACGCGCCGCGGCCGCAGCCACGGGCACCGTACGCGCCGGAAGTAGCACCGCGGGCACAGGCACCGCGCGGAAGACTGGCATGGTGGTTTCCTCCGGCGTGGTGAGCCCGACGCACACGGCCGTTTCTGCTAGTTCCCACGCAAAGACGGTGTCGCCGTCGTCCGCTATCCATACCGGATCGCGTGAGGCAGCTAACGGAACCAGCGGGGGCACCAAGCGGCGCGCCGTGGTCTCATCGGGTCCCATTTCCACCGGAAACGGGGCGGGGGTTCTGAGTTTCCCGGCCAATTCCCAAGGGTAGTTCGGAGCGGGCACAGCGCTACAACCGGGAGGTACGTGGCGCATCCCATAGCGACACGGCCGGTCTCATGCGCTGTCTCACTTGTAAGAAAGCGGGTCGACACAGTAAAGTAGATGGTCGGTGCTTAGGCACTCAGTCGTTTAAGTGCGCTGTCCAGCGCGAAAAGTAGCCGTAATCAACAGGAGCAAACGTGGTGTACGCGATCGTCAAGGCCGGGGGCCGTCAGGAAAAGGTTTCTGTCGGAACCGTCGTGGTTGTTGACAGGATGGAAGGTGAAGTCGGCGATACCGTCGAACTCGAACCCATCATGCTCGTTGACGGGGATAAGATCACCACGGCTGCCGATGGCATTTCGGCGAAGGTTACCGCGGAAATTGTGCGCGATGAAAAGGGACCGAAGATCTCCATCATCAAGTTCAAGAACAAGACGGGTTACCGGAAGCGCCAGGGGCATCGTCAGCCCCTGACCCGCCTCAAGGTCACCGGCATCCAATAGGATCTGCCGCGTCAGCAGCTAGTTTTGAGATAGTAAGAAGGTAGACAGATGGCACATAAGAAGGGCGCCTCTTCCTCGCGCAACGGGCGCGACTCCAATGCCCAGCGCCTCGGGGTGAAGCGGTACGGCGGTCAGGTAGTATCCGCCGGTGAAATTCTCGTTCGCCAGCGTGGCACGAAGTTCCATCCGGGTAATAACGTCGGGCGCGGCAAGGATGATACCCTGTTCGCTACCGCAGCCGGAACGGTCCAGTTCGGTACCCGTCGCGACCGCAAGGTTGTCGACGTCGTGACCCAGGCTTAAGGCGGAGCGGCCCGAGCGCCGCACGCACCTATGATGAGGGGTGGGGGATTGAACCTCCACCCCGTCATTCGTTAACGCGGGCTCGGTGCGCGAGTACCGGCTACGCAGACGTCCATCTACTCGCGGCGGTTAAGCCGCCGCGGTGACGCGTCAGCACTACAGAAAAAGGGGAGGGCATACGTGGCCTCGTTCGTCGATAAGGTGACCTTGCACTTGCGCGCCGGCAACGGTGGAAATGGATGCGTTTCGGTGCGTCGGGAAAAGTACAAGCCTCTCGGGGGGCCCGACGGCGCCAATGGCGGCCATGGGGGTTCCATCATTTTTGAGGTGGATTCCCAAGAATCTACCCTCATGGACTACCACCACACCCCGCACCGTAGCGCGGAAAACGGCCAGCCCGGAGCCGGTGATAACCAGCGGGGCAAGAACGGCGCGGATCTGGTGCTCAAGGTTCCGGCGGGGACGGTCGTGAAAAACAGCGAGGGCGACGTGCTTGCGGATCTCGTGAGCCCCGGGGATTCTTTCGAGGTAGCACGCGGGGGAGTAGGCGGACTCGGAAATGCGGCCCTCGCTTCTCCGCGCCGCAAGGCACCCGGTTTCGCTCTACTCGGGGAAGCCGGCGAAGAACTCGATGTTGTTCTCGAATTGAAATCGGTGGCTGATGTTGCCCTGGTGGGCTTCCCCTCCGCCGGGAAATCCTCTCTCATCGCGGCTATGTCCGCTGCTCGCCCGAAAATTGCCGATTATCCGTTCACCACTCTTGTTCCGAACCTCGGTGTGGTGACCGCTGGCGAGGAGCGCTACACCATTGCCGATGTTCCCGGCCTCATTCCCGGGGCTTCGGAAGGGCGCGGGCTCGGGCTGGAGTTTTTACGTCATATTGAGCGCTGCGCTGTTATTGCGCACGTCATCGACTGCGCCACGCTAGAGCCGGGGCGGGATCCGCTCACGGACCTGGATACCCTCGAATACGAACTGGCCCGCTACGCGGCCAATATCCCGCCCACCGAAGGCCAGCTTCCTCTCACCGAACGCCCCCGCGTGGTGATTCTCAATAAAATTGATGTCCCGGATGCGCGGGAACTTGCCGAATTTGTGACCCCGGAGTTGCGCGACCGCGGCCTCGATGTTTTTTCTGTCTCCACCGCCAGCCACGAAGGGCTGCGTGAGCTCTCCTTCTACCTGGCCCGGGTGGTGCGCGAAGAAAAGGCGAATCGCGAGGTTGCTGAACCGGTGCGCCCGGTGCTACATCTGACGCGGGAACGCGATGATCGTTTCACTATCGTCAAGCGGCGCGACGGCATGCAGGAGTTCTGGAATGTGCGCGGGCGCCAGCCCGAACGCTGGGTGGGGCAAACGGACTTCGCCAATGATGAGGCGGTCGGGTACCTGGGGGAGCGGCTTCACCGGCTGGGCATCGAGGACGAGCTGGCTCGTTTGGGTGCGGTGCCAGGCGATATGGTGGTCATTGGCCCGCCGCAGACCGGTTTCGTTTTCGATTGGGAACCAACCGTTGCCGCCGTCGCTGAAATTTACGGGCCGCGCGGGCGCGATATCCGGGTGGAAGCCGAGCGCTCGCGCCCCACCCGCCGCGAAAAGCGCGCCGATTTTTACGAGCGCATGGATGCCAAAGAGGAAGCCCGGCAGGAATTGCGTTCCGAACGGGAGGCCGGCATATGGACGGATCCGCAGGCAGGGACCCCGGAAGGGGACTAAACTATCCTGCGGTGTCCCGAACCATCAGATAAGAAAGAGTGACTCGTGTCCGGTACCTCATCCACCTCGCTGACCCGGCGTGACTGCCTTGAGAACTCCCGTCGAATAGTCATTAAAGTGGGATCCTCCTCCTTGACGGGGCCGGACGGTGCCCTGCACCAGGAAACCCTCGATCTTCTTGTCAACACCATTGCGGACGTGCACGCCCGCGGGGTGGATGTGGTGCTGGTATCCTCCGGCGCGGTGGCGGCCGGTATCGGGCCGCTCAAGCTGGGCCGTCCGCGTTCCCTGCGGGAAAAGCAGGCCGCGGCCATGGTGGGCCAGTCCCGCCTCATGGCTGCGTACGAGGAACGCTTTGAAGCGCATGGCATTAGCGTGGGCCAGGTGCTCCTCACCGCCTCTGATGTCACGAACCGGCGCCACTACGCCAATGCGCTTACGGCGATGCGTACGCTTTTGCGTTTGCGGGTGGTTCCGATTGTTAATGAAAACGACGCCGTTGCCACTGACGAATTGCGCTTCGGTGATAATGACCGGTTGGCCGCGCTCACCGCTCACCTTGTGGGTGCCGGCACCCTTATTTTACTCACCGACGTGGACGGCCTATATACCAAGCCCCCCAGTGAAGCGGGCGCCACCCGCATTGCTGAGGTGGCCAGCGAGGAAGACCTGGCGGGACTGCGGATTACCGGGCGTGGCTCCGCCGTGGGAACCGGGGGTATGCGCACTAAAGTGGCGGCGGCTGAATTGGCCACCTCGGGCGGCGTCGGTGTGATTCTTACCCACGTGGATAATGTGCAGCGGGCCGTGGCCGGGGAGAATGTGGGAACCTGGTTCGTGCCGAGCAAGCGGCATGTGTCCGCGCGCGGGCGCTGGATGGAATTCGCGGCACGCGCCCGCGGTCGGGTGACCTTGGACGACGGTGCGGTCGCGGCGGTCACGAGCAATCATGCATCTTTACTCCCGGTGGGAGTCATCGGCGTTTCGGGCCGCTTCGCGGCCGGGGATATCGTGGAACTGTGCGATGGGCACGGAGAAGTTATCGCCCGGGGTTTGAGCGCTTACAGCGTGGAAGAACTTATTGAGCTGGTGGGTAGTACCGGGGCACGCGGCAAAAAGCCGGTGGTGCATGCCAATGACATCGTGCTGCTGGGATAACCGGTCGCGCTACGGGGATCGCCCGTCCCCGGTTGCGGGCGCAGCGCCTTTGGTGCGTGCCGGTCTAGCGTGCTTCAATGAGTTCCCCATGGCGAACGTTTCGGCCTGAGTAAATCTGTGTTACGTCTTACTTTACGGACCTGTAACTACGGGAAAGATGCATAATTTTCCACTAGGGGCACGGCTTGGGATTCTTATTCTCCCAGTTCATAGCGCTGAAACCCGAGGATTTAGCGAAGCATTACACTACTGTGGTCGAATAGTAATCGTGATAAATGAATAGTGACATGCGCAAAAAACCCTCGTGTTTGTCTTGCCTATTGGACAATAAAGATCTAGCGTTATCGCAAGTGCTTATATAGCACCCTCGCAATCGCTCGGAACATCCGAGCTGACGAAGAACGGAGAATTCGATGTCGCAGTTTGTCACGCTCCAGGGCCTCACCTCCAGCATGTGCGCGGACTATCGAATTACCATGGCGCATTGGCGCCGCTGGCATCACCACTTTATGAGCGCGCGCCTTCTTGCGCCTGCCAGTGCCCCCTCTGCCCGTCTTCGTCCTGATAGTGAGTACTAATGACCATCCAATTGACCACCCTATGCACCACCACGAATGAGGAAGTTTTAAGAGAAACATTTTTAGGAGTCGATCTCTCGGCGCTCGGCGGCGGTGAGAATCCTTGCGGCGACGGCGCAACTCCGCGCCCAGCCCACGGGGCTTCCATTGCGCACCTGGCCTCCTGCGCGGACGCGGCGTGGAAAGGTGGGCTTGATTTCGTCCAGTTCTCCGGGGAATTCGTGCTTCCCGGCGCCCGCGTTGCCTCCGCTATGGAAACGGCAAGCCGCTTAGGTCCGCGCGCCCGTGGTGATATCGCGGTGGAAGTACCCGCCACGGCCCAGGCGTTGCGGGAAGCAGTGGCGAGAACCCAGCAGGACACCAGCGATACCCCGGCTCTGGTGAGTTTGCCGATCACCCCGGCTACCGACCTCGTGGCCCTGCGCAGTGACGTGGAAAATGCTATTGCGGCCGGGGTGCGCCTCATGCCGCATGTGTGTGCCGAAGATGTTCCGAATCTGAATCTGCGCGCGATCTGCGGTATTTCCCCGATGATGCGCCTGTCCGCGCCCGATGCGCACCGTGCCCGCGAGGCCCGTTTTGCTCTGCGTACGGCGGCGGAAGAATACGATACTGACCTGCAGGTCCTCCTCGATATGACCGTTATTATTTCAGCTACCCGTACTGCTGCCCGCGAACGCCTCTTCCTGGTTCAGGCCCTGGGCGGTCCGGACTTCTCCCGCAGCGCTCACGTGGTTGGCACGGTATACGATGTTGCGGATACCACCGAGTCCTGGCTGGGTATGGGCGCGGCAGATGGCATTATTTACCGTCCCACCTCCATCCGCACCGATTTAGCCTCGCTGGTGCGCGGAGTGCTTCCGGTGCTTTTCGGACGGGCAGAGATTTCCTAATCTTTCCCGGGAGTAAGGCCGCTTTATGAATACAGTGAGGGGCGAACTGGAATTGACCAGTTCGCCTCTCACTCGTGTGGCGCCTGCTGGATGGCGCAGCAGGCTAGCGCTTACTCAGCCTTCTTCGCGGAATCCTCGGCTTCGTGAGCGGCGAGACGA
The DNA here is from genome assembly GCF_051905915.1 of Actinotignum sp. UMB0459. Classification (NCBI taxonomy): domain Bacteria; kingdom Bacillati; phylum Actinomycetota; class Actinomycetes; order Actinomycetales; family Actinomycetaceae; genus Actinotignum; species Actinotignum sp. UMB0459. Next base: position 150,776 of record NZ_JBQAIK010000008.1, on the reverse strand, counting down.
GCGCGAATTTCATCCATATCCAGCTCCTTGACCTGGCCGATGAGATCCTCGAGCGGGCCGGCCGGCAGTGCCCCGGCCTGCTCAAAGACGCGAATGCCGTCGCGGAAAGCCATAATGGTCGGAATCGCCTGAATCTGGAAATGAGCGGCGAGCTCCGGGCTATCCTCGGTGCTCACCTTTCCGAAGGTGATATCGGGGTGCTTTTCGGATGCCTTTTCGTAAATCGGGCCAAAAGCACGGCACGGACCGCACCAGCTGGCCCAGAAGTCCAAGAGGACGATGCCTTCATGCACGGTATCGTTGAAGTTCTCAGCGGTGACAGTAACGGTTGCCATGGTTCTCCTCGAGTTTAGTGGAAATCTCGCTACTTACAACGCGGGGGCGGGCAGTGCTATTCCCATGAGATTGCCCGAATATATACGGGTGGCCGCATCATGCATATACCGAGAAGCAAAGCATCCGCTGTTCCTATTCGGTAACGGGAGCCTTTCTGGCCTAAAGTAGAGGCTATGACCGCAACGTTAACCGAGGGCGTGGCTCAAGTAGCCCGCCGCGCGCGCCAGGCGGCGCGTTCTTTGCGCGGGGCGCAAACCACGTCAAAAAATGAGGCCCTCCGCCGTATCGCCGCAATTTTGCGCAGCGAAACCTCCCGTATTGTGGAGGCCAATGCCCAGGATGTGGCCCGGGAAAAAAGCCGGCTTTCCGCGGGTATGATTGATCGCCTTCTCCTGAATGCGGAACGTATTGAAGGGATTGCCCAGGCGGTAGAACACGTGGTGGGCTTGGCCGACCCGGTGGGCGAAGTGGTCCGCGGTTCGCGCTTAGCTAACGGGATGCGTTTGCGGCAAGTGCGGGTGCCCATGGGCGTGATCGGGATGATTTATGAGGCCCGGCCCAATGTCACGGTGGATGCCGCCACCCTGGCCCTCAAAGCCGGATCCGCGGTGATCTTGCGCGGGGGGAGCGCCGCCATCCGCACCAACGAAATGCTGGTCGAACTCATGCGTCAAGCGGTAACGGAGGCCGGTTTCCCGTCCGATTGCGTGCAGACCATTGATACTTTCGGGCGTGACGGAGCCGTCGAACTGATGAAATTGCGCGGCCTGGTGGACCTTGTTATTCCGCGCGGGGGCGCCGGTCTTATCCAAACGGTCGTGCGCGAATCCCTGGTCCCCGTGATCGAAACCGGGGTGGGCAATAACCACGTGTACGTGGATGCCAGCGCGGATGTGGAGCGGGCTAGCGCCGTCGTCGTTAATTCCAAAACGCATCGGCCGAGCGTGTGTAATGCGGCCGAAACGCTTCTTGTCCACGCGGATATCGCACCGCGATTTGTGCCGCGGATTTTGCGTGAGCTTCACGAACGCGGCGTGACCCTGCATTGCGATGCGGCCGCGCAGAATTTTGCGGGGGATATTCCCACGCAGGCCGCAACGGAAGAAGATTGGGAAAAGGAATATTTGGCTCTGGAGATGGCCGTGGCGGTGGTGCCCGATATTGAGGCGGCGCTCGCGCATATTGCCCGCTATTCGAGCGGTCATACCGAAGCTATTGTGGCCGAGGATCAGCGTGCCATTAATCGGTTCACCTCCGAAGTTGATTGCGCCGCGGTCATGGTTAATGCCTCGACGCGGTTCACGGACGGCGGCGAATTTGGGCTGGGCGCGGAAATTGGTATTTCTACCCAAAAATTGCATGCGCGCGGACCCATGGGGCTGGAAGAAATGACCACGACCACGTGGATTGCAGAGGGCGAGGGGCATGTCCGATAAAGACGAACCGGTGCAAATTCCTTTCGACGAACGCAAGCACCGGCGTCGGCGGATCGGGGTCATGGGCGGAACTTTCGACCCGATTCACCACGGTCACCTGGTGGCAGCCTCGGAAGTGCAGCATCGTTTCGGGTTGGACGAAGTGGTTTTCGTGCCCACCGGCCGCCCCGCTTTCAAGCAGGGGCAGCACGTGAGCCCGGCCGAACATCGCTATCTCATGGCGGTTATTGCCACCGCCTCGAATACCCGCTTCACGGTATCGCGGGTGGATATTGAGCGGCGCGGCCTGACCTACACCGTGGATACCCTGCGGGATTTACGTGAGGTCTACCCGGATGCGGATCTGTACTTCATTACCGGAGCGGATGTTATTCCGGAGATTTTGCGCTGGAAGAACGCCGAGGAACTGTGGGGGATGGCGCGTTTTATCGGCGTCACGCGCCCCGGGCATACGATTGATGTATCCGCGTTGCCCAAACATGCCGTGGAAATTGTGGAGGTTCCCGCTATGGCGATTTCTTCCACGGATGTGCGCGACCGGGTGAAAGCCCACGAGCCCATCTGGTATTTGGTGCCCGAAGGCGTGGTGCAGCACATTAGAAAATACAAACTTTATGCCCAGCGCGAGGCACCGGGTAAACTTGACAAAGGACAGTCGTGCCGAGAGGAGAAGAAATGAGCGAGGGCGGGCGGCGCCTCACACGCAGCGAGATGCGCGAGCGCGGACTCTTGAAACCTCTCGAAGATGGCGAGGCGTCGCCGGTAGAAGAATTGCGGCGCACCCGGGATATTCCGGTAGTGCGGGCAACGCGGCGGCGGGCTATTCTTGCCGAGCGTGCCGAAGCCGTTGAGGCAGCTGGGGCGGCTGAGGAAGCTGAAGTAGCGGCGCCCGTGCTCTCAGGGGAGCGCATCTCCGTTTTCGACCGTTTCGAAGCCGATACTGAAGCCAGTATTGGCGAAGAAGAACACTCGCTTGTGCCGCCGTTCACGGCTTCGGAACCGGCTCCGGTATCGGCCGAAGCGGAAGAGGCGGCGGAGTTTTCCGAAGGTGGTAGCCTACGCGAGCGTTTGCTCGCCCGTACCCAAAGCGATGCTTTGCGTGCCTCGGTTACGGAGCAGGAGCCGGCGCCGCCGGTAGCAGAAAATACCGGGAACGACGCCGCAGCGCCGTTCCCGCACGCTTCCGTTCCCGCGGCGCAGCCGGATCCGCTCACGCACGAATATGTGGACGAAGATGAACTCGAAGACGAATCCGCACCGCGCCGCTGGACGATGACCATGCTTCTGCTCATTGTTATTAGTGTGGTGCTCGGCCTGGTTATCGGGTTCTTCTTCCTCCAGCACGGCGCGCAGGCCGCGCCTGTTGATCTTGTGGCATCCAGTATTACCCCCGATATCAAGGAGATCTTGTGACAGCTTCGGACCGCGCGATAGAGCTCGCCCGTATTGGAGCCGCTGCTGCGGCAGAGGTGAAAGCAACATCGATTGAAGCTCTCGACGTTGGTGAGCGTTTCGGCATTTCCGATGTGTTCCTTATTATTTCCGGTGATTCGGAGCCGAAAGTGCGCGCCATCGTGGATCGCGTGGAGGAGAAACTTGACGACGCCGGCGGGCAGCGCTTGCGCCGCGAAGGCCTCACTTTCGACCCGCGCTGGGTGCTCCTGGATTACGGTGAACTGATCGTGCATATTCAGCGCGATGAGGACCGTGATGATTACGCCCTCGCGCGCCTGTGGGCCGATTGCCCGCATGTGGATCTCCAGCTTGATGATGAGGCTGTTATTACTGGCGTACAGGCACCCGCGGTGCCCGAGCCCGCCCCGGAATCTGAGAAATCCGGGGACTCTGAGGCGGCCGATGCCGCTGGGGTAGATGCATGACGGCTGATCGCATCCTGCTCTGGCGCCACGGCCAAACTGATTACAATCTGGCCTGGCGAATTCAGGGCTCCACGGATATCCCTCTCAATGCGGTCGGCCTGGGCCAGGCGCGTTACGTGGCTCCTTATATCGCCGCTGCCGGCCCGGCTCGTTTCGTGGCGTCCCCATTGCAGCGCGCCTATGCCACCGCTCTCGAGGCCGCCACGCTGGTAGGGCTCGAGGTAGCAACCGATGCGCGTTTAGAAGAACGCTGTTTCGGGCTCTTTGAAGGCCTGACCCGCACCGAGATCGCCGAACGTTACCCGCGCGAATTCGCGCAGTGGCGGGCCGGGGAGGAACCCGTAGGCGTCGGCGTGGAAACAAAGGAACACGTAGGCGCACGCGTGGCGGCGGCGATTAGCGAAGCCAGTGAAGATATGGATGGCGGCCTGCTGGTTGTGACCGCGCATGGCGCGGCGATTACCTGCGGACTCGGGGTGCTCCTCGGGTGCGGGGCACAATGGCAGGGCCTGGGCGGCCTGGATAACTGCCACTGGGCCATGCTGCAGCGGCGTAAGAATACGAAGCCGCAATGGCGCCTCACCGGCTTCAACCGTTTCCTCGCTGATGAGCACGATCCGGTGAAAAACTTTGAGGTGGAAGGGCCGGAAGGCTAAGCACTCGCCTGCAAGAATGCGATGCTCGACACAAAATCTGATTCTGATTTGCCAAGCGTTTCTTCTCCGACTAAAGTTCTATAAGTCGCTTGGGGCTATGGCGCAGTTGGTAGCGCGCTTCCATGGCATGGAAGAGGTCAGGGGTTCGAATCCCCTTAGCTCCACCAAGTTTCATTAAACAAGGGTCGCCACAACCCCTCTAAGATTACTAGGTATCTTTTAGGATTGAATGAACTACTTGATAAGTTGAGGGTGATCACGTGTGGCGGTTGTTCAGTCAATGTAAAAAGTATCTTGATGCCTATATCCGTCCCCGCCAAAAATTAACTGAGCTCGAGCAACGCATCGATTTACTTGAGACACTACTCTTGCCTAAAACCTACGTAACCGAGAAAAGCCATTATTTAGCCTTACGGGAAAATTGGCGCCTCCTCCTACGTTCGGGGCTTTCGGCTCCGGATATTGGTTGGTTGAAAGAATCTCTCCGAGAGCGGGGCCTGGAACTGCAACGTATGCACGAGGTGCGCGGATATGATGGCTTACTTGAATACATTGCGGTCTATATTGGAACTCGGGGTAACATGCTGAAACCTCTACTCTCCGCGATGCATAACTTGAATGCTTCTGACCGCAGTTTTGATCTTCATATCGAGCGCTTCGCGAGAATTCAACAGACCACCCTTACTCAGTTCTGTGCAGTTCTCTATAACTTGGGAGTGTTCGAAGCTTACAGCTACGACAACGAAGCAAAGTTAATAACGGTCAGCGTCGCCGCAGACGGCACTTACTACCAATTCTTCAACGGTGGATGGTTTGAAAGGTGGGTAGTTTTCCTCATCAGGGATGTTATTGCTGATATCCGCCAGACAACCGGGGCTCAGATACGTTCCTATCCCAATGTGGAGCTTCGTTTTCCGGATGGTACTATTCGTGAAATTGATTGCCTCATTCTTAGCGAATCGTCCATGTATTGGATCGAGTGTAAGAGCGGGGAGATCGATGCTGGAGTGAAAGCGCTTCGCGAGCTTATTAGTTCATATGGGATTGTCGGTTGTGAATTGCTCCTTATTCTGGGTTCCAACTCGTGGTACAAAGTGCAACGAGTCAGCGAAATGAGCGGGCTTCGTGTATTTGGAGAGCGTAAACTTCGAAAAAATCTGCGAGTTTTCCTAAGCGGGGAAGTAGCATCTTGTGAGAAACACAGGGATAACGAAAAATGAAGATTCGCCATCAGCTGGGAGTATTGGACGCCTCCGGGCACATTACCTATCGCGAACGCGAATTCGCCCGCCCCACGAACGTCGTTTTTGACGTGGACGGAACCCTCACGGACGCTAGCTCGCGGGTACTCCCGGAAAATATTCGCGCACTTCAACAACTCCACGCCGCAGGTATCCCGATTACCCTGGCGACCGGGCGCATCATTGCCGGGGCGGCCGATATTCTCACGGAAGCCGGCGTGCCCGGATGGGTGGTGGCTGAAGGTGGCTCCATCGTCTGGGACGGGCACGCGGTAGTGCGCCGCCACCCGCTTGGCGCCACCGCCTACGCGCGGGCTATCCGCTTCGCGGCGGAACACGGTCTTGGGATAGTCGTCAATGGAGAAGAGTGCGTCGTCGTACAAAGCTTCGGGGCGCCTTTGTTTGAGGACGTTATTCGCAACGCCTCCGCGGGGCGGGAACCGCTCCGCGGCGACGTCGCCGACCTTGCGGCCGATACCATCACGAAACTCTCCTTCTCCGGAACCGAAACTGAACTGGATCGGCTCCGTGGCCTCTGGCAGGAGGCGTTTCCCGGGGCGGTGCGCGGGCACGCTCATTTCGTTGATGTGGTGGCTCCCGGGGTGACCAAATGGGAAGGAATTGAACTGGCCTTGCGGGCGCGCGGGCTAAAACCGGGGCACACCCTAGGGGTGGGGGACTCCGCCAATGATATTCCCTGGATGCGCGAAATAGCGCAGAGCTTCGCAATGCCGCAGGCCAGTACTGAAACCAAGGCTGCCGCCCGGTGGATCCTCCCGGTGGGACCTGCTCCGGTTGCTGATCTGGTTGCTGCTATGCTGCGGTGATATTTGCTGAGGGTCACTATTATGCGCTCGCGCAAAGTATTGGAAAGTAGCTCATACATCCACTATGTTATGGGTTATGAGTCACAATATTAAAGGAAGTGCGTTACCGCATGTGGTCATCGTCGGAGGTGGCTTTGCTGGTATCCAAGCGGCACGTGGCCTCCGCCAGGCTCCCGTGCGGGTAACGCTCATTGATAAGAATCCGTACACTACGTTCAAGCCGCTGCTTTTCCAAGTGGCTTCGGGCACGCTCAACGCGGGGGATATTACCTACAACCTGCGTGCACTACGCAGCAAGCAAAAGAATCTGCGTTTCGTACTCGGGGAACTCCAGCACGTGGATACGGATAACAAGATCATCGAGCTCGATGACGAGCGCACGATGGCTTATGACTACCTCGTCCTCGCCACCGGCGTGAGCGCTGCTTACTTTGGTATTCAGGGCGCCGCGGAACACACCTTGCCGATGTACACGCGCGATGAAGCGCTTGAGGTCCGCGACCGGCTCTACGGACTGCTGGACGGCATGGATGCCGTTGAGAATCCGGGGCCCTTCCGGGTGGTTGTGTGCGGGGCGGGTCCCACCGGAGTGGAAACCGCCGGCGCCATTGCCGAACTGCGTAATTTCGATTTTGAGACGCTTTACCCCAGTATTGATACCGAGCAATTTGAGATCATCCTCGTGGATATGGCACCCACGGTTCTCGGACCTTTCGATGAGAAGAGCCGTCATGCCGCCCACCGCGCCCTTGAAGATCGCGGCGTGAAGGTGCTTCTCAACCAGGCTGTTTCCGCGGTGGAGGAGAACCGCATCCTGGTAAAGAACACCAAGACGGAAGAAGAAGAGTGGATTGACGCCTCGCTGATCGTCTGGTCTTCCGGTGTGGGTGTTCCGCGCGAGGTCAAGGAATGGAGCGTGCCGCAGGGTGCGCGCGGGCGTATTCAGGTGAATGAGCACTTCCAGGTGGAAGGGGTGGACGGCGTTTTCGCTGCCGGTGACGTAGCCGTGAGTGGCGAACGCGGGCTTCCGCAGCTGGCCCAGCCGGCTATTCAGGGCGGACGGCATATCGCCAAGGTCATTGCCAATAATCTGGCGGGTAGGGAAACTGAACCTTTCGACTACTTCGACAAAGGCACCATGGCGACCGTTGGCGTTGGTTTCGCGGTCACCGAAATTCCGCACTTGCCGGCCATTACCGGTAAGTTCTCCTGGCTCATGTGGAATGCCCTGCATATCCAGCAGCTCCAATCCGGGCGGGAAATGTTCGCGGCTTTCGCCAACCTCGCCTCGAAGTACTTCCTCTTCCCGAAGCGCCATGATGTTATCGTGGGCGATATCCATCGCTTCTCGCGGCGGGCGCGCCAAGGGACCGTGAGTGCCTCCCCGAAGCTGGATGCTGAAGAGCTCGAGAAAGCTGAAGTGTAACGTGCCGGTGGCACTGCCAGTGGCGGTGCCATCCTGAACCGGAACACAGCGGGCCGAGAGATAGCTACCTCAAGATTTTTCTGTCGTAACCTCATGCCATCATTCAGGTATGAATGAGATACTGCCAGAAGATGTCCGGGTAGCCCTATCCCTCGGCCCGCCGCCAGGTCCCGTGCTGGATCTGTCTTATTCGCGGTGGCCGCTTCGGATAGCTACCCTTAGTTGGTACCTACCCGCTTCCGGCGGGTGGTGAAATGAGTACGCGCGTTTCCACTTTCTTGCTATTTTAAGTGTGAAGTGCCTCGGGTCATGATCCCGTCGTGGCCGTCGCTCGTTACGGAAGGAATACTCATGAGCGAACAGAATAACCAGTTCCCTGATAATAACCCCGGTTATGGTCAGCAGAGCGCCCAGCCGGAACAGCAGTCCTACCAGCAGGGTTTTGATCAGCAAAATCAGCAAACCCAGCAGAGTCAGGCGCAGGGCCAGGGCTATATCCCCGCCCCGCAGCAGGGCCAGTGGGCGCCTTCGGCGTACTCAGCTCCGGGATACGGCTACCCGCCCCAGCCTCAGCAGCCGCACAACCCTTCCGGCTTTGCGGCGCTGTTCTCCACCAGCTTCTCCACCCGCGTAGCGCGTTCCATCGCGCCAATCATCATGATTCTCGCCTTTATCGTGGCCGGCTGCCACGTGCTCGTCTCGCTTTTCGCCATGATTAGCGTTTTCGGTGAATATACGCCCGCCACGGTCGCGCTTGCCGGAGTCCTCAGCTTCCTCCTCAGCCTCGTGGTTGCTCTCCTTATTATTGGCGGTGCCCGGTTACTCTGCGAGGCAGCCATTAAAGACGAACAGTAGGCAGGGCTAGCGCTCCGGGGCCGGGGCATGGGCTCCTCACCAGCCAGATACCCTGCCGTTCCCAACCCACCAGCGGGCTGATACATCGCAATGTATCAGCCCGCTGCGTCGTCGTAAGAACGCGTGGCTACCCTGTTACAAGGGCTGGGTCACCTGCCCTGCGGGTAGGTTAGTGCTGCCCAGTTATTTCGCATTTGCGCGGTCGGTGCACCATACTGTGGCTATGACGTCTTATCGCCTTATTGCTTTTGACCTGGACGATACCCTGGCACCTTCTAAATCAGCGCTGCCGGAACGCATGGCGCGAGCCCTGCGGGCACTGCTCGATACGTATGAAGTGTGCGTGATTTCCGGTGGCCAATTCGGACAGTTCGAAAGCCAGCTCCTGGAAGGACTGGATGGCACCCCCGCGGAACTTGCGCGTCTCCACCTCATGCCTACCTGCGGAACCCGCTACCTCGTTCACGATGAGGGACAGTGGCGCGATGTGTACGTCCGCAATCTCACCGCGGAAGAACGCCGGGATGCTGCCCTGGCCCTGGAAGAAGAAGCACGGCGGCTCGGGCTGTGGGAAAGCAGCACCTGGGGAGAGATCCTGGAAGACCGCGGATCCCAGGTGACCTTCTCCGCCCTCGGGCAAAGCGCCCCGCTGGAAGCGAAACGCGCCTGGGATCCGAGCGGGGAAAAGAAAAACGCGCTGCGAGAAGCTGTCGCAGCGCGTCTGCCGTACCTGGAAGTGCGTTCAGGTGGTTCAACGTCCGTGGATATTACCCGTAAGGGCGTGGACAAAGCATACGGAATTGCTGAATTATCCAAGCAAACTGGTATCCCCATCGCCCATATGCTCTTCGTGGGGGATCGGCTCGACCCGGCCGGAAACGACTACCCGGTTACCCGGCTCGGCATCGATACCCACGCGGTACGGGATTGGACCGACACCGCCGAATTTATTGAGAATCTGGTGGGGCTGGCCTAGGCAAGAGAACCGAGTTGTTCGGGAACGAAAGCCTCCCAGCCTTGTTCACGTAGGGTCACACGCAATTCCTCCATGGCTGCGTCCAATTCGGCGCCGGGCACATCCTTGCGAGCCGAAGCGAAACTGGTGACGTTTTCCGAATCGGCGGGAATAACGTGCAGGTGGGTGTGGGGTACACCCAGACCGGCGATGACCAGCATCGCACGATCCACCCCGAAAGCTGTGATCTGGGCTTTGCCGATCCGCTTGGCAACGATGAAAAGATGCGCTGCCGTCTCATCATCAAGATCTGTGAAACGGTCAATTTCCGCGCGTGGCACAACCAGAACATGCCCGCGAGCGTGAGGCTCAAGCGTTGCGAAAGCAACGCACACGTCATCGGCCCAAACAAAACGACCCGGAATCTCACCAGCAATGATTTTTGAAAAGACGCTCATGGTCCCAGTCTAGTCGCCGGCTTCGCCCTCTAGCTGTCATCTTTGCTGGCACGTGGCCGCCAGCGCAGCCTCGCGGCTGTGGACGACCTGAGATTTATCGGGGGAGAGAGCTACAATTGACCGAAGTCGACCGTCGAAAAGGAGTACCCTTGAGCGCTGAGGATATGACCCAGTTCCGCTACACCGCGGACCTGGCTAATGAGATCGAAGCCCACTGGCAGGAACGCTGGGAAGAGGAAGGTGCCTTCTACGCCGCGAACCCGGTTGGGGATCTCGCGGGTGATACCTCGGCTCCGAAGTTCTTTATCCAGGACATGTTCCCCTATCCCTCCGGGCGCGGCCTGCACGTGGGCCACCCGCTCGGATATATCGCCACGGATACCGTGGCCCGCTACCACCGCATGAAGGGTGAGAACGTCCTCTACACCATGGGCTATGACGCCTTCGGACTTCCCGCCGAACAATTCGCGGTGCAAAACGGCAAGCACCCGGCCATTACCACCGCGGAAAATATTGCCAATATGGCCGCCCAGCTGCATCGCCTCGGGCTTTCCCATGATTCACGCCGGGCTTTCTCCACCACTGATATTGATTACGTGAAGTGGACCCAATGGATTTTCACGAAGGTGTTCAATTCCTGGTTTGACCCGGATTACCCGCGCCGGGACGGGCGCGGAAATGGGGCGGCCCGGCCTATTGAGGAACTCGAGGCGAAATTTGCTACCGGGGAAAAGGCCACTCCGGATGGCCGGCCCTGGGAGCAACTCTCCAAGAAAGAAAAGGCGGAGGCACTCAGCGAATACCGCCTGGTTTATATTAAGGAAGCACCCGTTAATTGGTGTCCGGGCTTGGGAACGGTGCTCGCCAATGAAGAAGTGACCGCGGAAGGGCGCTCCGAACGCGGTAATTTCCCAGTCTTCCGGCGCAATCTCGCCCAGTGGATGATGCGGATTACCGCCTACGCGGATCGCCTCGTTAGCGACCTGGACACTATCGACTGGCCGGATAAAGTGCGGGCCATGCAGCAGAACTGGATCGGTCGCTCCCACGGAGCCACGGTTCGGTTCGAGCTTTCTGACGGTTCCGGGCGGGTCCTCGATGTTTACACCACCCGGCCCGACACCCTCTTCGGGGCCAGCTTCATGGCCGTTGCCCCTGAGCACGCCGCACTGGGCGGGACCGAGCCCGGCACGGAAGCTGATGCTCAGGCCCTGCTGGTTCCCGATAGCTGGCCGGAAGGCACCCGTGCAGAATGGACCGGCGGATACGCCACTCCACGCGAAGCGGTAGCGGCCTACCGGGCGCGTGCCGCCGCGAAATCGGATATGGAACGCACCTCGGATACCCACGAAAAGACCGGCGTTTTCTCCGGGCTCTTCGGAATCAACCCGGTCAATGGCGCCAAAGTTCCGGTATTCGTGGCGGATTATGTGCTGGTCGGTTACGGAACCGGCGCGATTATGGCAGTTCCTGCCCATGATGATCGTGACTGGGCTTTCGCGCGTGAATACAATCTGGACGTCATCCGCACCATCGGCCCGGCGGAAGACCCGTACGGCCCGAATTTGGAGGAAGGCGCCTATACCGGGGACGGCATCCTCGTTGATTCCGCCAATGAGGAGATCTCCCTCAACGGCATGAGCAAAACGGAATCCATGGCCGCGATCATCGCCTGGCTGGAAGAACGCGGGGCCGGAACCGCCACCGTCACCTACCGTCTGCACGACTGGCTTTTCTCCCGCCAGCGCTACTGGGGTGAACCCTTCCCGATCGTTTGGGACGAGGAGGGGATTGCGCACGCGCTACCCGAATCGATGCTTCCCTTGGAGCTGCCCGAAATGGAGGACTTCTCGCCGGCCTCTTATGATGCCGACGACGCAGATTCGCTGCCCCAACCTCCGCTGGAACGTAACCCGGAATGGGTGAATGTGGAGCTTGACCTGGGCGATGGCCTCAAGAAGTACCGCCGCGAAACCAATACCATGCCGCAGTGGGCAGGATCGTGCTGGTACGAATTGCGCTACGTGGATCCCACCAATTCGGATAGCTTCTGTGCCCCGGAAAACGAAGCCTACTGGATGGGCCCGCGTCCCGAGGCCGGTAACACTTCCGGCGGGGTGGATTTGTACGTGGGCGGTGTCGAACACGCGGTGCTCCACCTGCTTTACGCGCGGTTCTGGCACAAGGTCCTCTTTGACCTGGGCTACGTTTCCTCCTCGGAGCCTTTCCACAAGCTCTTCAACCAGGGCTACGTGCAGGCCTACGCCTATACCGATGCCCGCGGAGCCTATGTACCGGCCGATGAGGTAGAAGAACGCGAAGAAAACGGTGAAACGGTTTTCTACTACCAGGGGGAGAAAGTCAACCGGGAATACGGGAAGATGGGCAAATCCCTCAAGAACATCATCACGCCCGATGATATGGCCGATCAGTACGGCGCGGATACCTTCCGCGTCTACGAAATGTCCATGGGCCCCCTCGATGTTTCCCGCCCCTGGGATACCCGTGCGGTGGTGGGTTCGCAGCGCTTCTTGCAGCGGCTGTGGCGCAATATTGTTGATGAACGCACCGGTGAGGTGACGGTCAGCGATGCCGCCCCCGATGCCGAAACCGCCAAGCTCCTGGCCCGCACTATCGCGGGAGTTGCGGATGATTACGACCATATGCGTATCAATACCGCGATCTCGAAGCTCATCGTGCTCAATAACCACCTCACCGGGCTGGAAGTGGTGCCGCGGGAAGCTGCCTGCGCTATCGTGGCCATGGTGGCCCCGGTCGCACCCCATATTGCCGAAGAACTCTGGGCACGTTTGGGGCAGCCCGGCCTGGTGGCGCGCGCTAGTTTCCCGCAGGTCAGTGACGCATCGCTCCTCGTGGATGACACCGTCACCTGCGTGGTGCAGGTTAAAGGTAAAGTCCGGGCCCGCCTGGAGGTACCCCAGGATATTTCCGATGCGGATCTAACTGCCCGAGCCCTGGCCGAAGAACGGGTGCAGGCCTTCCTGGACGGCGAACCGCGCAAAATTATTGTGCGCGCCCCCGGACTCATCAATATCGTTCCCTAAATCGGAACGCAGTCAAGTATCGGGCTCTGAGGTGGTCCGGGCGCGGCGCCAGGCTTAGCGCCCGGAACTCAGGCACTCATCCAAGGGGAGGAACCCGCGGGATTAAGGAGGAATATCGTGGCACGTATGCGAATCACGGCGCACGACTTTGACGGTAACCCGGCGTGGCTTCTCAGCGCACCTGGCGGAGCCAGCGCCCTCGTAGCTGCGCGCGGGGCTACTCTCCTCTCCTGGGATACTGACGGTGAGGTGTTCTCCGGCTACCGCAGTGCCGCCGAATTAGAGGAGGCAGCCGGTGGACGTGGGCTCATCGAAGCTCCCTGGGTGGGGCCCCTCGCCGGCGGGTGCTACACCTGGGACGGGCAGAGCTACCACCTGGAGGCTGATACCACCGGTCGGTGCCTGCGGGTTCACACTTGTGAATTCCGGCGGGAACGCTCCGCAGATGCGCTTATTTTGCGCGCGGAGCTTCCCGCGGTCGCGGGGTACCCCTGGCCCGTGGGAATTCAAGTGGTCTACGCGCTGGGAGATTCCAGCGCGGGAACCCATAATCTGTCCGTCAGCGTGGAAGTGACGAACCTGGGTGAGAGCTGCGCCCCGGTGGCGGTCGCGTGGAACGGCTACTTGCGCTTCCCGCAGCTCGCCTCCATTTCAAAAATGTCGGCAACGGTCAGCGCTCGCACCAAGATCGCGGCCGATGCCCAGGGGATTCCGGCTCCCGGAGATGCCGCGCTCACCGGGGTAAGCACCCCCGTGGAGTGGCCGGTGCTCGGTGCTAGCCGTATCGACTCCACCTTCACCTCGCTGGTCCCCACCAGCGACGGCATCGTGGCAACCGTCCTCACCGATCCGGCCCGCGAACGCGATATTATCCTCGCCCAGGAACCGAGCGAGGCACCCTATGTGCGGCTATGGACCGGGGATACCCTGGAACGCGGGGCCCGGGAAGCACTCCTGGTGGCCCCGGCTTCCGCCCTCCCCAATGCTTTTAATCGGTCGGATCAAGTGGGGCGCGTGGCGTTGGCCCCGGGCCATTCCCGCAGCCTCACCGTCACTATGAGCTATCCGGCTACGTCCGCTTCGTACGCGCGCAAGTAGGAGGTGCCGGCGCTAGCGCCGTCGTCCGAAAATCGAATTAATAATCGAGCGGCCGAGCGACCTCCCGGCGCTGCGCACCACCGAATCGATGGCCGCATCGCGGCGCCGGGCCTGGCGCTCGGCAGCCTTTTCGGCATTCCGCTGAGCCTGCTGGGCGGCCCGCTCGGCTTCACGCTCGGCGGCCGCCAGCTTTTTCTCCGCCTCGCGGGCGGCTTTCTTCGCTGCGGCCTCCTCGGCCCGCCGCTGTTCTTCAGCTTCTTTAGCGGCCACCGCGGCAGCTTCCAGTTGCGCGCGCCGCTCGGCAACCCCACGCGCCGCGCCCTCGCTCGTGGCCTCCCCGGAAAGAGGAGCAGGCCGGGGTGTTGTGCCGAGGGCGGTGCTCAGCGCTGCCGGTGTGGCTGGGCCCATGACGGAGCGCGGCGCCCACAGCCGGGTAGGGGCCACTGCCGTAGGGGCGCCGTCGTCGCCCAAACCCGTGACCAGAGCTTCACCGGTCCCTAACGCGGGCAGCAGGGCTGCAATATCGAGGGGCGAGAAGGGGAAAGTTTTCGCTGTTTCCTTGAGAACCTTGACATCCTTGGGGGTGTGGGCGCGCAGGGCGTGGTGTATGCGGGTACCCAACTGTGCGAGTACCGATTCCGGAATATCCTGCGGGGTTTGAGTTACGAAGAAAACCCCCACGCCTTTCGAACGGATGAGGCGTACCACGCGGGTAACCTCGTCCACGAAATTCCGGGACGCACCCGAGAACAGTAGATGCGCTTCGTCGAAGAAGAACACCAGGCGGGGCAGGGGAGTATCTCCTACCTCGGGCAGGTCGGAAAAGAGCCGGCTGAGCACCCACATGGTGAAAGTGGAGAAAAGTTCGGGCATATCGCGCACGTCGGGAAGCTCCAGGGCGGAAATAACACCGCGCTCACCTTCGTGGGCAATGAGTTCGCTCGGACTAAAGGACGGACGCTGGAAGAACATATCCCCACCCTGTGCAGCCAGGGCAGATACTTCGCGCAAAATCACCCCGGCGGTCGCGGTAGATACCCCGCCAATACCGGAGAGCTCCGCCTTCCCATCCGTGGTCAAATAATGGAGTACCTCGCGCAGGTCCTCCAGGGTGTACAGTCGCAGATTTTCTTTCTCCGCCCACGCGAAAACCAAGGCCAGCGCCGATTCCTGGGTGTCGTTCAGTTTGAGGGCCCGGGCCAGGAGCAACGCACCGAAATCCTCCACCGTGGAGCGCAGCGGCACCCCGGTTGTTTCGGTGAGGGAATACAGATGCAGCGGGAACGAGGCCCCCGCCCACTCCTGCCCCAAAGCCCGGGTGCGCGCTGTGAGCTTATCGGAAGGCACGCCCGCTTCGCACAGGCCCGAAAGATCGCCCTTAATATCGGTAAGGAACACGGCCACGCCTGCCGCGCTTAGCTGTTCGGCCAGCAGCTGGAGGGTACGAGTTTTCCCGGTGCCGGTTGCCCCGCATACCAGGCCGTGCCTGTTGAAACTCGCGAAAGGCAAGCGCACCAGAACATCGGGCCGCGGATTCCCGGCCGGGTCCAGGTAGGCGCCCAGAGTGAGAGCCGGTCCGGATGTCTGGTAGCTGCGAGCCACCTCGCTCGCGTAATCGTCATCGTTGCGTTCGGCGCCTTGTTTCGGGGAGTCTTCCGGCGACGACGCCGCCGGCTGCACGGGTGGGCGCTTCTCTGCCGCGGTGGGGGGTGGAGTGTCAGTGGCGGTGTCGGTGGCAGTTGAGGCTTCTGAAGCGAGTGACGTTTGTGCGGCGAGGGCGGCATCGAGGCGAGCCTGGGCGAGTTCGGCTTCCGCGCGGGCAGCTTTGGCAGCGGCTTCGGCCGCTTCGGCGCGCAAGCGGGCAATATCGGCGTCGTTCATACCCATATTGTAGAGCGGCGGTGGCGGTACCTATCCACAGCTGGTCAAACGTCAGTGTTATCCCCAAGCGGGCGGCGGTGCCGGCGTGAGGGCGCGAGGGTGAGCATGATGGGGCCATGATTACTTTATTACCTCGCCCCGCCCCGCGCCTCAGCCTGCCCCATCCCGATCCGGTACCGGAGGCAGGTCTGGAGCCGAGTGTGGGTGGGCCGCAGGGCCGCAGTGCGGTACGGGATTTCGCGGATCTTGCCCTTGGGGCTGGTACCGGTGAAGATATCGCCGTGCTCACCACCCCCGCGCAAGCATCTCGGTGGCGCTGGTCTCCTCGAGCACTGGGTGCCTTCGCTATTGCTCTGCTGGGCGGGCTCCTCATTCTTGGGGCGCTGGCCTGGCTCGGGCGTGGAGGTGGTCCCACTTCCGCCAGCCCCGCAGCGGTGCCACCGGGGAACAGTGTGGCCAGTTCGGGTGCCAATATGGAAGATCCGGCTGTGGTTTCTACCGATCCGCAGGCTTCGCCGGGCCCTTCGCACGGCCGGGTAATGGGTAGCACACCTGGGCCGGCTGGCCCTACCGCGGGAGAATCCGCTCCCGCAACCATCGTTGCCTATATTTCTGGTGAAGTGGCCACTCCGGGAGTGTATAGCGCTCCCGGTGGAGCTCGGGTTAACGACCTGGTGGAATTAGCTGGCGGGCTCACTCCGAATGCGGACGGTGCCGTGGTCAATCTAGCCGAACCCGTGGCGGATGGCTCTCACATCCACATACCCGCACCCGGTGAAGCACCGCGAGCACGCATCGGCTCTGGAGCTAGCACAAGCCCGGGTGGGAGCGGTGGTAGCGCAGGTGGGAATAGCGGTGGGGCGGGCGGCGGCGCGGCCGGTGGGGATAAAGCATCTGGGAAAGCCGGCTCGGGTGCCCTGATCAACCTTAATACCGCCTCAGCCAGCGACTTGGAGAGCCTCCCCGGGGTTGGCCCGGCTACCGCTCGGGATATCCTCACCTGGAGGGAAAACAACGGCCCCTTTACCGCTCCGGAAGATCTTCTTGAGGTCCCCGGTATTGGACCAGCTAAATTTAATAAGCTTTCCGCGCTGGTGACAGTATGATCCGCAAGCTCGATGTCCCGCGCAGTCGCAGTGCCAGGGGCAAGCGCAGCGATCTGTGCAAGCCTAGGGTGTTCGGCGATCCCCGCACTCGCAGAAGCCAGCGAAGTTCGCATTGCGCGCATGCGGGCCACGGTCAGGATATGCGCCTCCTTCCATCAGCCGCCGCGGCCCTGGGCGGGGCGTGGGCGGCGCTGAGCGGGTATGCGCACTTCGGATTCCTCGGTGCTGCCCTGTGCATCGTGGCAGCTTGGGCAGTAACCGGGTATGCCCGGGCGCATCCCGGCCGGCGCGGGAAAGCAAGCGGGGTGGTTTTGAGTATCCTCGCGGTGGCGTGCACGCTGGGTGCTACCAGTATCGCCGGGCTGCTCGCCCTCTCTGCCGCGCATATCCCGGCAGTCAGGGGAAGCGTGGAACTGGATGCCTATGTCATGACCCGCCCGGAACCCTCCACTATGCCGTGGGGAGAAGAAAAATGCACGGCGCTGCTGCGCCCCGCAAAGATCACCACCGCTGGCCCGAACGGGGTGCAGCTTGCCAGCGGCCCCCGCGCGCGAATCCGAGCGGAAGTTCCCTGCACAGCCCTGGCGGGTCAGCGCGTGTTTGGGCAGGGCCGACTCACCCCCGCGCACGGGCGGCGGGAAAGTGCCCGCTGGTCCGGGCCTGCCCTCCAAACACGCGGGAGTGGCGCGCTGAGCGCCGGCATCGTTCACCGCATCGATACCGCGCTTGCCACGCTGCTCTCCACCCGCCCTGAGCACGCCCGCGGCCTTATCCCCGGGGTCGCCCTCGGAGACGATAGCCGGGTATCCCCGGAACTGGAAGAAGCCATGCGCACAACGGCCCTTACCCATCTCATTGCGGTCTCCGGGGCTCATGTATCCCTTGTTCTCGGCATCATTATTATGGCGGTGGGCCGGGCCCGGCCCCTGCGTACCGCGTTAGCGGGAGTGGTGGGTTTAGGTGGACTGGTTATTCTGGTGGGACCCGCGCCCTCGGTTATCCGGGCGGCACTCATGGGCCTGGTGGTTCTCGCAGCAGTGGGAATGAACCGCCGAAGCCAAGCTATCAATGCCCTGAGCTGCGCGAGCATCACCGCTGCCCTCATTGATCCGTGGCTCGCAACCGGCTACGGTTTCCTGCTCTCCGCCAGTGCCACCCTCGGAATTATCTGCGGAGGATACCCGCTTACGGAACACCTCAGCAGGTTCTTCCCGGCCGCACTCGCCCGGGTCGTTGCCATTCCGCTGGTGGCCCAAATCTCCTGCCTACCCGTACTGCTCCTCTTCACCGAAGCTGGGTCGCTGTGGGCGGTTCCGGCTAATGCGCTTGTGGCACCCGTCGTCGCACCCCTCACTATTTTCGGACTTGTCGGGGCGCTCACCGCACCGCTGTTCCCGGTGCTCGCCGGCCTCGCCATCTCCTTTGCGCAACTGGCCACGTGGTGGATTGACCACGTAGCCCGCGCCCTTGCCTCCCTACCGGGATCGGGAATTCCCCTTGTCCTTGCCGGAATCGGTCATATATGTGCGGTCTTGGTGCTCCTGGTGATACCCCGCCTGAGCGCAATCCTGATTCTGGTGGCCGCCCTCGTGGCCCTCGGGCTATCACGAGGCCTATAGGACACTTGGTGTTGGTTTTATCCGGACTTTTCGGCTTGCTAGCAGGCTCGAATCGGGTTCGAACTCGGTTTGACTCGAGTTTCGGTGTGGTTTTTTTTTTTTATTTTTAAATTGTGGGGCGGGGTGGGGTTGTTGGTGCGGGGGGGGGGGCGGGGGGGCCCCCCCCCCCGCTGCGGCGTCGTCGTACAAAGAAGAGCCGGGACGGGCCCGCAACCCGTGTGTTTCCTAACACCTCAGCCCGCGAAGCTTTGACGGCTCCTCGTGTTAACCGCTATTCTTGTTTAGGTTGCCTGTTTGCGGGTCTGTTGTGGCGGCCTCCGGCCGTCCCGTAATGAGCGGTGTGCGTTCGGGCAGATTTGGCAAACGTTATAATATTCATCTGTCTATCAGGAGAAGTAGTGCCTACAATTCAGCAGCTGGTCCGCGAGGGCCGCGCGAAGAAGAAGCGCGCTCCTAAGCGCCCGGCGCTTAAGGGGAGCCCCCAGCGTCGTGGGGTGTGCACCCGCGTGTTCACCACCACCCCCAAGAAACCGAACTCTGCGCTCCGTAAGGTTGCCCGTGTTCGCCTGTCCTCCGGCATCGAAGTGACGGCGTACATTCCCGGTGAAGGTCACAACCTGCAGGAACACTCCATCGTGCTCGTTCGCGGCGGTGGCGTGAAGGACCTCCCCGGTGTGCGGTACAAGATTGTCCGCGGCGCCCTTGACACCCAGGGCGTGAAGAGCCGCAATCAGGCTCGCTCCCGTTACGGCGCCAAGAAGGAGAAGAAGTAATGCCTCGTAAGGGTCCGGTTAAGAAGCGTCCGCTGGTCAGCGATCCGGTTTACAATTCTCAGCTGGTGACTCAGCTGGTCAACCGCGTCCTCGTGGATGGCAAGAAGTCCCTGGCGCAGTCCATCGTCTACGGTGCGATGGAAGGCGTGGCGGAAAAGTCCGGGCAGGATGCCCTGGCGGTTCTCAAGCGCGCTATGGATAACATTCGTCCGCAGCTGGAAGTGCGTTCCCGCCGTGTTGGTGGTGCCACCTACCAGGTGCCGGTGGAAGTCAAGGCTGGCCGTTCCACGGCCCTTGGCCTGCGCTGGCTGGTGGAATTCGCGCGCCAGCGTCGCGAAAACACCATGACGGAACGTCTCCTCAACGAAATCCTCGATGCCTCCAACGGCCTTGGTGGCGCTGTCAAGCGCCGCGAGGATACCCACCGCATGGCGGAAGCCAATAAGGCCTTCGCCCACTACCGCTGGTAATCACCAGGGTTATCTGACCCGCGAGATAGAAGAGAGCGAAAAGTGGCACAAGAAGTGCTTACGGACCTTTCCAAGGTTCGCAATATCGGCATCATGGCGCACATCGATGCCGGCAAGACAACGACCACCGAACGCATCCTGCTCTACACCGGCATTAACCACAAGCTGGGTGAAACCCATGACGGCGCATCGACGACCGACTGGATGGAACAGGAAAAGGAACGCGGCATTACGATTACGTCCGCCGCGGTCACCGCGTTCTGGAAGGGTACGCAGTTCAATATCATCGACACCCCCGGCCACGTTGATTTCACCGTGGAAGTGGAGCGGTCCCTGCGCGTGCTGGACGGCGCCATCGCGGTGTTCGACGGTAAGGAAGGCGTGGAGCCGCAGTCCGAAACGGTGTGGCGCCAGGCTGATAAGTACCACGTGCCGCGTATTTGCCTCATCAACAAGATGGATAAGTTGGGGGCCAACTTCGACTTCTCCGTCCAGACCATTCGGGATCGCCTCAGCGCTCACCCGACGGTCATCACCTTCCCGATCGGTGCGGAAAATGACTTCTCCGGTGTGGTGGACGTTCTCAAGATGAAGGCGATCCGCTTCCCCGAAAAGGACGCTCAGGGTAATGACACCTGGGGCGCCGTGGTGGTGGAAGAGGAGATCCCGGCGGAACTCCAGGCCAAGGCGGAAGAACTGCGCATGGCCGCTATGGAAGATGCCGCGGAAGCTTCCGATGAACTCATGGAGAAGTACCTTGAGGACGGCGAGCTGAGCACCGAGGATATGATCAAGGGTCTGCGTATCCGCACGATCGCCTCGGAAATCTACCCCGTGTACGCCGGTTCGGCCTACAAGAACAAGGGTATCCAGCCCGCGCTGGACGGCGTGGTGCACTTCCTGCCCGCCCCGATTGACGTTCCCGCTATCAAGGGCTTCAAGCCGGGTCACGAAGAAGACGGTGAAACCGAAGAACGCCACCCGAGCGAGAACGAACCGTTCTCCGCGCTGGCTTTCAAGATTGCGGTGCATCCCTTCTACGGCAAGCTCACCTACATCCGCGTGTACTCCGGTAAGGTCTCGGCCGGCACCCAGGTGCTCAATTCGGTCAAGGGCCGCAAGGAGCGCGTGGGCAAGATGTTCCAGATGCACTCCAATAAGGAAAACCCTGTTGAAGAAGCGCATGCCGGGCATATTTACGCGTTCATTGGGCTGAAGGACACCACCACCGGTGATACCCTCTGCGCCCAGGACGCCCCGATTATTCTTGAGTCCATGTCCTTCCCGGAGCCCGTGATTCACGTGGCCATCGAGCCGAAGTCGAAGGGCGACCAAGAAAAGCTTTCCGTGGCTATTCAGAAGCTCGCGGAAGAGGATCCGACCTTCACGGTTCGTCAGGATGAGGAAACCGGCCAGACCGTTATCGGCGGTATGGGCGAACTCCACCTCGACATCCTCGTCGACCGTATGAAGCGTGAGTTCAAGGTTGATGCGAACGTCGGTGCTCCGATGGTTGCCTACCGCGAGACGATCCGCAAGAAGGTCGATAGCGTCGAATACACCCATAAGAAGCAGACGGGTGGTTCGGGCCAGTTCGCACGTGTCATCGTGACGTTTGAGCCGCTTGACTCCAACGAAGACGGCGACACCTACGAATTTGTCAACGCCGTGACCGGTGGTCGCGTTCCGCGTGAATACATCCCGTCTGTCGATCAGGGTATCCAGGAAGCCATGCAGAATGGTGTCCTCGCCGGGTTCCCGGTGGTGGGCGTCAAGGCCACCCTGGAAGACGGCGCTTATCACGACGTCGACTCCTCGGAGCTGGCGTTCAAGATCGCGGGTAACCAGGTGTTCAAGGAAGGCGCACGTCGCGCCAACCCGGTGCTCCTGGAACCCATCATGGACGTGGAAGTCCGCACCCCGGAAGAGTACATGGGCGACGTTATCGGCGACCTGAACTCCCGGCGCGGTATGATCAAGTCCATGGAGGATGCGACGGGCGTCAAGATCGTGCGTGCCAACGTGCCGCTGAGCGAAATGTTCGGCTACGTTGGTGACCTGCGGTCGAAGACCCAGGGGCGCGCGGTGTATTCCATGCAGATGGATTCCTACGCCGAAGTCCCGAAGGCCGTTGCGGAACAGATCATCGCGGAATCTCGTGGTGAATAGTCGCCGGTTTCGTTTACAATAGGTAACTGTTCGGAACAGACCGGATTATGCGCGAGCATCATCCACATAGCTGTAAGTAATTTCTAGAGTCCCAGGAGGGCCCAGTGGCGAAGGCCAAGTACGATAAGTCCAAGCCGCATATGAACATTGGCACCATCGGTCACGTCGATCACGGAAAGACGACCACGACCGCTGCGATCACCAAGGTTCTGTCGGATAAGTACCCGGATCTGAACGAGTACACCCCGTTCGATCAGGTTGACAACGCTCCCGAAGAGCGCCAGCGCGGTATTACCATCAACGTGTCCCACGTGGAATACCAGACCGAGAAGCGTCACTACGCACACGTTGACGCCCCCGGCCACGCGGACTACATCAAGAACATGATTACCGGTGCGGCCCAGATGGACGGCGCGATCCTCGTGGTTGCGGCGACCGACGGCCCGATGGCCCAGACCCGTGAGCACGTGCTGCTCGCCCGTCAGGTGGGCGTGCCCCAGATCATCGTTGCTCTCAACAAGTCCGATATGGTTGACGACGAAGAGCTGCTCGAACTGGTGGAAATGGAAGTTCGCGAACTTCTCTCCTCCCAGGATTACCCGGGCGATGACCTCCCGGTCGTGAAGATCTCCGCTCTCAAGGCGCTGGAAGGCGATCCGAAGTGGGTTGCTTCCATCGAAGAGCTCATGGATCAGGTGGACAACTACTTCGAGGATCCGGTGCGTGACACCGACAAGCCGTTCCTCATGCCAATTGAGGACGTCTTCACCATTACCGGCCGTGGCACCGTGGTCACCGGTCGTGTGGAGCGCGGTATCCTCAACCTCAACGAGGAAGTGGAAATTCTCGGTATCCGCGATACCCAGAAGACCACCGTTACCGGTATCGAAATGTTCCACAAGCAGATGGATTACGCCGAAGCTGGCGAAAACTGCGGTCTGCTGCTCCGCGGCACCAAGCGTGAAGATGTTGAGCGCGGCCAGGTTGTGGCCAAGCCCGGCACCATCACCCCGCACACCCAGTTCGAAGCTCAGGTCTACGTGCTGAAGAAGGAAGAAGGCGGCCGTCACAACCCGTTCTTCTCCAACTACCGCCCGCAGTTCTACTTCCGCACCACGGACGTCACCGGCGTCATCACGCTGCCCGAAGGCACCGAGATGGTCATGCCCGGCGACAACACCGAGATGTCGGTTGAGCTCATCCAGCCCATCGCCATGGAAGAAGGCCTCGGCTTCGCTATTCGCGAGGGCGGCCACACCGTTGGTTCAGGGCGCGTCACCAAGATCATCAAGTAACTTGATGCATCGGCGCGAAGCTACCCGGCCACCGGGTAACTGAGCAAAACGTCCGCCGCGAGGCGGGAAGGGACCCTAGCATTGCGCTAGGGTCCCTTTGTATTTGCACGACGCCGCAGAACTTGGCAGAGTGGCGCTATGGCTCTCGAGGATGTGTATAGAAAAATCGGGTTTCTCGCTAATACGGCGGGCGGCGGGGCTGGGGCGGAAAACGCAATCGCGGTAGGCGCGGTCCCGGCGGCGCCGGTCGCGGTGCTCTGGGATATGGACGGCACCCTGGTGGATTCGGAAGAAGAATGGGCCCGGGTATCGGGGAATGTGGTGCGTGCCCACGGCGGAATCTGGACGGATGAAGATATCGTGGCTATCCGCGGGGCAGATACCATCGCGCACGGACGGCGCATGATGGATGCGGTGCGCCGCGGCGGGGGAGAGGTGGATCCCTGGAAGATGTTTGCCGAGGTGCTGCGCGCCATGGCCGATCACATGGCAGATGCCCAGCTTATTGACGGTGCGGGGGCGCTTCTCGATGCTTTTTCCGCGGCGGGTATCCCGCAGGCTCTTGTGACGGCCACCCCGGGCCGCCCCGTGGAGATCTTCCTCGCCGGTCCGGGCAGCCGGTTGGAAGCGGCGGTTACCGGGGACGATGATGTCCCCGGTAAACCGAATCCCGCTCCCTACCTCCTGGGTGCTGAGCGCCTGGGCGTTGCTATTGAGAACTGCCTCGCTTTCGAGGATTCCGGGCCCGGATTAGCCGCGGCCCGCAGCGCCGGCGCTTTCACCGTGGATGTGGGGGAGTTCCCCCTGGTTGAACTCGCGGCCTTACTTTAGCCAGTGCGCTGATGAGTTCCTGGCCACATCTGGTGGCGCAGTCGAGGCCGGCAGCGCAGCTAGAGCGCAGTTAGAGCACAGCTAAAGCGCAGTTAGAAGGACGTGATGACGACGCGGCCAATGCCGGCGTGGTGCTCGGCCATCGCCTGATAGGTCGCATCGATATCATCGAGGCTAATCTCGGTGGCAACAAGGTCATCGAGGTGGAGGCGGCCCTGTTGGTAGAACTCTACGTACTGGGGAATATCCGTCTTGATATCGGTATTCCCCATGTACACCGCGTGGATATGGCGCCGGTGCACGAAGAATTCGTTGAGCGGATTGATCGTCCACTCCATCTCGGGCTTAAAGACCCCCGCCACGTACACGTCCCCACCCTGCCGGGTTGCCGCGATGGCCGTTTCCATCGTGGGTACGATGCCGAGTGCCTCGAAGGACTTATCGACCCCGCGCCCATCAGTAGCCGCGAAAATCTGCTCGATAGCGTTCGGATCACCCGCGTTGACGAAATGGGTCATCCCAAATCTCTTCCCGAATTCTTCCTTCTCCGGGTTGGTATCCACCCCGATAATCCGCCCGGCCCCGGCAATGCGGGCGCCGTTGACGATGCTCAGGCCCACCCCGCCCAAGCCCACCACGGCCACGGTGTCGCCGGGGCGCACCTGCGCGGTGTTAAGAGCGGCGCCCGCGCCGGTAATAACCGCGCAGCCGATCACACAGGCCTGCGGGAACGGCATCTCGGGGTCAATTTTCGCCACTTGGTGTTCGTGTACGAGCGCTTGTTCAGCAAAGCCGGCGATACCGTAGGTCTGGAAAATCGGTTCGCCGTTGCGGCTCAGCCGCGGGGCTTCATCTGGGCCGCGCAGCGTTTCCTCCGGGAATTCGCATTCGTACATACGCGATTCCCGGCAGGCCCGGCAGTGCCCGCAGTATTGGATAAGGGAGGCAACCACGTGGTCTCCGACCTTAATTTCCTTCACGTCCGGGCCGACGGCGGTAACGATACCGGCGGCTTCGTGCCCGAGTACCTGCGGGAAGGGGAACCCGAAATTGGTGGTGGAGAGCGTGAGATCCGAGCGGCATAGGCCGGAGGCCTTGACGTCGAAAAGGACCTCGCGGCCGATGGGTTCGGCAATCTCGATATCTTCGATGGTGAACCCGCCACCCACAGAATTTACTACTGCTGCTTTCACTATGACTCCTTTCCTGAAAGCGAGGAGAGAAACTCCGCCGCGGAGATTCCCTCCGGGAGAAGAATCGACTGGATATTGGCGAATTCGCGTACCCCTTCGTAGCCCATCTCGCGCCCGAAGCCGGAGCGCTTGACACCGCCGAATGGCATGCCGGCGGGAACAGCGGGAACCGGGGAGTTAATGGCAACGGTGCCGGTATCTACCCGAGCGGCAACGCGCGCAGCGTGCGCCACGTTCACCGAATGAACCGTTCCGCCCAGCCCGTAGCACGAATCATTAGCCAGTCGGATTGCTTCTTCTTCCGAGGATACCCGGTAAACACTCCAGACCGGCCCGAAAATTTCCTCGTAGAAAATGGGATTATCCCGCTCCACGTTTTCCAGAAGCGTCGGCTGCACCCAGGTATCTCCCTCGGGAACAATATGGCCCAGGGGAGTGGCGCTCGCCCCGCCCTCGATAGCCCGCCGGATCTGATCATTGACCGTGGCGGCTTGCTCGCGGGAGGACATGGGCGGCACGGTGGTATCTTCGGCAGCTGGATCCCCGGGTCGCAGCTGCGCGGTGCTCTCTTTGAGCCCGGCCACGAACCTGTCATAGAGAGCATCGGGAACGATCATGCGCTTGGGGGAGGCGCAGACCTGCCCAGCGTTGAAGCACCGTCCCATAATCGCCAGCTGGATGGTGGCCTCAATATCGGCGTCGTCCAAAATAATAAAGGGATCAGAACCGCCCAGTTCCATAACGGATTTCTTCAGGTGCCGGGAAGCGAGCTGTGCGATTTTTGCCCCCGCGGCTTCCGAACCGGTGAGCGTGACGATACGCACCCGATCATCGCTGATGAGCCGCTCCACTTGCGCGTGGGTGGCGTAGAGATTTTGCCACACACCGCGGGGTAGTCCGGCATCGTAGAGTACGTGAACGATAGCCGCGGCACATTGCGGCAAAATTGACGCGTGCTTGAGAATAACCGTATTTCCGCAGAGCATTGCGGGAGCGAAGCCGCGAATGGCCTGGTAGTAGGGGAAGTTCCACGGTTCAATTTCGACGACGACGCCCTCGGGGCGATAGGCAATATAGCCTTCGAAAGGCGCGGCGGTGGAGCTGACCGGGCGCGGAGCTAAAATATTTTCCGCTTCATCAGCGAGCCAGCGCAGCATGGTCGGCACGGTGTTACCCGCTTCCCCGGTGGCTTCCCCAATGAGTTTGCCCATTTCCAGGGTGGCCAGCGCCCCCAGTTCGCTCGCGCGATCTTCCGCGATATCGGCGGCCCGGCGCAGAATAGCGGCGCGTTCGGCAAGAGAGGTGCGGCTCCACGTCTGGAATGTTTCGTGGGCGAGCTCAAGCGCTTTATCCACTTCTTCATCGGTGGCATAGGGGAATTCGGCGAGCACTTCGCCGGTGTAGGGATTTGTTGATCGATAGGACATCTTCATCTGCCTCCTCGGTATGGTGGATGATCACTCGCCCGCGACACCCGCGTCGCTACGCGATGTAGATCACTTAACGCCATGCTAAGTGGTGGCGCATCCCGGGGCAAGGGTGGGGGAAATGGTGCCATTGGCGGCCCGTGGGGCCGAGAGATCGAGAGGCGGCGTCGTCGTACTTATGACGTGAAGCGCCTCACGACGTGCGTTTCTTGCGTGAGCTGCGGCCTTTCGGTAAAATTTTTACCCGTGCCGGCTGGCCTTTGGGCTCGCTGGAAATGAGAAACGGCGCACGTTCGCCGTGAGAGTCTTGAAAGTAAGCCGAAGCTTTTGGCATACTTAACAAGTTGCTCGGATTACGAGCGAAGGAACTTAATCGGTTACCCAACGCCGATTATCGTATAAAGGGTTCTCCGTAACCTCACATAGGGCATGGCTACTAGATTTACCTCCGGTACGACACGCCCGAGTGCGGGTACCGGGCACCGAAGCTAAAGAGAGGTAGACGCGCCATGGCGGGACAGAAGATCCGCATTCGGCTGAAGTCATATGACCACGAGGTCATTGATAGCGCGGCCAAGAAGCTCGTCGATGAAGTTGCGCGTACCGGCGCGACCGTGGTGGGACCCGTCCCGCTGCCGACGGAAAAAAACGTTTTTTGCGTTATCCGCTCGCCCCACAAGTACAAGGACTCCCGCGATCACTTTGAGATGCGCACACACAAGCGCCTTATTGACATCGTGGATCCCACCCTGAAGACGATTGACAGCCTGCGCCGTCTCGATCTTCCGGCTGACGTCAACGTGGAAATCAAGCTCTGAGGTAATACGCAATGAACTCCAAGCAAGCTGTTGCCAGCAAGCCCGTGAAGGCTTTGCTGGGCACGAAGCTGGGGATGACCCAGCTCTGGGATGAGGACGGGCGCCTCCTTCCCATTACTGTTGTGCGCGTGGGCACCAATGTGGTGACCCAGGTTCGCACCCCCGAGGTCGACGGCTATTCCGCCGTGCAGCTCGCCTCGGGCGACGAAAAGACGAAGAACGTCACCAAGCCGCTCCAGGGCCACTTCGATAAGGCCGGTGTCACGCCGCGCAAGAAGCTGGCGGAAATCCGCACTCCCGATGCCAGCGAATACACGCTCGGGCAGGAACTGACCGCGGATATCTTCGAAGCGGGTCAGTCCGTTGACGTTATTGGTACCTCCCGCGGTAAGGGCTTCGCCGGTGTTATGAAGCGTCACGGCTTCGCCGGTGTTTCGGCCTCCCACGGTGCGCACCGCAACCACCGCAAGCCCGGTTCCATCGGCGCCTGCGCCACCCCCTCGCGCGTCTTCAAGGGTCTGCGCATGGCTGGTCGCATGGGTCAGGACCGCGTGACGGTGCAGAATCTGTCCATCCACTCCGTTGACCTCGAGAACGGCCTGTTGCTCGTGGTTGGCGCCATCCCCGGTGCAAAGGGTGGCTCGGTTGTGGTCCGCACGTCCGTGAAGGGAGCCTAACAATGGCAGACTTCAAGATTGACGTTCTCGATGAAACCGGCAAGGTGACCTCGCAGGCCACCCTCCCGGCTCAGCTCTTTGATCTCGACTTCAATATGGCGCTGGTGCACCAGGTCGTCAACGCGCAGCAAGCTGCGGCTCGCCTGGGTACCCACGCCACGAAGACCCGCGGTCAGGTATCCGGCGGCGGCAAGAAGCCGTGGCGCCAGAAGGGGACCGGCCGGGCCCGCCAGGGTTCGATCCGCGCTCCGCAGTGGGTCGGTGGCGGCGTTGTCCACGGCCCGCAGCCGCGTGACTACTCGCAGCGCACCCCCAAGAAGATGATTGCGGCAGCGCTGTTGCAGTCCCTCTCGGACCGGGCTCGCCACGAGCGTATTCACGCCGTGACGGCTTTCGTTGCGGATGAGACCCCGTCCACCAAGGCTGCGCGTGCGCTCATCGAAAAGATGAACGAAGGGCGCAAGGCGCTCGTTGTGGTCCAGCGTGAAGATGATGCGTCGGTACTCTCCGTGCGCAATCTGCCGCAGATCCACGTCCTCTACGTTGATCAGCTCAATAGCTACGACGTTCTTGCTGCTGACGACGTCATCTTCACGGAAGCCGCGCTCGGCGCGTTCGTGGAGAAGAACACCAAGAAGGATGAGAAGTAATGACTGAGAACGGTAACTTCTGGAATAAGAACCCGCACGATGTCATCCTCGCCCCGGTGATGTCGGAGAAGAGCGCGCTGCTCGAAGAACAGGGTAAGTACACCTTCTTCGTGGATCCGCGTTCGAACAAGACCGAAATCAAGCAGGCCGTCGAAGCGATTTTTGGCGTCAAGGTTGCCTCCGTCAACACGCAGAACCGCCAGGGCAAGACCCGGCGTACGCGCAACGGCATCGGGCGGCGCAAGAATACCAAGCGGGCCATCGTGACCTTGCGCGAGGGCTCCATCGACATCTACGGCGAAATCGTCTAATAGGCGATTCGAGGAACTGAGGAATAAGAACTCATGGGAATTCGTAAGTACAAGCCGACGACCCCGGGTCGTCGCGGTGCGAGCGTTGCCGACTTCGCCGAGATCACTCGTTCGACCCCGGAGAAGTCCCTCGTTCGTCCCCTGAAGAAGACCGGTGGACGCAACAACCAGGGACGCATCACCACCCGCCACAAGGGCGGTGGGCACAAGCGCCAGTACCGTCTCATCGACTTCCGTCGCTGGGATAAGGACGGCGTGCCGGCCAAGGTTGCGCACATCGAATACGATCCGAACCGCACCGCGCGTATCGCGCTGCTCCACTTCGCTGATGGCGAGAAGCGTTATATCGTTGCTCCTCGCGGCGTCAAGCAGGGCGATCTCATCGAAACCGGTCCGAATGCGGATATCAAGCCCGGCAACAACCTGCCGCTGCGCAATATCCCTCTCGGTACCACGGTGCACAATGTGGAACTCAAGCCGCTCGGCGGGGCGAAGATCGCCCGCAGCGCCGGTGCTTCCGTGCAGTTGGTTGCCCGCGAAGGCAAGTACGCGCAGCTGCGTATGCCTTCCGGTGAAATCCGTAACGTGGACGTGCGTTGCCGCGCCACTGTCGGTGAAGTCGGCAATGCCGAGCAGGCGAATATCAACTGGGGCAAGGCCGGCCGTATGCGCTGGAAGGGCGTTCGCCCGACCGTCCGCGGTGTTGTCATGAACCCGGTGGACCACCCGCACGGTGGTGGTGAAGGTAAGACGTCCGGTGGGCGCCATCCCGTTAGCCCGTGGGGCAAGAAGGAAGGCCGTACCCGCCGTCCGAACAAGGCCAGCGACAAGCTCATCGTGCGCCGTCGCAAGACCGGCAAGAAGCGCTGAGGAAGGATTAGCTGATGCCCCGCAGTTTGAAGAAGGGTCCGTTCGTCGACGAGCACCTCTACAAGAAGGTCGACGAGCAGAACGAGAAGAACACCAAGAACGTAATCAAGACCTGGTCGCGTCGGTCGGTTATCACCCCCGATTTCCTGGGTCACACCTTTGCAGTGCACGATGGACGCAAGCATGTGCCGGTATTCATTACCGAATCCATGGTTGGCCACAAGCTCGGGGAGTTCGCCCCGACCCGCACCTTCCGCGGGCACGACAAGGACGACCGAAAGGGCCGCCGGCGCTAAGCCGGGGCCTCGAGCGAGAGAGTAAGGCAGAACTATGGAAGCAAAGGCGCAGGCGCGCTTCGTGCGCGTGTCGCCCATGAAGGCCCGTCGTGTCGTGGACACCATCCGCGGCCGGCGCGCCCTGGACGCTATTGACGTACTGCAGTTCGCACCGTTTGCAGCCGCCACTCCGGTTCGTAAGATCGTGGAGTCGGCTATTGCCAACGCGCGCTACGCCGCCGAGCAGGCGGGGGAGCGCTTCGATGAGTCTGAGCTCTTCATCGGCGAAATTTACGCCGACGAAGGCCCGACGATGAAGCGCATCCAGCCGCGTGCTCAGGGCCGGGCGAACCGCATCAACAAGCGGACGAGTCACATCACCGTTATCGTTACCGACGAGAAGCCCAAGACCAAGAACCAGAGGAGGGCCCGCTAGTGGGACAGAAAGTCAACCCTATTGGGTTCCGTCTCGGCATCACGACCGACCACCGCTCCAAGTGGTTCGCTGATTCCACCAAGAAGGGGCAGCGCTACTCGGACTACGTCCTCGAAGATGTCAAAATCCGTGACATGATCGAAAAGACGCTCGAGCGCGCCGGTATTTCCAGCGTGCATATCGAGCGCCGCGCCGAACGCGTGGTTGTGGATATCCACACCGCTCGCCCCGGCATCGTCATCGGCCGGCGCGGTGCGGAAGCTGATCGCCTCCGCGCCGACCTCGAGAAGCTGACCGGCAAGGCCGTCCAGCTCAATATTCTCGAAGTGAAGAACCCGGAAGCTGACGCCCAGCTCGTAGCGCAGGGTATCGCGGAACAGCTCGCCTCGCGCGTGTCTTTCCGCCGCGCTATGCGCAAGGGTATCCAGTCCGCCGAGCGCGCCGGTGCCAAGGGCATCCGCGTGCAGTGCTCGGGCCGTCTGGGTGGCGCGGAAATGTCGCGTAGTGAGTTCTACCGTGAAGGGCGCGTGCCGCTGCACACCCTGCGCGCGAATATCAACTACGGTTTCTACGAAGCGCGTACCACCTTCGGCCGCATTGGCGTGAAGGTGTGGATTTACCGCGGTGATCTTACCGACGCTGAGTACTACCGCAGCCTCGCGGAAGCACCGCGCGGTGGGCGCGGAGGCCGTTCGGATCGTCGCGGACGTCGCGGCACCGGTCGCGGTCGCGGTGGCCAGCGTGGGGAAGCCCGCAGCGAACAGGCTCAGAGCCCGGCTACCGGAGCCGAAGCTCCGGTAGCCGCGCCGGAATCAACCGGAACGGAGGCATAACTCATGCTGATTCCTCGTCGTACTAAATGGCGCAAGCAGCACCGTCCGCACCGTAAGGGTATGGCCAAGGGCGGAACGCAGCTGGCTTTCGGTGAATACGGCATCCAGGCGCTCGAGCCGGCCTACATCACCAACCGTCAAATTGAAGCAGCTCGTATCGCCATGACGCGTCACGTCAAGCGTGGCGGCAAGATCTGGATTAACATCTTCCCGGATCGCCCGCTCACGAAGAAGCCGCTCGGCGTGCGTATGGGTTCGGGTAAGGGCCCGGTGGAAACCTGGGTTGCCAATATCAAGCCCGGGCGTGTCATGTTCGAAATGGCCGGTGTTGACGAGGCTCTCGCCCGCGAGGCCATGAGCCGCGCCCAGCACAAGCTGCCCATCAAGACCCGCTTTATCACCCGTGAGGAGGTTGAGTAATGGCTAAGGGACTGACCACCGCGGAACTCGACGCGATGACCGACGCGGAGCTTCTCGAGAAGCTTGCCGAGTCGAAGAAGGAACTGTTCAACCTCCGCTTCTCGGCGGTGACTCACCGCCTGGAGGACAGTGGCCGCCTGCGGGAAGTTCGTCGCGAGATTGCTCGCATTTACACCATTAAGAGCGAGCGGGAGAAGAACATTCGAACCGCTCCGGCCGCTCAGTAAGTGAGGATGAGATGAGCGAGAACGCAACCACTGAAACACGTAATCACCGCAAGACGCTGCGCGGCTACGTGGTCTCCGACAAAATGGACAAGACCGTTGTCGTTGAAGTTGAAGATCGCGTTAAGCACCCGCTATACGGTAAAGTTATTACCCGCACCAAGCGAGTGAAGGCGCACGACGAAAATAACGAGGTTCGCGTAGGCGATTTGGTCTCCATTATGGAAACCCGCCCGCTGTCCGCGACCAAGCACTTCCGGGTCGTTACGATCATCGAGAAGGCGAAGTAGTTAGGGCTTTCCTAGCTTTAGCGAATGTGACCGGCCTGAACGCAGGCGGCCCTCGCATGTGGGCCAAAGGCGTTTGGGCCGGCGCAGTTCGCGCAAACCCATTCGTTCGGCAAGGCTCGAATCCGAGAACCGGCACGACAATAGGAGATAGAAACACATGATCCAGCAGGAGACGCGGCTTAGCGTCGCCGATAACACCGGTGCCAAGGAACTTTTGTGCATCCGGGTGCTCGGCGGCTCCGGCCGGCGCTACGCCGGAATTGGTGACACCATCGTCGCCACCGTCAAGGATGCTATTCCGGGCGGAAACGTAAAGAAGGGCGACGTCGTCAAGGCGGTCGTCGTCCGTGCAGTTAAGGAAACGCGCCGCAAGGACGGGTCCTACATCAAGTTCGACGAAAACGCAGCCGTGCTGTTGAAGAACGACGGCGAACCCCGCGGCACCCGTATCTTCGGGCCCGTCGGGCGTGAGCTTCGCGATGCGAAGTTCATGCGCATCATTTCGCTGGCTCCGGAGGTGATCTAATGGCGAAGATTAAGAAGGATGATCTCGTCCAGGTTATCGCCGGGCGCGATAAGGGGATGCAGGGTCGCGTGCTGTCCGTTGACACCAAGCGTGAGCGCGTGATCGTGGAAGGCGTCCAGCGCGTGAAGAAGCACGTGCGCGTGGGGCAGACCTCGCGGGGCGGCACCACCGGCGGTATCGAAACCGTCGAGGCACCCATTCACATTTCGAACGTTGCCCTCGTTCACGATGGCAAGCCGATTCGCGTGGGCTACCGTGAGGTAGAAGTTGAGCGCGATGGCAAGAAGAAGATTGTCCGTGAGCGCATCGGACGCCGCGGCGGGAAGGAAATCGAACTGTGAGCGATACCCCCCGTCTCAAGGTGAAGTACCGGGAACACATCATCCCGGAACTCCAGGAAGAATTTAAGTACGTCAACGTTAACCAGGTTCCCAAGATCGTCAAGGTCGTGGTGAATATGGGCGTGGGTGATGCTGCGCGCGATTCCAAGGTGCTCGACGGCGCCGTCGCTGATATGACGGCGATTACCGGCCAGAAGCCGATGATCACCAAGGCCAAGAAGTCCATCGCGCAGTTTAAACTGCGTGAGGGCCAGGCCATCGGGTGCTTCGTGACCATCCGCGGCGACCGCATGTGGGAGTTCCTTGACCGGCTGATTTCCACCGCGCTGCCGCGTATCCGCGACTTCCGCGGCCTTTCGCCCAAGCAGTTTGACGGCAACGGGAACTACACCTTCGGTTTGACCGAACAGACCGTGTTCCACGAGATCGACCAGGACAAGATTGATCGCGTGCGCGGTATGGACATCACCGTGGTGACCTCTGCCGGGAGCGACGACGAAGGGCGCGCTCTTCTCAAGCATCTCGGATTCCCCTTCAAGGAGGCCTAAATATGGCAAAGACCGCTCTGAAGCAAAAGGCCGCCGGTAAGCAGAAGTTCGCCGTTCGTGCGTACACCCGTTGCAACCGGTGCGGCCGTCCGCATTCCGTTTACCGCAAGTTCGGCCTGTGCCGTATTTGCCTGCGTGAGTTGGCCCTGCGCGGCGAACTCCCCGGTGTTAAGAAGTCCAGCTGGTAAAGACTACGTCGCAGGTCCATCGGAAACCGCGACGAGGAAGGGCCACAGCCCAAAATGACAATGACTGACCCAATCGCAGACATGCTGACGCGTCTGCGTAACGCCAATTCGGCGTTCCATGAGTCGGTGTCTATGCCGTACTCCAAGATTAAGTCCCATATCGCGGACATCTTGAAGCGCGAAGGCTACATCGACTCCTACGAGGTGGAGAGCGCCCAGGTGGGCAAGACCCTCACCCTCACGTTGAAGTACGGATCTAACCGTGAACGCGCCCTCGCTGGCGTCCGGCGCATCTCGAAGCCGGGCCTGCGCGTTTACGCGAAGTCCACCAACCTGCCGCGCGTTCTCGACGGCCTGGGTGTGGCTATTTTGTCCACCTCCTCCGGCCTTATGACGGACCGTGAGGCCAAGGATAAGGGCGTTGGCGGGGAAGTCCTCGCTTACGTCTGGTAATGGGAAGTAGGTGCAATAATGTCTCGAATTGGTAGGCTTCCCATCGCTATCCCCAGCGGCGTCGATGTGTCGGTTTCCGGCCAGA
This sequence comes from Actinotignum sp. UMB0459, assembly GCF_051905915.1. Classification (NCBI taxonomy): domain Bacteria; kingdom Bacillati; phylum Actinomycetota; class Actinomycetes; order Actinomycetales; family Actinomycetaceae; genus Actinotignum; species Actinotignum sp. UMB0459. The sequence goes on along the minus strand of NZ_JBQAIK010000008.1, from coordinate 115,834 downwards.
ACGTCACTGTCAAGGGCCCCAAGGGTCAGCTCGAGCTCTCGGTAGCCGAGCCGATCGCGGTGAATGTTGATGACAATACGGTTCTGGTGACCCGGCCGAATGACGAGCGCGAATCGCGTTCGCTGCACGGCCTGACCCGCACCCTCGTTGCGAATATGGTCGAGGGCGTCACCAACGGGTACAGCAAGGCGATGGAAATCGTCGGAACCGGGTACCGCGTGGTCGCCAAGGGCTCTGATCTTGAATTCTCGCTGGGCTACTCCCACACGATTCTTTTCGAAGCTCCGGAAGGTATCACCTTCACCGTAGCCACCCCGACCAAGTTCACGGTCTCGGGTATCGATAAGCAGCTCGTGGGCGAAACCGCCGCGAAGATTCGCAAGCTTCGTAAGCCCGAACCCTACAAGGGCAAGGGCGTCAAGTACGCTGACGAAGTTATTCGTCGCAAGGCTGGAAAGGCTGGTAAGTGATGGCTGTTACCATCAAGGGCAAGGGCAAGTACATCGCTCGTGCGCGCCGCCACTTCCGGTTGCGCAAGCGTATTTCCGGTACCGCCGCGCGGCCGCGTCTCGTGGTCTCGCGTTCCAACCGCCACATTTACGCCCAGGTTATCGACGACGTCGTGGGTCGCACTCTCGCGGCCGCCTCGTCCTACGAAGCTGACCTGCGCGAAGCGGAGGGTACCAAGACAGAAATCGCGCGGAAGGTCGGCGAACGTGTCGGTCAGCGCGCCAAGGACGCTGGGATCAGCGCCGTGGTCTTCGACCGCGGTGGCAACCAGTACCACGGTCGCGTTGCAGCTGTCGCCGAAGGTGCGCGCGAAGCTGGACTCGATTTCTAACGGCTGAGGAAAGGCAGAGGAAAATGGCTGCAGAGCAGCAGGATCCGGCCCAGAACGGCCGGGAAAATCGCAACGAAGGTCGTCGCGGACGCCGCGATAACCGTCGTGATAACCGCCGTGACAATCGTCGCGGTGAAGAAAAGAACGCTTATATCGAGCGCGTGGTGACCATTAACCGCGTTGCGAAGACGGTCAAGGGTGGCCGCCGGATGTCCTTCACCGCTCTCGTGGTGGTGGGCGACGGCAATGGCCTCGTGGGTGTCGGGTACGGCAAGGCCCGCGAAGTTCCCGCCGCTATCGCTAAGGGTACCGAGGAAGCGAAGAAGAACTTCTTCCGCATCCCGCGTATCGCGCGGACTATCCCGCACGTGGTGCAGGGCGAAGACGCCGCCGGCGTCGTGCTGCTGCGCCCGGCCGCTCCCGGTACCGGCGTAATTGCCGGCGGCCCGGTGCGTGCCCTCATGGAGTGCGCGGGTATTCACGATGTGCTCTCCAAGTCGCTCGGTTCCTCGAACGCGATCAATATCGTGCACGCCACCGTGGCTGCCCTCAAGCAGCTCGAGCAGCCCGAAGCGGTTGCTGCCCGGCGTGGGCTCCCCATCGAGCGTGTTGTCCCCGAAGCTATGCTGCGGGCGCGCGCCGAAGCGGAAGCCAAGGAACGCGAGATCGAAGAGGCCGAAGCCGCCAAGGCGGAAAATGAGGCCGCGGCCGCGGGAGTTGGTGCGTAATGGCAAATCTTAAGATCACCCAGGTCAAGGGTGTTGTTGGTGCGATCCAGCGCCAGAAGGACACCCTGCGCACGCTCGGGCTGCGTAAGATCGGACAGTCCGTTGTGCGCGAGGATACCCCCGAGGTGAAGGGCATGGTTCGCGCCGTGGCTCACCTCGTTACCGTGGAGGAGGTTGACTAATGGCGGAAACGGAAAAGGATTCCATCATTAAGCTGCACGACCTGCGTCCGGCTCCGGGTTCGAACAAGGCGAAGATTCGCGTTGGTCGCGGTGAAGGATCCAAGGGTAAGACGTCCGGCCGCGGTACCAAGGGTACCCGGGCACGTAATACCGTGCGTCCCGGTTTCGAAGGTGGCCAGATGCCGCTGCATATGCGCCTTCCGAAGCTGCGTGGTTTCAAGAACCCGTTCCGGGTTGAATACCAGGTCGTTAACGTTTCGGCGCTCGGCGAGCTCTTCCCGGAAGGTGGGAAGGTAACCTCGGCGGATCTCGTGGCCAAGGGTGCGGTTCGCAAGAACTCCCCGGTCAAGGTTCTCGGAACCGGTGAGATTTCCGTCAAGCTCGACGTCGAAGTGGAAGCGTGGTCGAACTCGGCTAAGGAAAAGATCGAGGCTGCCGGGGGTTCTATCTCCGCGCCGCAGGTCGAATCCAAGTAATACGCGCTGGCCGCACGGCCACCGTTTGACTGAGCACTCACCCACACTCTGTGGATGAACAGTGCGAAATTTGCTCGTCCCCGCTATTATGGCGGGGGCGAGCTTTTTTCTGGGCGCGGGCAGCGTTGCTGAAAGATTGCTTTCAGTGGCAAATACGCAGCGTTGCCAGTGCGCCGTCGTGCGTACTTTCCCCGAAAATACGCTTGTCCCCATTTCCGTCACCCGACGGTTCTCGACGATAACGGACTGCCCCGCGCGATCCGTCACCATCAGGAGGAATCTTGATTAAGGCTTTCGCAGCTGCTTTCCGCACCCCGGATCTGCGCCGCAAGCTGCTTTTCACCATGATGATTATGGTGATTTACCGCTTGGGTAGCTTCATCCCGGCTCCGTTCGTGAGCTTGAGCAATATTCGGGAGTGCACCACGCAGCAATCGGGCGCGCAGGATCTCATCGATATGCTCAACCTGTTCTCAGGCGGCGCGATGATGCAGCTTTCCGTTTTCGCCCTGGGAATTATGCCCTATATTACGGCCTCGATTATTGTGCAGCTGCTGCGTGTGGTCATCCCGCGTTTCCAGGAACTGCATAAGCAAGGCCAATCGGGTACCGCGAAGCTGACGGAATACACCCGCTACCTCACTATCGGGCTGGGCCTGCTCCAGTCCTCGGTCGTGGTAGCAACCGCGAACTTCACGCTGTTCGCCGGCTGTAAAGAACCGGTGATTCCGAACGCCACCTGGTGGACCTACACCATGACCATCCTCGCCATGACGGCCGGCACCGGCCTCATCATGTGGATGGCGGAACTCATCACCGAACGCGGGGTGGGCAATGGTATGTCCATCCTCATCTTCACCGGTATTTGCGCCGGTTTCCCCTCGATGATGGGTCAGATCTACGCCGGGCACGGGGTGGGCACCCTCCTCATCGTCATTGCGGTCTTCGCTCTCATCACCCTGGTTGTTACCTTCGTGGAGCAGTCCCAGCGCCGTATCCCTGTGCAGTACGCCAAGCGCGTTATTGGCCGGCGCACCTACGGCGGGTCCACCACGTACCTGCCTATCAAGATCAATATGGCGAACGTTATCCCGGTGATCTTCGCGTCCTCAATCCTCATGCTCCCCACGATGATCTCCACGTTCGGAAATCAGAATTCTTCCTGGGTGGTCTGGATTCAGCGCAATTTCCAGCACAACGGCTGGGCCTACATCCTCACCTACGCGCTTCTCACTTTCGCCTTCACCTTCTTCTACACCTCGATCGCTTTCGACACGGACGAAGTCGCGGACAATATGAAGAAGTACGGCGGCTTCATTCCGAATGTGCGCGCGGGTAAGCCCACTGCGGATTATCTCCACTTCGTCTCTAATCGCCTCACGTGGGTGGGCGCCACCTACCTCACCATCGTGGCCCTCATCCCGCTGCTGCTCTTCAGCGCGCTCGGTATTGTGCAGTCCGGTTTCGGCGGCACCTCCATCATGATTCTGGTGGGTGTGGGCCTCCAGACCGTCAAGGACATCAACGCCCAGCTCCAGCAGCGCCATTACGAAGGCTTCCTCGGCGGTATCCGCTAACGCGGCCTCGCCCCCTCTTTCCGGCGGGGCGCAGGCGCGCTCCGCACCGATAACACAGAAAGGTGCCACTCATGTCAGTACGTTTGATTTTGGTTGGCCCCCCGGGCGCGGGCAAAGGCACCCAGGCGGCCGGTATTGCGGAGCGTTACGGTATCCCGGCCATTTCCACCGGTGATCTTTTCCGCGCGCATGCCAAGGCTCAGGATGAACTGGGGCGCCTGGCCGCCTCCTACTCGGAAAAGGGCGAGCTGGTTCCCGATTCCGTTACGAACCAGATGGTGGAGGAGCGCCTGGGTGAAGCCGATGCAGCTGCCGGTTTCCTCCTGGATGGCTATCCGCGCAATCTCGATCAGGTGAGCGCCCTCGACGCCATGCTCGGTGAGAAGAACGTGGACGCCGTGGTGGAACTGCAGGCCGACGACGACGTGGTGGTCCAGCGCCTGCTCGGGCGCGCCCAGGAACAGGGCCGGGCTGATGATACGGAAGAGGTTATCCGCCACCGCATCGAGGTCTATCACGCCACCACCAAGCCGATTATCGATGCCTACGCCAGCCGCGGGCTCGTGGTGTCCGTCAACGGCCTGGGCACCGTGGAGGAAGTTGCTGCCGCTATTGATAGCGCGCTGAGCGATTTCTTGGGCCGGTAGGCGCAGCAATGATTAATCTTCGTTCCGAGGCGGATATTCTGGGCATGCGCCAGGCGGCGCTGGTGGTGCGCGCGATTCACGATGACCTGCGGGCCCACGTGGCAGCCGGGATGTCGACGGCGCAGCTCGACCAACGCGCCAAAGCGGTCTTGGAGGCACACGGAGCCGTCTCGAATTTTTACGGGTATTACGATTACCCGGCCCAGACCTGCATCTCGGTGAATAACACCGTGGTGCACGGTATCCCCAGCGAAGAAGAAATCCTGGAGCCGGGGGACCTGGTCTCCTTTGACTGCGGGGCTCTTCTCAACGGCTGGAATGGCGACTCCTGCTTTTCCATAGTCCTCCCGGGTGGAGATGAGAAGCAGATGGCTGCCCGCCAGCGCCTCTCCGACATCACGGAAGAATCCATGTGGGTGGGTATTGCGGCGATGGCGACCGGGAAATTTGTATCCGATATCGGGGCGGCCATTGATGATTTCGTAGTGAGCCAGGATCCCGAACCGGGTATTGTTGAAGAATTCACCGGGCACGGGATTGGGCGCGCCATGCACGAAGATCCCACGGTCTTCAATTACCGCACCCGCGGGCGCGGGCCCCGCCTCAAGGCTGGGATGGTGCTGTGTATCGAGCCGATTCTTACCGCCGGCTCCCAGGAGAACATCACCCTGGCCGATGGTTGGACGGTGAAAACCGCCGACGGCCAGGATGCCTGCCATTGGGAAAGCCAAATCGCTAAGCACGCCGGTGGTATTTGGGTACTCAACGAACCCGATGGGGGAGCGGCCCGCCTCGCGAAGTACGGAGTAGTTCCGGTTCCTCTCGGAGACTAGGCTGCGCCGTCGTACCGCTTCGCAGCGGGCATGCAGTTCCGGTACTGCGTCCGCGCCTCGCATACACGTGATCCATAACATCGAAGCCGCCCCTTACATAGGGGCGGCTTCGTGCAGTAGTATTGGACGTCGGTGCCGTGTGCCTGTATGGCGCACGCCTGCGCACCGATTTTGATGCCCCGCACAATCCGGTGTGGGCAACACTGTTAGCGAGGAACATGGCGAAGAAAGACGGCGTCATCGAAGTTGAAGGTAGCGTGATTGAAGCGCTGCCCAACGCGATGTTCAAGGTCGAGCTGGAAAACGGGCACGAAGTTCTGGCCCATATTTCCGGCAAAATGCGTCAGCACTACATTCGTATCCTGCCCGAGGATCGGGTGGTTGTAGAGCTCACGCCCTATGACCTGAACCGCGGGCGGATTGTCTACCGCTACAAGTGATCAACAAGGAAAGTTATTCATGAAGGTCAAGCCGAGCGTTAAGCGCATTTGCGATAACTGCAAGGTCATTCGGCGCCACGGTCGCGTCATGGTGATCTGCAGCTCGAATCCGCGCCATAAGCAGCGTCAGGGCTAAATGCCCCGTTGCACCAGCACTGTTAGCCGCAAGGCAACCCCCGGTCCGGAGGCCGGGGCTCACGGAATAGAGACCCGTGGGAACAGCAGTGCCCGACACCTCCGGCATAACTAAGGGAGCTAAGAAATTGGCACGTCTCTCCGGCGTTGATCTCCCCCGCGAAAAGCGGATTGAGATCGCGCTTACTTACATTTTTGGCATTGGACGCACCCGCGCCCACGAGACCCTCGCCGCTACCGGGGTGAACCCGGATACCCGCGTGCGCGATCTCACTGAAGACGATCTGGTGAAGCTCAAGAACCATATCGACGAGAACTACAAGGTTGAAGGCGACCTGCGCCGCGAAGTCCAGGCTGATATTCGCCGCAAGATCGAAATCGGTTCGTACCAGGGCCTGCGTCACCGTCGCGGCCTGCCCGTGCACGGGCAGCGCACCAAGACCAACGCGCGCACCCGCAAGGGCCCCAAGCGCACCGTGGCCGGTAAGAAGAAGGCCAAGTAGGCTTCGTCGTAGTTCAGGAGAAATAGATTATGGCTCGTCAGACTCGTTCTGCTAACGCCGGTGCGCGCCGTCCGCGTCGCAATCAGCGTCGTAATGTCACCGTGGGTCAGGCCCACATTAAGTCCACCTTCAATAACACCATCGTGTCTATCACCGACCCCACCGGTGCGGTTATTGCTTCCGCCTCCTCCGGGATGGTTGGCTTCAAGGGCTCGCGTAAGTCGACTCCCTACGCCGCGCAGCTCGCTGCGGAAAATGCCGCGCGTCAGGCCATGGAACAGGGCATGAAGAAGGTTGATGTATTCGTCAAGGGTCCGGGTTCCGGGCGCGAAACCGCGATCCGTTCCCTGACCGCCTCCGGGCTGGAAGTCACCTCCATTTCCGATGTGACTCCGCAGGCCTTCAACGGGTGCCGCCCGCCCAAGCGCCGTCGCGTCTAGTTGCGGCGCGGTGCGTTGCGGCGTCGCCTTTGTAGGTACGACGCCGGCGCAGAGGCCACGGCCTCTGCGGCACCCCTCCCAGGGCGCGAGCTTTGACAGGAAAAGCCGTGCCCGCACCTCGCGGACAGACAGAGTTTCGCGAGGGTACGCAAACCTCATATAGCGGTTGTTTGCGGAAAGGAAAGAATCGTGCTCATTGCACAACGTCCCGTTCTGAGTGAAGAGAAGATCTCCGAATTCCGCTCCCGGTTCGTCCTCGAGCCGCTCGAGCCCGGATTCGGGTACACGCTGGGTAATTCCCTGCGCCGTACCCTGCTGTCCTCCATCCCCGGTGCTGCGGTCACGTCGATCCGCATCGATGGGGTGCTCCATGAGTTCTCCACCATCCCCGGTGTGAAGGAAGATGTTGCGGAAATCATCCTCAACCTCAAGGAACTTGTTGTCTCCTCGGATAACGACGAACCGGTCCTCATGTACCTGCGGAAGACGGGCCCGGGCGAAGTGACCGCCGCGGATATCACCCCGCCGGCGGGCGTGGAAATCCTCAACCAGGATCTCCATATCGCCACCCTCAATGACAAGGGCAAGCTCGAAATCGACCTCACGGTTGAACGCGGGCGCGGGTATGTTTCCGCGGCTCTCAACAAGGGCGATAACGATGAGATCGGCCGCATTCCGATTGACTCGATCTACTCGCCGGTGCTCAAGGTTTCCTACAAGGTGGAAGCCACCCGCGTGGAACAGCGCACCGACTTTGATCGCCTCGTGGTTGATGTGGAAACCAAGGAATCGACGACGCCGCGGGACGCTCTCGCCTCTGCCGGCAAGACCCTCGTGGAGCTCTTCGGCCTGGCGGTGGATCTCAATGACGAAGCCGAAGGCATCGAAATTGGTCCGGCTCCGGTCACCGAGCAGCGCTCCTCGGATCTGCAGCGTCCGATCACCATCCTCAACCTGCCGGCACGTTCCCAGAACTGCCTGCAGCGCGAAGGTATCCATACTATTGGGGAACTGGTGCAGCGCTCGGAAGCCGACCTGCTCGATATTCGCAACTTCGGGGCGAAGTCCATCGATGATGTCAAGGATGAACTGGCGAAGATGGACCTGAGCCTCAAGGATTCCGGATCGAGTTTCCTCGGTGGCGGATTCGATGACTACGGGATGCAGTTCAGCGACGATTCTCAGGCCTGAGCAGCCACATAATTTACTAGGAGAGTAGACAATGCCTAAGCCCACCAAGGGTCCGCGCCTCGGCGGCAGCCCCGCCCACCAGCGCAAGATTCTTGCCAATCTGTGCAAGGAACTTATTCATCACACGTCGATTAAGACCACCGAAGCGAAGGCTCGCGCGGTGCGTCCTCATATCGAAAAGCTCATCACGAAGGCGAAGAAGGGTGATACCCACAATCGCCGCCTGGCCCTCAAGGTGCTCGGCGATCGTGAAACCGCCTACATCCTCTTCGAGGAACTCGCCCCGCTGTTCGCGGAACGCGAGGGCGGCTACACCCGCATCACCAAGGTGGGCAACCGCCGCGGTGATAACACCCCGATGGCCGTTATTTCGCTGGTGACCGAGAAGGTCTCCCCGAAGCAGGCGGTTGTCAAGGAAGCGGAAAAGGCCGCCGAGCGTGCCGCTGCCGCGGAAGAAGCCGAAGCTGCAGAATCTGCTGAGTCGGCTGAATCTGCTGAAAGTGCGGAGTCCGCTGAATCGGCCGAAAGCGCAGAGTCGGCCGAGTCGGCCGCCAGTGCGGATGAAGCTGCGGAAGCCGAGAAGGCTGAAGAAGCTAAGTAAAAGCCTGCGGTAGGTCCGGCTGTTTGACTGGCCGGGCCGTCCGGGAAGCTTGAGAAAAGGGCTTCGGAAACATGAGTTTCCGGAGCCCTTTTCTGTACGCCAGAGAAGAAGCGCGCCTATCCCTCCGCCCGGGCACGTTCGGAGGCGGCCACTAAATCCCAGGCCCGCACCCCGCCGCTCATGCCGGCCGCATTGGGAATAAATACCACGGAGCTGCTTAGCCGTTCGCGTACCGTATCGGTTATGCGTGCCGCGTTGCCGCCCCCGAGGTAGAGGGTGTCCCAGCGGATTACCGGGTAGAGCGATTCGATAGCGCGCGCCACCTGCCGGCTCCACGCAGCGTCGCCCAGGCGGATACGTTCGATTTCACCGATCACGTCATCGTAGGTGAGTCCCCACCGCAACGGCGCGTGGGAAAACTCCAGGTGGGGGGCCAGCACCCCGTTATCGACGATTGCATTTCCCAAACCGGTCCCGAAGGTCAGCACCACTTCCAGGCCCTGACCGGTCACGGTCGCGGCGGCGGCCACTTCGGCGTCGTTGAGAACCAGAGTGGGGCGCGAAAAGCGCGCGGCGAGGGCGGTACGAATATCCAGGCCGTTCCAGGCTGCCTCCATGTCCGGGTCGAGGCGGGTATGCGGGCCGGCCCGGCGAATGTAATGCGGGGTATACACCACAACGCCGTGGCGTAACATTCCGGGCATGCCCACCGTGAGTCGCTCGAAATCAGCGCCCTCGGCGCGCAGCGCGGCGGCATCCGCGGCAATGATATTTTCGAGATCTGCGGGTGAGAAGGGGTAGCGGACCGGGGTACGGCGAGCGGGTCCGATCTGGGTGCCGGCCGCGTCTAATAGCGCTGTTTTGATGCCGCCCCCGCCGCAGTCCACCGCGAAGGTGCGCGGGCCGGAGGCCGCGGCTGCCGGGGTGGTAGTGGCGGCATCCTCCGGGCTGGGCGCGCTTGCGTAAAGCGGTGCGGTGCCGCGGGGGAGGGCCGGCTCCTCGTTCTCCGGTATGCGGGCGATGGGCTCGGCGTGGGAAACTGGATCCATGAGTGACACGCTAGCGCAAAATCTTCGGCTTCGGCTTGATCTTTCCTACGACGGTACCGAATTTCACGGTTGGGCGGCGCAGCCGGGCCTGCGTACCGTGGAAGGAACACTCTCGGAGGCGCTCGGCACGGTCCTGCGGGTACCGGTCACGCTCACGGTGGCCGGCCGGACCGATGCGGGGGTGCATGCCCGCGGGCAGGTCGCCCATATGGATGTGCCGCGGGAGGTGCTCGCCGCGGTGCAGGGGCGCTCCGTGGAGGCGCCTACCCGGGTGCTGGTGCGCCGGGTGCAGGGTATGCTGGCTCGCGGTGCGAGCGGTCCGCGGGGGAGTGCCGATATTGTGCTGCATAGCACCCGTGTGGTTTCTCCTGATTTTGACGCGCGTTTTTCGGCGGTTTCGCGCGAATACACGTACCGTATCGCGGTGGGTCACTTCGATCCTTTACGACGACGCGACGTCCTCTGGCTGGCCGGTCCGCTGGATCTCAATGCGATGCGGGAGGCCGCGGCCTCCCTCCTGGGCGAACACGATTTCCTCTCCTACTGCAAACCTCGCGCGGGAGCGACGACGATTCGGGAGCTCCTGGCGCTGGACGTTGCCGAGGAAGGCGAGTTGGTGACCATCCACGCGGTCGCGGACGCGTTTTGCCATTCCATGGTGCGTACCCTCGTCGGCTCGCTGCTCCGGGTGGGTGAGGGACAGCGCGACGCCGCCTGGCCGGCCCGCCGCCTACGCGAAGCGAGCCGGGATGGGGAAGTGGTGGTAGCTCCGCCCCATCCGCTCACCCTGGAACGCGTGAATTACCCCGAGCCCGGTGAATGGGCCGCGCGCGCGGAGGCTTCGCGGGCCATCCGGATGCTGCTGGAGGACTAACCGAGAGCGTCGTAGGCCCCGGGTAAAATCGATAACGTGACTCAGGAACAAAGCCAAGCTGCGCAATCAACGCCGGTACGCTCGGTGCGGCACAGCGCTGACCAGCGCTGGCCGGTTCCCTCGCGCCCGCCCGCCTATGCGCGCCTGCCCCGGCAGCCGCTGCGGCGGGGTTTCCCCCTCTATGCCGTATTGGCAGGGCTCTTCGTCGTCGTCGCTCTTATCTATAGTTTCTGGTTGGCCGTGCTCCTTTTGTTGCGCGGGTTGCCCGGGCAGCCGTTGTGGTGGCTGCACCTGCTGGTGTTTTGGGCGCTCGCGGCGTATTTCGCTTTCCCGCGGCTGCATCAGCTGTTTTCGCTCATGTACGTGCCGGATTATTTCTTCGGGCGCACCAAAACTGCTGACGGTATTCTCGGGGACCCGGTCAATATTGGCTGGGAGGGGAGCGAGGCGGATATTCACGCGGCTATGCGGGCCGCGGGCTGGATCGAAGCCGAACCCATTACTTTCCGCACGTCCTGGCGTATTATCGTGGCCGCGGTGCTGCGCCGCTCCTATCCTTCCGCGCCGGTCTCTGATCTGTATTTATTCTCCCGAAAGCAAGAATTCGCCTACCAGCAGGAAGTGGACGGAAATGCGGCCCAGCGCCACCACGTGCGTTTCTGGCGCTGCCCGCCGGATTGGACACTCCCGGGCGGGGAACGGATCACCTGGCTCGCTGCCGGAACTTTTGATCGTAGCGTGGGCCTGTCTATTTTCACTGGGCAATTCACCCATAAAATTGACCCGAATATCGATGCGGAACGGGACTTCATTATCAATACGGTGCGCTACGCGGATCCCGAAAGCCACGTGAGCGTTATCGAGCAGTATTTCAACGCCTATAGTTCGCGCAACGGCGGCGGTGATGAGATCCAAACAGATGGCGATCTGCCCATCCTCGATGTCACCGGGGCGGCCGCGCGGCTGGAGGAACGCCAACCGGATGCGCAGGGAACGTGCGGCCAAGGCGGTGCCGGCGCGGGAGGGGCTGCACTTCCGGGTCACCAGCGAGCGGGCCACCGGCGAACGGGCGATCAGCGTTTGGGGCCGCGGCGCGGTGGCTCCGAGGGCAAAGCGGGGTGGCGTAACTCAAGTGTCATGGCAGAAAAAGCCACTGAGTTGGCACGTAATGCTGCTGAACATCGCGTGCCGCCCGGGGCCTTGCTCTTCTCCGCCGTGGCGATCACGGTGCTGCTCGGCACCGCGCTGGTCACCGATATGATGCCCGCCTCCGCGGTGGACGTGGTGCTCTACCTGGTCATGCTGCTGCTTTTGCTCGGGGTAGCAAACCATTCCCGGGTGGCCTGGGTGTTTTTCCTCGCCTGTGAGGCAGGTATCGCGCTGCTCTATCTCTTGCTGGCAACCACGGGGGCAACCGCGGCCATGTACCCGGCGGGGATCTCGGTGCTGGTGGTCTTGGCTATTACCGCGCCGCATGTGCGCTTGTGGGTGACGGAAGGCCGGGCCGAACCCGTGGTGGACCTGCCCACTCCTATTTTGTAGCGCACTCGCGGCCGGGGCGGCGCGGCGGAAAGCGCGTGCGCACGAAGGTGAGGCGGCGGGCCCGTGCGGCGTCGTCGTACTTCCACGCGCAAGCGCCGGTGGAGTACCTCACAGCGCTGGTAAAGCTTTGACCGGTATAGGTGCTACGGGTATGATAGAGCGTTGTTGTCCATACCATCGGCGCGATGCTTATTCCCACTCGTCGCGCGCTGTGAAGGGCACATCTAACTTTTGACCGTTACGGTTTCGCCCGCCACCACGGCGGATGTTCGGAACCAATATCAGAAACGAAGGCTACGCACGTGCGCACGTACACTCCTAAGCCCGGCGACATTGAGAAGAAGTGGTACATCATTGACGCCACCGATGTTGTCCTCGGGCGCTTGGCAGCTCAGGTTGCCGCCCTGCTCCGTGGGAAGCACAAACCGAATTTTGCTCCTCACATGGATACCGGCGATTTCGTTATTATCACGAATGCGAGCAAGGTGACCCTCACGGGAAGCAAGGCAACGCAGAAGATGGCTTACCGGCATTCCGGTTACCCGGGGGGCCTCAAGGCTACCTCGTACGCCGAACTCCTTGCCTCGAATCCCGAGCAGGCCGTTATTAAGGCGGTGCGCGGCATGCTTCCGCACACGTCTCTCGGACGCCAGCAGCTGAAGAAGCTGAAGGTTTTCGCCGGCGCTGAGCATCCGCACGGAGCTCAGAAGCCCGAACCTTACGAGCTGAAGAAGATCGCCCAATAAGCGAGTCGCGTTCGGCCGCTTTTTTCGGAACAGGATTTACATCAATGTCAGAAACTCATGTTGACACCCAGGTGGAGGAGGAGTTCAGCGGCTCCTACACCACGGAGACCGAAACCGCTAAGGTTGGTCAGGGTGTATCCGCCGCTGTCCCGGGTCAGGCACTCGGCCGCCGCAAGGAAGCCGTTGCCCGCGTCCGGCTCGTCCCCGGCTCGGGGGAATGGAAGGTAAACGGTCGAGACCTGGCCGATTACTTCCCCAATAAGCTCCATCAGCAGCTCGTGAAGTCCCCCTTCACCCTGCTTGATCTCGAAGGCCGTTTCGACGTCATCGCCCGTATCAACGGCGGCGGCACGTCCGGCCAGGCCGGTGCGCTGCGTCTTGGCATCGCCCGCGCCCTCAATGAAATTGACCGCGAAGCGAATCGCCCGGCCCTCAAGAAGGCCGGCTACCTCACCCGCGATGCTCGCGCGGTGGAACGCAAGAAGGCCGGCCTGAAGAAGGCCCGCAAGGCTTCGCAGTTCTCCAAGCGTTAAGCTGTGGCGCTATGCCCCTAGCTGGGCGCCGCGCTCGCGTCTTACAAGGGAGGTCCCGATCCGGGGCCTCCCTTGTTGCATGTGGCGTGGGTGCTTATGCTCCCTACTGGCGCGCGGGCTCTAGCGATTCTCCTAGACACATAATGCAACTCTAGCTACATAATTAATTGGATTACATGTCGTGGGGTTGCATTGTGTGGTGGGTGTTGTCGTGGGGTTGCATCCTGTGCTCGGCTGCATTCAACCGTCCACTCCGCGTTCCTTTTTCCGCCAGCCGGCCGCGCGCGTTACAGTAGAACACAGCGCACCCGCGGTGCCAGCAGCAGCCGGCAGTAACTATCGGCTCCACGCCGGGCTGTCCATAGCGGCCGCCGCCGCGGGCGAGGTCAGAATATGAGGGAAGAACAACACGGCGCGGCCTGGCCGCGCCCCAGCGAAAGGCTGAGCAATGCCACGACTTTTTGGAACAGACGGCGTTCGCGGACTCGCAAACCGCGCTCTCACGGCGGATCTCGCGGTGAAATTGGGTGAAGCCGCAGCTCGGGTTCTCACCCGCGAATTCGATGGGGAAGGCCGACCGCGTGCGGTTATTGGCCAGGATTCTCGTGTCTCGGGCGGGATGCTCTCGCAGGCCGTGGCTGCCGGGCTAGCTGGGGCCGGGGTGGATGTGGAACATGTGGATGTTATCCCCACCCCCGGTATCGCTTTCCTCACCGCGGAAGGTGGCTATGACCTGGGCGTGATGATCTCCGCGTCCCACAACCCCATGCAGGACAACGGCATTAAATTCTTCGCCAAGGGCGGCTTCAAACTCGAGGACAGCCTCGAGGACGAAATCGAAGAACTCCTCGGCACGGATTGGGGCCGCCCCACCGGCGCCGGTATTGGCCGTATTAGCGATACCGCGGAATTCGGGGATCGGCTCTACCTCGACCACCTCACCACGGCGATTACCACCCGCCTGGACGGTCTCACTATCGTCACGGATTGCGCGAACGGTGCCACCTCCGCTATCGCCCCCGAGGCGCTGCGCCGCGCCGGAGCGAAGGTTATTGTTATTAACGCTGATCCTTCCGGCTACAACATCAACGACGGCTGCGGCTCCACCCACCCGGAGGCTCTTCAGCGCGCCGTCGTGGATAACGGTGCCGATTTCGGGGTGGCTTTTGATGGCGACGCGGACCGCTGCCTGGCGGTCGATCACGAAGGCAAACTCGTGGACGGCGACCAAATCATGGCGATCCTCGCTCTTGCTCTCAAGGACGCCGGCAAACTCGCGCAGAACACCCTCGTCGTTACGGTCATGTCCAACCTGGGCCTGCTGCTCGCCATGAAGGAGCACGGCGTGCGCACGGTCCAAACCGGGGTGGGGGACCGCTATGTCCTTGAGGAGATGCGCCGCGGGGGCTACAGCCTGGGCGGCGAACAATCCGGCCACGTCATTTCTCTCGAAAAAGCCACCACCGGCGATGGCTCACTCACCAGCCTGCTCCTCGCCCAGCAAGTTGCGGCATCCGGGCGCAGCCTGCGCGAACTCGCCAGCGTGGTTACCCGCCTCCCGCAGATTCTCGTCAATGTGCCGAATGTGGATAAAGCCGCGGCCTCCACAAACGAGCAGGTCCAGCGCGCGGTCCGTGAGGCCGAGGAACGCTTGGGGGAGACGGGCCGGGTGCTGCTGCGTCCCTCGGGCACCGAGCCGCTGGTGCGGGTCATGGTTGAGGCTGCCACCCAGGAAGAAGCGGACGCCGTGGCCCACGAACTCGCAGACGTGGTGGCCACGAACCTCGCGCTATAACTTACGCAAGTGAATGCGCTGCACCCGGTGGTCGGCACCCTTGCAGAGCATGATATCGGCGCGCTCACGGGTGGGCTGGATATTTTCCAACAGATTGGGAAGGTTGATGGCGTTCCAGATCTCGAGGGAACGGGCCCGCAATTCTTCGTCCGGCATATGGGCGAATTGGTGGAAATAGGCGCCGGGCAGGTTAAAGGCGACGTCGCGCAATTTGAAAATACGCGAGAGATACCAGGTTTCTAGATCCTCGGGGGAGGCATCTACGTAAATCGAGACGTCGAAGAAATCGGAGACCGCGGTGAGGTTCCCGGTGTAGAAAGCAGGATCCGTGGGGGTGAGGCGCGCCGGAGAACCGGCTGGAGAACCGGCCGGGCAGCCGGATAGTTTTCCGGCCCCGGTGCGCCCACCTGCGGCAAGCAGCGGCGGCTGGAGCACATTAAGCCCTTCCAGGATGAGAATATCCGGGTGGGCCACCACCTGGTGCTGGCCGGGCACAATATCGTAAATCACGTGGTCGTAGCGGGGAACTTCCACGCGCTCTTCCCCGGATTTGACCCGCCGCAGAAAATCGAGAAGGGCGGCGTGATCATAGGATTCCGGGAAGCCTTTGCGGTCCATGAGGCCACGTTCGGCCAGCACCGCATTGGGGTAGAGGAAGCCGTCGGTGGTCACCAGATCCACGCGGGGAGTGTAGGGCCAGCGGCGCAGGAGCTCTTGGAGCAGACGCGCCGTCGTCGATTTCCCTACCGCAACCGACCCGGCAATCCCGATCACAAAAGGCGTGCGCTGTTCCCGCAAGCCCAAAAAATCGGAAGTTTTGCGGTGGAGATCGCCGATTTCCTGGGCGTACATTTGCAGCAACGCGGACAGCGGGCGGTAAATAGCGTCCGCTTCGGCTAGGTCAATCGGGTCGCCAAGAGCTTTTAGGTGGCGCACATCGGTGTGCGTGAGGGGGAGGGGCGCGTTTTTAGCAAGGGCGCTCCATTCGTCGTGCGTGAACGTGACGAGGTGACGGTTGGACTCCATGGGGCCAGCCTACTAGTTGGGCGCGCGGTTGCGCGGCCCGGTTGCGCGCCCCGTTTCGGCGGTCCGGTTGCGCGCCCCGTTTCGGCGGTCCGGCTGCGCGACCCGGTTCCGGGGGCGCTGCGCGCGTTACGATACCAGTATGTTGCGTACCTATGATGCCGCGACCGTGCGAGCCGCGGAAGAACCACTGCTGGCGGCCGGTGAGCCGCTTATGGCGCGGGCGGCCCGGGCGCTCGCGAATGCAGTTATCTGGGAGTTGCGCAGGCGTTCCATTCGTGTGAGCGGGACCCGCATCGCTATTTTCGCCGGGGCGGGTAATAACGGTGGGGATGCCCTCTACGCTGGCGCGTATCTGGCGCGGCGCGGGGCAGCCGTGGTGGCGGTGGCGCCGCTGGCGGCGTATCACCGGGAGGGAGCGGCGGCTCTCGAGCGGGCCGGCGGGAGCCTCATCCGCGAGGCGAGCGCGGCGCAGGCGGTGGGTGTTGCGCGGCGCAGCGCTGTCTGGGTGGACGGCTTGCTCGGCATCGGGGCGCGCGGGGCGGCCCGCGAACCCCTGGCATCGGTGCTGAGTGCGCTGGAGACCGAGCGTTTGGCCAGCCCGGTGGAGCCGCTCGTGGTGGCGGTGGATACTCCGTCGGGTATCGGGGTGGACGACGGCGCCCTCCCCGGCCCGTACCTCTCCGCCCACCTCACCGTAACCATGGGTGCGGCCAAAGCAGGTTTGGTGCTGGAGCCGGCGCGGCGGGCCGCGGGGCGCGTCGAGGTGGTGGAGCTCGGTTTCGGTCCGTACCTGGGCGAGCCGGCCGTACTGCAACTGGGCGATGCCGATGCGGCGGACCTGTGGCGGGTACCGGGCGCGGATGACCACAAATACACCCGCGGCGTGGTGGGAGTTGTGGCCGGTTCCGTGCAGTATCCGGGTGCGGGGTTATTAACGACGACGGCGGCGCTGGCAGCGGGACCCGGGATGGTACGGTACCTCGGCGAGAGTGCGGTAGCGGAGCTGGTCATCGCCGAGCATCCGGAAGTGGTGGCTGCTGCGGGGCAGATCCAGGCCCTCACGGTTGGTTCGGGTGATCCTCCGGGGGCGCCGGCCCTGCTGCGGGCGGCGTTGAAAAATGAATCCCCGGTGGTGGTGGATGCCGGGGCTCTGCCCGAGCTTGGCCATATGGTGTGGCGTGAGGGCAAGGAGCTCGGCGAACACGTGGTGCTCACTCCGCACGCCGGGGAAGCGGCCACGCTGGCCGCTCAACTGGATCTTCGTAGCGCAGATGGCACTCCTTTCAGCCGCGCGGTGATTGAATCTTGCCCGGTGGCGGCGGCGCAGGCGCTCGCGGCCCGAATGGGAGCGACGGTGGTGCTCAAGGGCGCCGTCGATGTGGTGGCCAGCCCGAGCGGACCGTGTTATGCCCAGGGCGGGGCGCCCGGGTGGCGCGCCGTGGCCGGCGCCGGAGATGTTCTAGCCGGGCTGATCGGTGCCCTGCTCGCGCAGCACGTTGGGAGTGAACAGCACGCTGGGTTTGCGCAGCACGCGGAACCCACCGGTGCTGCTCCCGACGGGCCCGGGGCGAGCGCCCTTGCCCCCGGGGCAGCTGCCCGCATCGCGGCCGCCGCCCTGCATATGCATGCCCGCGCCGCTGCGCTCGCGGCCGGAACTCCTTTCGGGGCGGTGGGTACCAGCGCCCTCGGAGAACCCGCGCCGCTGCCAGGCCGGCCCATCACCGCAGCTCAGATTGCCGCGCGCATTCCGGAGGTCATCGGCCAGATCCTGGCCGGGGGCGCGTAGAATACAGGCACATCCGCGCCCCGCACCTTTCCACCCCGGCCCGTTCCGCTCTCCAACAGGAAGAACACATGCTTAGCCTTGATCCCGCAGTTTTCACCTCTCGAGCTACCATCAGCCTGGGTGCGCTCGAACAGAACCTCACCCGGGTACGGGCTCATCTCACGGGCCAGAAAATCATGGCGGTTATTAAAGGAGATGCGTACGGCCACGGGTTGCTTCCCGCCGCGCGCGCCTTCGCGCGCGCGGGAGCGGACTACCTCGGGGTTGCCCAGCTTGCCGAAGCACTCGAGCTGGTGCGGGAATGGGGGGAGCTACCCGCGGAAGGTGAAGCGCTGGCCGGCCACCCGGCCCTGCCCCCGGTTTTCTCATGGATCTATACCCCCGATAGCGACCTCACCCCCGCGCTGAAAGCCGGAATTGAACTCTCGGTGGGGGATACCTGGATGATCGAGGCGGTGGCGCGGGCAGCTGCGGCTACCGGCCGCACGGCGCGGGTCCACTTGAGTGTGGATAGCGGGATGAGCCGCGAAGGTTTCAATGTGGAGGATATCCCGGCGGCCGCGCAGCTGCTGGCCGGCCACGAACAAGCCGGCCGCCTCAAGGTTGTTGGCATCTGGAGCCACCTGGCCTGCGCGGACGACCCGGAAAGCGATGCCACCGCCAGCCAAATCACCGCTTTCGACGAAGCCCGCCGCTTCGCCGCAAGCGCCGGCCTGGCCCCGCGCCTGGCTCACCTGGCTGCCTCCAGCGGGGTTCTCTGGCACCCGGGAGCCCGCTACGATATGGTGCGCCCCGGCATTATTCTTTACGGACTCAGTCCCGAACCGCGCCGCACCCTGGCCTCCGACCTCGGGCTGCGCCCCGCCATGCGCCTAGAATCTGAGCTGCTTACCACCCGCCAGCTCTCCCACCGCGCCGGCGTTTCCTACGGGCACACGGCCGTTGTTGAGGACGGGGCCGTGCTCGGCGTCGTACCGCTGGGATACGCCGATGGTGTTCCGCGGGCACTATCAAATAAGGGCTACGTCACGGTCGGGGAGGGGGCCACCGCCCAGCGCGCGCCCATGACCGGGCGGGTATGCATGGATCAGTTTGTGGTACGCCTGGACGGGCCGCTGCCGGCCGGCACCCCGGTGGTGCTGTTCGGGGATCCGGCCCGTGGGGAAGTGAGCGCCGCGCAATGGGCGCTGGCCGGCGGCACGATTTCTTATGAGATTATTACCAGGGTTGCGGCCCGGGTCCCGCGCGTCTACGTGAAATAGGCACGCGCCCGAGGAATAAGCGCGTTACTTACGGTGCCCTGTGGCTTAGGGTGGCCTACGCCCGCGGCTGCGAAGCGACGTAGAATAGCACGGTGACTGAGAAGATCCTTATTGCGGACGCCGATGCGATGCACGCGGTGGGCCGTGTCCTCGGAAAGCTCCTGCGCGGCGGCGACCTCATCATGCTCAACGGGCCGCTGGGCGCCGGGAAAACCACAATGACCCGCGGGATCGCGGAAGGGATGAACGTGGGCGGGCGCGTAACTTCCCCGACCTTCGTTATTGCCAATGTGCACCGCGCGCGGGCGGGCGGTCCCGACCTCGTCCACGTGGATGCTTACCGCCTCACCTCCCTGGAAGAACTGGACGCCCTGGACCTGGATTCCTCCCTGGAAGAATCCGCCACCGTGGTGGAATGGGGCGAGGGCAAAACTGAAGTCCTCACCAATGACCGCCTCGATATAGATATTGATCGGCCCGTTGGCTCGGAAGCGGGTAGCGATGTGCTTGACCTGTACGTTGATTCGCCGCGCACCCTCACGCTGCGTGCCTCCGGCCCGCGTTCGCGCCAGCTCGCTGCCGACTTGCTCGCCTCGTACCACCAGGAGAATGCTTTATGAATATTTTGACCATTGATACCAGCGATCTGTCCGTGGTGGGCCTGGGTCGCGTGGATCGTTTCGGGAACGACGGCGCCACCGGGAACATCGCCACCTTGGCCCGCGAAGTTTCTGCGGATTCGCGCCACCATGCGGAAACCCTCACCCCGATGGTTGCCGCAGTGCTGAAGGCAGCCGGGGTGGACCGCGCGGACGCTATCGTGGCGGGAACCGGGCCCGGAGCATTCACCGGGTTGCGCGCCGGTCTCGTGACTGCCCGTACTCTTGCCTTTGCCTGGGATGTTCCGCTATACGGCGTCTCATCTCTGGAAGTGCGGGCCATGGGTGCGCTGCGCGAGGGTGCTGCCCGCGCCCTCGCGGTGATTGATGCCCGGCGTAAGGAACTTTACGTGTTGGCAGCCGAAGCGGTCGCGGGTGCTCCGGAAGCGGGTGCTGGCGCAGTGTCTGGTGCGACCTCGGAGGCGGCTGCCTGCGGTAAGGCACTCAGTGGCGCGCTGCGCGTGGTGGACGGCCCCCGGATTATCCGCCCGGCCGAGGTGCCGGAATTGCGCGGCGAACATACGAGCGTCGTCGTTTCCCATGAGGATATGTATCCGGAACTGAGCGGGGCACACGTGGTGGAATGCGAACCGGAGCTCATGGTGGCGCGCGCGGCGGCGAAGCTTGCCGCGGGTGAGGTGCTCGATACCGAACCGCAGTATTTGCGGCGCCCCGATATCGCGCAGGGGGTGGCCCAGCCGGCGGGCAGCGGTTACCTGGGCAGCTAGGCGCGGACGATGACGGCCAATATGCCGCGGCATTGGCGCGATCTGCCGGTGCGGCGGGTGGTAGCTGATGCGAGCTGGGCGCGCGACCTGGCGCGTTTCGATGCGGCGCAATTTGGAACGCGAGAATCCTGGCCGCGTGGAGCCTGGGAACAGGCGCTGCGGGCCAGCAGTGAAGTGTATCTGCTCTACACGGTGGAGCCTCCGCGGGAGGTAACTGAGGTGTGCAATTCCGTTCCTTCCATTAATGCGCTAGATGATATGCATCCTCCTATCCTGGCAGCCGGTGGGGTGAGCCTGGGAGTGGAATCCGAAATTCTCACCCTCGCGGTCGCGGGGGCGGTGCGCGGGCAGGGCCTGGGCGGCGCGCTCTTGGATGACCTCATGACGCTCGCGCGTGATGCCGGTGGGGAAACCATGTTCCTGGAAGTGCGTTCGGAGGACCCGATTGCCACCGGGCTCTACGCTTCGCGCGGCTTTATCGCAGTGGGGCGGCGCCCGGGCTACTACCACGGGGCGGATGCCACGATTATGCGGTGCGCGCTGCGCGGCCATGCAGAAACCGGTGTTGGTGAGCAAGCCGGCGGCGGTGAGAGCGCGGCTCCCGATGCCGGTGAGGTATGAGCACTAACTGAGCAAGCTCTGAGTTAGCTCGTTGCGGCGTGGTGGGATTCGTATTGGCGTATAATCCTGGGCTTTTATCGCGCCAGAGAACTGAATTCCTGACTCAAGTGCGGGTGGTTACGCTTCGAGGGCTTGGAGTGCGATGGTACGGTTATGACGCACCACGGCCCGCACCTGGCTCTCCTCCCATTTCCGCATGCCTTGTTCGAGTGTTGCGCGGGCTTCGGGTGTGCATGCCACCCCGAACTCGTCGATAACGAAGAGGAGGATTTCTTCCAGGCAGGGCCGGAACCTGCGCCCGCCTACCGGGAAGTGGACATCGGCAATACGGGGAGTGCGTGCTTCGTTCTTGATGCGCCGGCGCGAGCGCCGGGAGTGGTGGCCGCCCAGGAGCAAAGCATGTGTCCATTCATCACGATGGGCATGTACCTGGATATGCGCGCAGGGGATATTCGAGCGTGGTGAGCGAATATAATCCCAGCGCACCAAGGGCTCTTTTCCATCTTTCCCACGGATCACCGAGAACGTTGACTGATTAACAGTAAGAAGACCGGCCTCTGGATCGAGGAAAACCACGTAATCGAAACGGACAATGAGGAAACGATCAACGTAAATACTTCCCAACAGTCTTTTTGACGGAAGGGTTCCCTTTGTGCCTTCTTGTTTTACCAATGAAAAACCGGGATCGATCAGCTCCCCAATCAGCTGTAGATGCGAGGCGAACTCATTGGTTCGCTCATCCAAGTGTTCGCTCACCACGGTACATCTCCTCAAAGTAATCTAGGCCTTCCATCTCAATGTAGGCGTGAGTTTCTTTTGGACCGAGCTGGTAATTATCGGCCCGGAGGTCGAATTCTTCCCGGGTCATTCTGACCTCACGCAAGATTTCTTCCTTGCGCTCGAGAACCTCCTCCAGTGAGTTGTAAACACGGTCCGGAAAATACAAACGGTCCGGCTGCGCAGTCATATCTGTCACTCCCTTACTCCTATAGTTCCGGGTGGTTATCCCCGTCCTTCTCCGCCATTCTCGCATGGCATAGAGACACAAAAAAGAGCTAGCTATTTCCCTGTGGAAAAGGGTAGCGCGTGGCGATTTTGTGGATAACTTCTCGCCCATCGCTACCAACGATGCGGATGAGAGCGGACCCCGATGCCAGTGAGGAATAAGCGTTAAAGGAGTAAGATTAGCGGGCGTGAGTACAACAGTTTTGGGAATCGAAACCTCGTGCGATGAAACGGGGATCGGCATCGTACGTGACGGCGAATTGCTGGCGGATGTCACCGCCACCTCAATGGATGAATATGCCCGTTACGGCGGCATTATTCCCGAGATTGCTTCGCGTGCTCACCTCCAGCAAATGGTCCCCACCTTGAATGCCGCCCTGGAGAAAGCAGGTGTGGGGCTGCGCGACCTGGATGCCATTGCGGTGACCGCCGGCCCGGGACTTATCGGATCGCTCACCGTGGGGGTATCCGCGGCGAAATCCCTGGCCTTGGCGCTGGACATTCCGCTGTACGGAGTTAATCATATTATCGGGCACCTGGCGGTGGACCAGCTGGCCAGCGGGCCTTTCCCGGAGAGCTTTATTGGCCTGGTTGTTTCCGGTGGGCATTCGTCGATTCTGCACGTGCGTGATATTGCCGGAGATGTCACCGAGCTGGGTGGCACGCTGGATGATGCCGCCGGCGAAGCTTTCGATAAAGTGGGGCGCCTCCTCGGCCTGCCCTACCCGGGCGGCCCGCATATTGACCGGCTCTCGCGTACCGGTAACCGCGATGCCATCCGTTTCCCGCGCGGCCTGGAAGGCGGGAAGAACAAAGCTCGCCATCGTTATGATTTCTCCTTCTCCGGCCTGAAAACCGCGGTGGCTCGCTATATCGAGGGCCTGGAGGAACGCGGCGAAGAGGTCAATGTTCCCGATATTGCCGCTGGATTCACCGAAGCGATTACCGATACTCTCACCGATAAAGCCCTGCGCGCCTGCGAAGATAAAGGCTGTGACACCCTGGTGGTGGGTGGAGGATTCTCCGCAAATTCCCGGCTGCGGGAACTGGCCGCCCAGCGCGGAGCCGAACGCGGGATCACCGTGCGTATCCCGGCACTGCGCTACTGCACCGATAATGGCGCCATGATTGCGGCCCTCGGTTACAGTGTGGCGGTGAGCGGGCGGGCGCCGTCGGCCCTCGATATTACGGTGGACACGAATATGCCCCTCGACTTGGTAGCTTTCTAACTTTTTACCAGCCTTCGCGTTCGGCCACGATAGCCCGATGCTCGCCGAGGATCCGGGTGAGGATCACGGTGGCCTCGGCCTCCCCGGCGTTCTTGTGCAGCTGGAGTTGTTTGCGGAAGAGCGCCGGGTCAATATCGGTTCCGCGTTTTTTGATTTCGGCCCGCACCACGCCGCGTTTGCGCAGCTCGGCAGCCACGGTTTTGGCGTGCAGCGGGAGCACGTCCAGTATTTTGAAACGGGCGAGGAGCGGGGAGGCGACGGCGTCGCCACTTAGATACGCGAGCCCGGGCGAAATCGGAGCTAAATCAAAATCGCTACACACCTGGTCGAGGCCCCCGGCGCGCATGAGCGCCGGATCCGGCTCATACAGGTAGGCATCCAGAGGGCGGGCCGGCAGGGGAGCGGCCGACTGGCTCGGATCCCCGCGCCAGGTGCGGTAGTAGCCGACCAAGTTCCCGGGAGCGGGGCTGGCGGAAGTGGCGGAAGTGGTGCCGCGGTGCTGCCCGGCCTTTTCGGTGAGGATCGTGGCGCCGCGCCCCGGATCGCGCGTACCAAACCACGCCACCGCCTCCACGAGGTCCCCGTCCACGCTCACCCAATCGACAAACGCATCGGCGGGCAAATCCGCGTAGCGAATCCCGGGCCCGAGCTTAATACCGGTGACCCGAAACTCCCGCGCGAGCGCAATAGCGTCACTAAGAGCCGGCTGCCAGTGTTCCGGGTGTGAAATCCGCTTCCCCCGCGCATCACGCCGCGCCGGATCCAACCACAGCCCCTCCCGGTTGTCGTACTGCTCCAGCAGGGCGTACCCATCTGTTGGTACGACGGCGCAGCCGGCATTAGCCTGCGCGAAATGAGCGGTGACCGGGTCGCGCTCCACTCCCAGAGCGGTTAAGCCGCCGTCCACAAAAGCTTGGCAATCCGCCCCGATCCCGCACCCGAAATCGAGCACGGAGGTGACCCCGGCACGCTGGAAGACCGAGGCGTGCTGGCGGGCCACGCTGGCACGGGTGGATTGCTGGAGGCCGGCGTCGGTGAAGAACATGCGCGCGGCACGTTCCCCGAATTTTGCGCGGGCGGCATCACGCAAGCGGGTCTGAGTGAGAACAGCGGAGCTTTGCGCGGGGCTCAGGCCGCGTTCACGCAGCTCAGTGGAAAGTTTGAAAGCGTCGGCCACGTTGTGGGCCGGCATGGTGGCCAGGAGGGCCTGCCCGGCGGGGGAGGTGAGCCAGTGGGCGACGTCGAGCTGTTCCACGCTCCTAGCCTAGCGTGCCCGGGGAGGTGGAACCTAACGTGCTTGGGAGGTGAAACCTGGCCAGACCAGCCCGCACCTGGCACACTATGTGATATGGCTAATATTCCGACATTGACATTGAACGACGGACACACCATCCCGCAGCTCGGCTTCGGCGTTTTCCTGGTGGAGCCGCAGGAGGCGCAGCGCGTGGTGAGCGAGGCGCTGGCCACCGGGTATCGGCATATTGACACCGCAGCCATTTACGGCAATGAAGCTGAGGTGGGGCGCGCGCTT
The DNA here is from genome assembly GCF_051905915.1 of Actinotignum sp. UMB0459. NCBI lineage: Bacteria > Bacillati > Actinomycetota > Actinomycetes > Actinomycetales > Actinomycetaceae > Actinotignum > Actinotignum sp. UMB0459. The sequence goes on along the minus strand of NZ_JBQAIK010000008.1, from coordinate 90,854 downwards.
GCGGCCTCCGGTATCCCGCGCGAGGAGCTGTTTATCACCACGAAGCTGTGGAATGACCGGCAGGCCGATGCTCCGGCCGCGCTGGCGCAATCTTTGGACAAGCTCGGGCTTGATTACGTGGATCTCTATCTCATTCACTGGCCGGCACCCCAGCAGGGACTGTACGGGGAGGCATGGAAAGATCTGGTGAGCTTCCGGGAGGCCGGGCTGGTTCGTTCGGTGGGCGTATCCAATTTCCAACCTGCGCATCTCAATCGCATCCTGGCCGATGGCGGCGTCGTACCGGTCGTGAACCAAGTTGAGCTGCACCCGCGTTTCCAGCAACGCGACGTTTCCCAGTATTGCGCCGCGCGCGACATCAAGATCGAGGCGTGGGGGCCGCTGGGGCAGTCCAAGTACGGGCTTGATGAGCTGGGGCCGATTGCGGCCGCGGCTCGCGCGTACGGGAAAACGGCCGCGCAGGTGACGCTGCGCTGGCATCTGCAAAGTGGGCATATCGTTTTCCCGAAAACCACCCACCGGGCGCGCATGGAAGAGAATATCGATATCTTCGATTTTGAGCTCAGTGCCGCGGAAATGCGGGCGATTGCCGGGCTGGATGCCGGGGAAGCCGGGCGGGTGAGCTCTCACCCTGATGAGGTGAACTAAGCGCGCGTGCGAGAAACTTCGCTTTTCGCAAATCCTTAGCACTCACCTTGACTGAGTGCTAAGTGCGGCTTACCTTTAATAGCGGACGTAGTTCATGCTACGGCTTGTGCTTAGTGCGGGCCCGGCCCCCGCGACGGCGGGTCCCGGTTCTGAGCGCGTTTGTAGTGCACGAGTTGAGAAGTAAGGAGGAGCCGCATGTCGGTCTCCATTAAGCCGCTTGAGGATCGCGTTGTTATCCGCCAGGCAGAAGCAGAAACGACCACCGCTTCCGGTCTGATCGTTCCCGATACCGCTTCGGAAAAGCCCCAGGAGGGCACCGTGCTGGCGGTGGGTCCGGGTCGTATTGATGACAAGGGCAACCGCGTCCCCATGGATGTCAAGGTGGGGGACGTTGTGGTGTACTCCCGCTACGGAGGCACCGAAGTCAAGTACGGCGGGGATGAATTCATCATCCTCTCCGCGCGTGACGTGCTCGCCGTGGTGGAAAAGTAACATCACCTAGGCAGCGCCGTTTTTGCGGCAACTAGTAGCGCCGCGATTCGGCGGCAGCGTAGTACGTGGTGGGGCTGGCTCTCTCGGGCCGGCCCCACCACGTTTTTGCATACACTTGTGTTCAACATGTTGCATAAACGTTCTACGGGGGTGTGATGGATAGCGTTCCAAACGAAGAAGGATTCGATGCTCAGGCGGATGTTGGGCAGGTGTTGATCTACTACAACCCTGATAGCGCTGCTGATATTGAGGTGCGCCTCGAAGGGGAAACAGTCTGGTTGACTCAAGCACAGATGGCAGAGTTGTTTCAGTCCTCGAAATCCAATCTCAGTGAGCACATCAAGCATATTTTCGAAGAAGGTGAACTGGACGAAGAATCAGTTGTTCGGAAATTCCGAACAACTGCCGCTGACGGTAAACGCTACCTGGTCGCCCACTACAACCTCGACATGATTATTTCGTTGGGTTACCGGGTGAAATCCAAGACGGCAACCAAGTTTCGCAGGTGGGCAACTGAGCGGCTGAAAGAGTATCTGGTCAAGGGCTTTGTTCTTGATGATCAGCGGTTGAAAAACTTTGGTGGTGGCGCCTACTGGCGTGAGCTGCTGGAGCGCATTCGGGACATTCGCTCGTCAGAAAAGGTGATGTACCGGCAAGTGCTTGACCTGTAGGCCACGAGTGTTGATTATGACCCGCGTAGTGCTGAGTCAGTTGCGTTTTTTAAAATGGTGCAAAACAAACTTCATTACGCTGTGCATGGGCACACTGCTGCTGAGGTGATCTATGAACGTGCTGATGCCACTCAGCCGTTCATGGGGCTAACTACGTTCAAAGGTGACTTGCCGATATTATCCGAGGTCAAAATCGCGAAGAATTACCTGAGTGAAGATGAGCTTAAAATCTTGAACAGGTTGGTGTCGGGTTATTTTGATTTCGCTGAAGTCCAGGCAATGAGCCACAATCCGATGCGTATGGCCGACTATGTCGAGCATCTCGACAAACTTTTGGCCGCTACCGGCAAACCAGTGCTCTGTGGCGCTGGAAAGATCAGTCACCAGCAAGCCGTGGATAAAGCGATCAGCGAGTACCGCAAATTCCAAACTCAGACTCTATCTCCGGTTGAGAAAGACTATCTTAGAGCGATCAAGGAGATTGAGGGTGAGGCAAAACAAGCCTCCAGGGGCGACTAGCTAATGGCGTGTGAAAGAAATGCTGATGTAATGCTTGGAGCCTAAATTGAGGCGCCAATAGGTGGCAGTTTGGTTGTGACGGAACGCGGCGAGGAGCGGGCGCAAGTTTTGAATCTGGACAGGGTGTGCATTCCGGACCGTTCGGGCCGTCAAGTGTGCGTCAGGAACAGAAAATTAGCGGAAAACTGTCCGTCGCGCACACTTTGCACATGCGTCGAGTGAAGGGATAGCTATGGTTCGTGTTTCTCCGGATCCGGATTGGACGCCGGTGCCTTTCCACCGGTCATGGAGCGGGCACCTCATTGTCGGCACGCTGACCGCGATAGGTATTGTGATTGCGCTGGCGCTGAGCAGGTTGTTCCTCTCTCATCAGGTGAATTTTTTCGCTCTGCTGCTCATTGTTGTGCTGAGCACCGTGGCTGTTGAGTTTCTTTCGACTATCCCGCACCTGTGGCAACAGCAAAGGTACCATCACCCCCACCCGGGAGGATGGCTTCCTCCGCTGAGCCGGATTGCATTCTTCGCAGGGGTCTATTTTCTTGTCGCGCTCGCACTGACGTGGGACTCTCGGCAGGCACTCATCTGTGGTGGTGTGGCTACCGCGGTCGCGATTATTGAGGTGATCGGGATACGGCAGTGGAAATCCGGCTTGACCATAGCGGAGGAGAGAGAAGCCGCTCTGAAAGCCAAGAAAGCACTTCAGGAACTCATCATAGAAACCCGCATAGAGCGGCGGGAGATAGCTCGGCGCAGAGCGGCCGAGCGCCGCAAGCGGCTCGGTTTACCGGAGGACACCAGTCCGATTATTACGGTAAAGCCGGGTGGTTTTGAATTCAGGCCGCACCGCGTTAACTTTATTCCGCCGCGTGCCGAGCCCGACGCCGCGGGGCAGCCTGATGCGCACTCAGATCCGCACTCTCAAGAGGACCGGGGCTAGCTCGACAGTTAATTGCGGCGCAGCTGGGCTCCCGGCCAGCCGATCCCAGATCAGCTACGCACAAGTCTCACAGTGCATTCCGGACCGTTCGGGCCGTCAAGTGTGCGTCAGGAACAGAAAATTAGCGGAAAACTGTCAGCCACGTCCACTTTGTTTCTAGCTGAACGTGAGGGAAGGGGAGACCCCGGATAATCCGGGGCCTCCCCTTCCGTTTGTCATGGGTGGGATACCGGCCGGTGGGCCAGCATCCCGCACAAGGAGCTAGTTGTTAACGGGCTGCTAACAGTGTTGTGTCAGCGATAGATCATTGGCGGAGCATTGGCGTATCAACGCCATCACCATCCCAATCGCCCACGAGCAGCTGGTCGCCGGGATTTCCGTACGCCAGCGCCACATCAGCATTGCCGCTCTTGAGTGAGTTTGCTAGGAATACCTGGTTGCCGCGGTGCACCGCGAAGGTATCCACGCCATCGCCATCCCAGTCACCTACCAAGACTCGGTCACCGATCCGGCCATAGGAGAAGCTCATCTCAGCCTTACCGCCCGTGAGCGAGTTAGTCACGAAGAACTGATTGCCACGCTGGACCGCGAAGCTGACCTTCCCGTCACCGTCAAAATCACCGCTGACCAAGGTATCGCCGTCGCGCCCGAAGCTCACGGTTGCATCAGCTGCACCCGAACGAATCGAGTTGAGAACGAAGATCTGGTTGCCGCGCCGGACAGCGAAGGTATCCTTACCATCGCCATCCCAGTCACCGACCGCGATAGTGTCATCAGCGCGCCCGAAGGAGATCACCTCATCTGCGATTCCACCGGCGAGGCTGTTCTTGATGTAGATCTGGTTGCCGCGGCGGACAGCCAAGGTTTGCTGACCATCACCATTCCAATCCCCGGCCAGGACTTCGTCACCGGCTCGCCCGTAGGAGAAGGCCGGCTCGGCTGCCCCGGACTTCCAATCATTGGACAGGTAGAACGTATTACCGGTGTTACCCGGTTTTTCCGGAACATCAGTTGCGCTCGGGCTAGGCACCAGAGTCGGGTCAGGCGCCGGAGTCGGGTCAGGGGACACCGTGGGAGTCGGCTGCACCGTTGGATCCGGCTTTTCTGTAGGAGCTGGCTTCACTGTCGGCGTCGGCTGAGCCGTAGGCGTTGGCGGCACCGGGGGAGTGGGCGTAGCCGAGGGAACAGGCTGTGCCGAAGGTGCCGGTTTCTCGGTAGGCGTCGTCGTTACTGAAGGAACAGGTTTCGGATCGGGTTGCGCAATCCCTGCTGATTGCTCAAACCCAGCCAGGGTGAATTTCGCTTGCTTGATATACGCAAGATCGGTGCGTACATCGTACCCGCGCCCGGCTGTTCCCTTCCACGAATGTGAAAAGTCTTTATCCCAGTGACCGTAGGAATGCATGATAAACGTGCCATCGGGCAGCGTTGTGACACCCGTATATCCGGTATCCCCGCCGTAACGGTTATTCGACCAGTCCCGCTCCAGGAGAATGCGATACTGCCCTGCACGCTGGTTCATCAAATCATCAAAAGTACCGACCCAGGCCACCCAGTTGCCGGCTTTCCAGTCACTAGCCCCATCGTGGCGCCCGTTCCCGTTGAGGTCGTAGCGGATTTCCCGCATCGGAACCACCACGCGGCCCGAAACGGGATCATATGTCGGCTTATGCCGTTCTCCGGCGAGGGAACCGGGAAGCTCGACCGGCTGTGACCACGTCTTCCCCTCATCCTTCGACACAATCATCGTGGGGAGATGTGCGTGGGACTGGCTGCGCGCCAAACCCACGATTTGCTTGCCATCGGGAGAACGGAACATTCCGATCTCACACATCTGATGGGACTTTTCAATATCCCGGTATTCCGCAAGATAAGGAACCGGATCAGACCACTTCTCAACACCGTTCTCGAAGGTCAGGTAGGTCTTGTAATTGACGAAACTGTAGTCGTGGTACACGCCCATCCATTTTTGAATCGGCTGACCTGCGTCGTCACGCAGCTGCACCAGTGATGCCATGGCCACAATCGCGGCGTTGTCCTTCCCGTCGTGCTGACGTACCGGGTGGAAATTCTTGTATTCGCTCCACGTCTCGCCATTGTCATCCGAATAGGAGGTATTCCACCCGTAACGATTGCCGGCATTATCAACGCCCCAGCCCGGGTTAGCGGTGATGAGCACGAGGCGCTCCGAGCCGTCCTCCCGGATCAGGGAATACAGCGTGGGAGTCTCCTGCGAACCGGTCCACGACTTCGGGGTATCGGTTTTCTCTGTCCAGGTGGCTCCCTGGTCATCAGAGACCATCATGACCAGCGGGCCTTTACCGTGCCCGGCCGGGAAAGCGGAGATCAAGCGCCCCGTTTTCGTTTGAACCACATCGGGTTGGCCCAAGTACTGGCGGTTACCACCCGGCTGGCGCATAACGGTGCTCACGTTATCGGCACTAAGTTTGTATTCGGGAATGGTATTGCGCAGCGGTAGCTGAGCTTGCGCAGGTTCATCTTGATCCGGCTGATCTGGAACCGGCTTACCCGGATCTGGATTTTCTTGGCCGGAATTCTGCGGCCGCTCCTTGTCATAAAGGGCCTTCACATCAGCCGCGCTCAGCGCAGAGTTGTAAACCGCCAGTTCATCAATGGCGCCGGTGAAACCCGTTCCACCAATGATGTCCGCTGGGATGAGGGCGCGGTGGTTCTTCGTCCAGGCATTTGTATCAACGGCTTGCCCGTTGACATACATCGTCATGCCAGCGGATTTCGACTGCGTCCACGCGACGTGATACCAGGTGCCACCGGAAAAATCGTATTTGAAGGTGAGAACATCACCGCTTCGCTGACCTACATGGAATCCAGCTTGGCGGCCGGCAGCTAATTTGAGATCAAAAGAAAAATTCTTCTCTTTATCCATGAGGACTGATGAGCGCTCACGCGGCGCGGCATCCGAGCGCACCCAGTAGCTCACCGACCACGGGTCGTTCTCACCAATCGAGATCGGCTGGGAAAAGCTCAGGCCCTTACCGTTTTCGACCCGCAGGGCTGTGCCGGATACGCCGGCCACCAGCGGCGCCTGTGCCTGATCTGGATTGCGTTGGCCCGCAGAATCCGCGAGGTCGGTATTGAAGGAGTATTTATGAATCGGGGCTGCTCCCTCGGCCTCCTCCGCCGCGTGCGCGACGAGCGTGCCCCCGGCTGGCAAGGCGAGCAGGAACGCGCTTGCGCATGATATGAATCTATATAACCGTTTCACCAGTCTTCACTTTCGATGGATTGCTATATGTGGAGCACCTAGCATCGGCAGCGCTGCCGATGCTCCCAACTGGGTTGGGGTACTCCGTCTACAAGATGACCGGTCCTTGTTGTGAACATTCTAGGAGGTCTACGCCCAGGTGCAAGCGTTTTATGGACTTTAAGTCTGACAACTATTTGTGAAGTGAGTTACACGGCGTGTGTGTGGTGGTACTCAGAAACCAGGTTTGTACGCGCCTCGTACGCGCTGCAGCGGCGTTGGCGAGCAAGTTTCCGGATGCCCGTAACTAAATTTGTCTGACCTGCGCAAATATGCGGCTTTTAAGGGTGTTGGCTCTTTTCTTGGAGCCACCGGCGCAGTACTTTAACTTCCATGTGCGGAATTGTTGGGTACGCGGGCCCGCGCTCGCGAGCAGAACAGGGAAGAACAAACAGCGGTACACAGCGCGCCCTTCAGGTGGTCCTCGAAGGCTTAGCCCGCCTGGAATACCGCGGCTACGACTCGGCCGGGGTAGCGGTGGCGGGGCCGGAAGGCCTGCGTGCGGTCAAGCGTGCCGGGCGCCTCGATAACCTGCGCCACGCCCTTAGCGATACTCCCTTGCCACCCGCGCAGGTGGCCATCGGGCACACCCGTTGGGCCACTCACGGTTCGCCCTCCGATACCAACGCCCATCCCCATGTCTCTTTTGACGGGCGGGTTGCTATCGTCCATAACGGAATTATCGAAAACTACCGCGAACTCGCCCAGGCGCTCGCGGCGGACGGTATCACTCCCATCTCCGATACCGATTCGGAAATCGCGGCGCATATCCTCGCCCAGCAGCTGGCCGCGGTAGAGGCGACGGCCGCGGTAGAGGCGACGGCCGCGGTAGAGGCGACGGCCGCGGAGCCCACCACCGGCGCCACAGATTCAGGCTCGGCCCTCTTCCGCGCCATGCTCGCCACCGCGAATATTATTGACGGCTCCTTCACCCTTGTTGCTATCGACCGCGACCGCCCCGATACCGTGGTGGCGGCCCGGCGTAATTCCCCGCTGGTGATCGGCCTGGGAGAAGGGGAGAACTACCTGGGCAGCGATGTGGCCGCTTTTATCTCCGAAACCCAGCGCGCTCTGGAAGTGCCCCAAGATACCGTGGTGGAAATCAGCGCGGATACGGTGCGCCTCCTCGGTTTTGACGGCTCGCCGCGCGCGGGCCGGGAATTTACGGTGGATTGGGATGCTTCGGCAGCGGTCAAGGGTGGATACGCCACTTTCATGGACAAAGAGATCCACGAGCAGCCGCGCGCCGTCGCCGATACGCTACGCGGGCGCGTGGTCAACGATTCTCTTCAATTGGACGAGATGCGCATTAGTGAATCTGTGCTGCGCACCATCGATAAAATTATTGTTATTGCCGCGGGTACCGCTTCTTATGCTGGGCAGGTGGCCCGCTACGCCATTGAGCATTGGTGCCGTATCCCGGTGGAGGTGGAGCTCGCCTCCGAATTCCGCTACCGCGACCCGGTGGTGGGGGAGAAGACGCTCGTCGTCGCGATCTCGCAATCCGGGGAAACGATGGACACGATTATGGCGGTGCGCCACGCGCGCGAGCAGGGCTCGAAAGTCCTTGCCATCGTGAACACGTACGGCTCGACCATCGCGCGCGAATCCGACGCGGTGCTTTACACCCACGCCGGCCCCGAAATTGCGGTGGCTTCCACCAAGGCCTTCGTTGCCCAAATCACCGCCTCCTACCTGCTTGGACTCTACCTGTCCCAGATTCGCGGCAATAAATTCCGCGATGAAATCACCGGCTACCTCGACGAACTCGAACGCATGCCGGCGCGCATGGAAAAAATGCTCGCCCAGGAACCGCAGATCCGCGCCCTGGCCCGCGAGCTCAAGGGCGAAAACTCGGTGCTTTTCCTCGGCCGGCACGTCGGCTTCCCCATCGCGCTCGAAGGCGCCCTCAAACTCAAAGAAATTGCCTACGTGCACGCCGAAGGTTTCGCCGCTGGGGAACTCAAGCACGGCCCCATTGCGCTCGTGACCGAAGATCTGCCTATTTTCGTGATCGTCCCGACCCCGCGCCGCCCCGAGTTGCACGCGAAAACGCTCTCGAATCTGCAAGAGGTCCGTTCGCGCGGGGCACGAACCATTGTGGTTGCGGAGGAGGGCGACGACGCCGTGCGCGATTTCGCCACCTCGGTATTCTGGGCACCCCGCGGCACGCCCACCCTCATGATGCCGCTCGTCACCGTGATCCCCCTGCAGATCTTCGCCTCGGAGATGGCGGCGGTGCGCGGCTATGACGTGGATAAACCGCGCAACCTGGCTAAATCGGTGACGGTCGAATAGCTGGAACGGCGGGTGGCCGGTTGCGCGCCAGCTCCGGCCAAGGGCCGGCGCGCTCGCGGCTTCCCGCCGGCCCCGGCCACCCGGCGCTCACTTTCCAGTCACATTCACTTGGCCGGGCGTTAACCCGCGCTTCGTAGGGTGGCGGTGTCCTATTTCCCTCGGATGAAGGAACACCATGACCATATTCTCCCTTCGGCGTATGACCGCGTTCGGTGCGGTCGCGGTACTGGGCGCCGGCGTGCTCACCACGCCGGCTCATGCAGCGCCAGCCGACCACGTCACCATTGACATCGCGGCGATCTCCGATTTCCACGGCCATATCGAGAATGCGGCTGCCCTCGATTACCAGATTGATGAGCTGCGCAAGGCCAATCCGAATACCCTCTTCGTGGGCAACGGGGATCTGGTGGGCGGCTCCGCCTACGTTTCTTCGATCGCCAATGACCAGCCCACCCTCGATATTCTCAACGCCATGAAGCTCGACCTTTCCGGGGCGGGCAATCACGAATTCGACCAGGGCGTCAAGGATTTCGAGAACCGCATCGTACCGGCCTCCGAATTCCCGTGGACTTTGGCGAGTGTGGGCGGTATCGATACGGAAAAAATCGCTCCCTACACCGCTAAGACGGTTGGCGGAGTGCGGGTGGCTTTCGTTTCCGGTGTGACTGACGAGCTCAATACCCTGGTGTCTCCCACCGCGATTACCGGCTTGGATATTAAGGATCCCGTCAAGGCTGTGGATGCCCAGGCCGCGCTGCTCAAGGATGGGGACGAAAGCAACGGGGAGGCGGATATCGTCGTCGCCCTGATGCACGCCAATAATGCGGTAGCGGCAACGCTCGGAAGCGATGTGGACGCCGTCGTCGCCGGTCACACGCACCTCGCCGTGGATAGCGTGACCACGCCTTCGGGCGCGCCGGTTCTGGAAGTGGGCGAATACGGGCGCATGTACGGCCGTTACACTTTTGTGTACGACGCCGCAGCTAAGAAGCTCGTGAGTGCTCAGGCCGCCAATATTGCGATTGACTACAAGAACCCCGAGGTCCCCAAGTCAGCCGATATCGACAAGATGTACCAGGCTGCCGAAGTGAAAGCCAAGGAATTGGGCGCTCAGCAGATCGGGACCATTGAGGGAATCGCGAACCGTGGCACCAATAACGGGAACGATACCGGGGCGAACCGCGGGACCGAATCCTCGGCCGGCAATATGATCGCGGAAGCTTTCTACCAGTACTCTCAAGGCATGGAGAAAAAGGCCGATTTCGGCATTATTAACCCGGGCGGGATCCGTGCGGATCTAGACCCCAACGGGGACGGCATCGTCACCCTGGAGGAGTCCTACACGGTGCAGCCGTTCGGGAACTCCTATGCCACCGTGGATCTGACCGAAGCGCAGATCTACACCATGCTCGAACAGCAGTGGAATGACAAGGAAGGCGCCTCGCGGCCCATGCTGCGCCTCGGGCTCTCCTACAATATGCATTACGTTTTCGACGCCGCGGCGGATGCCACCCCGGGCCAGCGTGTCAAGGCCGTCTACATCAACGGTGAGAAACTGGATCGGGAGGGTAAGAAGGTCTATACCGTGGCCTCCAACCAGTTCATCCTGGCCGGCGGTGACGGCTTCACGGTGCTGGGCGAAGGTAGCAATTACGCCGATACCGGGCTTATCGATAACGATGTATTCAACGCGTTCCTCAAGGCCAATCCCGGCTACCAGATCCGCTATAACCAGACCTCGGTGGGCATTACCGGGGAAGATGCCCTGCGGGCGGGTGCAAGCGCGGAGCTGAGCTTCTCCTCGCTGGCCCATACCTCTACCGAACCCAAGGGTGAGAAAGTCACCGTCTACCTCAACGGGGTGGAAGTTGGTAGCGCGGCGCTGGACACCACCGTCACTCCGGCTCTTGATAACACCGGCCGGGCCACCGTGCAGGTCGTGGTTCCAGCCGATGCGCCCGCGGATTCCGTGCTGCGCGTGGTGGCCGGGCCCACCGATGTGTCCTTCCAGGTGGCCGTTGCTCCCGCCGCGGTAACGCCGGATCCGGGTACTCCGGAACCGACGCAGCCGAGCAAGCCGGAACCGACGCAGCCGGAACAGCCCGCGAAGCCGGGTGCTGCGGCGGGCAACCGCTTCATCGCCACCAATAACTGGAACTCGGGAGCCGGCAGTATCGACACCGGCTACGGGCGTTCCGGGGAAGACTTCATTTACGGGGACTGGGATGGTGATGGCGTGGATAGCCTCGGCGTTGTGCGCGGTAACCAGTTCCTCCTGACTAACGGCTTCTCCGGGAACGCTACCGAGGTATTTGCTTTCGGGAAGGCCGGTGACCGGGTGCTCGTGGGGGATTGGAACGGCGACGGTCGAGACACCGTAGCCGTGGTGCGTGGAAACACCATTTACGCGGTGGATTCCCTGCGCGGCGGCGTGGCAGACCACGTCTTCACTTTCGGGCGCCACGGGGATACCTACCTGGCCGGCGATTTCAATGGCGACGGCCGTGACGAAGTAGCGGTCCAGCGCGGTAATACTTTCTTCGTGCAGGATTCTCTGGGAGGGGCGGCCTCGGCCACCTTCTCCTTCGGCCGTGCCTCGGATATCGCCCTGGTGGGTGATACTGATGGCGACGGAAAGGACACGATTGCGGTGGTCCGCGGTAACGCCTACTACCTGGCCGGGTCCTTGAGCTCCGGCCCCGCCAGCGCGGTGTACTCCTTCGGTAAGCACACCGATGCGCATCTCCTGGGTGACTGGAATGGCGACGGCGTAGATACTCCGGCCGTCCGCCGAGTCCGTTAAGGGGGCGCTCCCACGCTGCTAGCCCGCGGGCTGGCGTGGCTCCTAGGTGAGTCCGCCGGCCTGCGGGCTAGTTGTATATAAGCCGCGGGCACGCTCGTGAACTGGGAGTTTGCAGCTGTGCCCGGGGGCGGGGTACACGCGAGCTGTGTTGATTTTCGCGTGCCGGCCGCATTGGAGTTATCAGCTAGGCGCGATAACATGGGAAAATGGATTTCGTGAACGATTTTGCTCCTCTTGCTCTAACCTATGACGATGTGTTGCTTGTTCCGCAACCAACTGATGTTATTCCTTCCGAAGTCGATACCTCTTCCCACCTGACCCGCAATATTGTGCTGAAAACCCCCATGGCTTCCGCGGCTATGGATACGGTGACGGAGCGCGATATGGCTGTTGCGATGGCACGCCAGGGCGGTATTGGGATTATTCACCGTAATCTTTCCCCGGAAGATCAGGCCCAGCAGGTTCGCGAGGTTAAACGTTCCGAATCCGGTATGATCACCGATCCGGTGACCGTTGCTCCACATGCCACGATCGCCCAGCTTGATGCCCTGTGCGGGCAGTATCGAGTTTCCGGCCTTCCCGTGGTGGATGAGCAGAAGCATCTGCTCGGCATTATTACCAACCGTGATTTGCGTTTCGTTCCGGAAGATGAATATGCCACCACTCGGGTTGAGGATGTTATGACCCGCATGCCGCTGGTCACCGCACCCACGGGAGTGTCCCGCGCGGATGCGCGGGCGCTCCTCAAGAGCCACCGGATTGAAAAGCTGCCCCTTATTGATGAGGATGGGCGCCTCACCGGCCTCATCACCGTCAAAGATTTCGTTAAAACCCAGCAGTACCCCAATGCGTCGAAGGATTCCCAGGGGCGCCTCCTCGTGGGTGCGGGCGTTGGCTACCTGACCGATTCTTGGGAGCGGGCCGGGATGCTTGCCGATGCGGGTGTGGACGTGCTCGTGATCGATTCAGCGAACGGGGAAGCGAAGCTTGCCCTCGATATGATTCGCCGCCTGCGTGCCGATTCTGGTTTCGACGGCGTGGAGATTATCGGCGGAAATATTGCTACCCGCTCGGGTGCCCAGGCGTTGATCGACGCCGGCGTTGACGCGGTCAAGGTTGGGGTGGGCCCCGGGTCCATCTGCACCACCCGCGTGGTGGCCGGTGTGGGCGTGCCGCAGGTGACCGCTATTGTTGACGCGGCGCGCGCCTGCAAGCCGGCCGGTATCCCGCTGATCGCGGACGGTGGCCTGCACTGGTCCGGGGATATTGGCAAGGCCATCGTGGCCGGTGCGGATACGGTTATGCTCGGTTCGCTCCTGGCTGGCTGTGTGGAAACTCCCGGCGAGGTTATTTTCGTGAACGGCAAGCAGTACAAGCACTTCCGCGGCATGGGCTCCCTGGGTGCGATGAGCTCGCGCGGCAAGAAGTCCTACTCCAAGGATCGCTACTTCCAGGCCGATGTGACCTCCGATGCGAAGCTCATTCCGGAAGGCATCGAAGGCCAGATTCCCTTCCGCGGCCCGCTGGCTTCGGTGCTTTACGAATTGGTGGGCGGCCTGGGCCAGACCATGTTTTACTCGGGTGCCTCCACCATTGCCGAACTCAAGGAAAAGGGCCGCATGGTCCGCATGACCGGAGCCGGCCTCAAGGAATCGCATCCTCACGACGTGGAGATGACTGTGGAAGCCCCGAATTACTCCGGGCTCAAGTCCTAAAGGCGCCTAGCCATACATAGACTTCCGGTGGGAACCACCGCGAGTGGCATGGCTGAAGGCGGTAGTGAGGGCCGGGAACACACTGATATGTTCCCGGCCTTCCCTATGCGCCGCAAGGTACGACGCCGCAACCCGGCTTCTTGCATGGTTGGGTGACGCGCGTGGCCGAATTGTGCGTGGTCCGGTAGGAAGAACCCTGCGAACTACACACGTGGCTGGGTTTAGGCGCGCGGGACGGGCCAGCCTTCCTTGGGGCCATCCGAGCGGCCTACCTTGCGTAAAAATTCTTGGAATTCGCGTTCGGCCGCGATCTGGATATCCACGATTTCCCGCAGCTCTTTTTCCCGCAGCTGGGGGAAGCGCTCCAACATGGCTCCCAATACCCGGAGCGTGGCCACCACATCCGCTTCCGCATTATGGAAAGAATCATCCTGGAATACCCCGTAGTGCATAACGAGGTTTTCCAGGCGGCGCTTACCCTTCCGGTAGCGATCCACCCCGCGATCTAGCAGGTAGGGGTCAATAACCGGGAAAATATCCCCGCCGAGGCGCTGGCTGAGGGTGGGGAGCCCGTGGCGGGCCAGTTCACTTTCGAGCAGCGTGAAATCATAGGAGGCGTTAAAAGCCACCACCGGTTGGCCGGCCGCTAGCTGTGCCCCCAAAACATCTGCGATTTCACCGAGAACTTCCGTGATGGGCCGGCCTTCCGAACGTGCCTGCTCCGTGGTGATGCCGTGCACCCGGCTGGCCGCCTCCGGAATATCTACCCCGGGATCTGCCAACCAATACTGCCGTGAGCTGCCCTCACTATCCACCCGCACGAGCGAGCAGGTGACGAGGCGATCACGCCGGGGATCCACCCCGGTTGTTTCTGTATCAAAGCCGATAAGCGGCAGCGTGGTCCACACGGTTCTTATCCTTTCCGCGGCCCGCGCCGCGCTTCTGTGCTGGTGCTTTGTAGTCTAATCGGCCCCTACGACATAAAAATCGGCGCTTACCACACCAAAATAAGCGCTGGCAGCCATATCGCATTTCCAGGGCTGTTTCAGCTTAAGTTACTCTAATAGGGAGCTGACGAATTGGCTCTGAGCTGCCCGGTAGGAAAGGAACGCTATGCAGTTCGCGGTGTTATCCGAGAATGACTATAACGACTATATGGCCACGCAACGGTGTTTCCTCTCCCAAACGGTCAGCTACGGGCGGGTGCGCCAAGCCGAAGGCTACCGGGTGGAATACGTGGGCGTACGCGACGAAACCGGCACTGTTTGCGGTGCCGGCCTCATTATGTATCAGCCCTGGAAGAAGATTTTTACCCGGGCTTCCCTCGCCTACGGGCCCACCTTGGATTGGAGCCAGCGCGAGGTAGTTGCCGCTTTCTTCAGCGGGCTCAATCGGCATTTCGCTTCCCAGTCGCGCCTGCTCACCGCTCGGATTAACCCGATTCTGGCGCGCCGCTGGTACACGGACATTACGCCCGTTGAGGATAACCCGGTTGCCGGCACGGTCTCCCAAGCCCTCGAACGCGATGGCTGGCGCCACCTCCCTTACGAATTCGGGGAGCGCTCCGATATTCAATTGCGTTGGATCTACACCAAAACCATCTCCGGGATGAACTTCGAGGAAGCCAAAGCCACGCTTGCCAAGGGACTGCGGCGTCGTTTCAATAACGAAAACCGCTACGGGGTGCAGACCCGTTTCCTCGGGCCGGAAGACTTCGATGTTTTCGCCCAGCTTTACGCGAGTACCCGGGACCGCACGGACGGAATGCCCGCGCTTTCGGCCTCCGCGGTGCGTTTCTACCGCGATCTCATGGCGGATATGGGCCCCGAACGCGCGCTGCTCGCGGTGGCGTACGTGTCTCCGCGCCGCTACCTCGACCAAATTGCCGCCGAACGCACTGAGGTGCACGAGCGGATTGAGGTGCTGCGCGGGCGCAAAGAAACAAAAGCACGCGAGCGGGAACTTGAGCAGGCCGCCCAGCGCCTAGAGGTGCTTGACGGTCAGGAAGAAATGGCGCGCGAAACCCTGGCCGAGCGCGGCGACGCGGAGATTCCCTTCAATGCCGCACTC
Source organism: Actinotignum sp. UMB0459 (assembly GCF_051905915.1). Taxonomy (NCBI): domain Bacteria; kingdom Bacillati; phylum Actinomycetota; class Actinomycetes; order Actinomycetales; family Actinomycetaceae; genus Actinotignum; species Actinotignum sp. UMB0459. The sequence goes on along the minus strand of NZ_JBQAIK010000008.1, from coordinate 75,418 downwards.
GGATTCCGGGTCGGTTCCGAACTCATTTTGCTGCTGGGCGGGATGGATAAAACACTGTCCGCCTACGCGCGCGATTACCCGGTGGAGCGCGCCATGTTCAAATACGCCTGCGATGAGGGCCTGGATACCTACAACACTTTCGGGATTTCCGGTGACTTTTCGGAGGATGCGGATGATGCCAATATCCTCGCCTTCAAGCGCTGGCTCAACGGGCAGGTCGAGGAATTCGTGGGCACCTACGAAAAGACGTTCGCCCCGCGTTTCCTCGCGCGCGTGCTCGGAGCTGAAACCAGGTAGGTGCGGCCCGAGCCGCGGCGGGCGCGGGCCGGTAAAGTGGAGGGCGTGAGCGAAATCGAGATTGGGCGCGGCAAACGCGCGCGGATAACCTATACCCTGGACGACGTCGCGATTGTGCCCACCCGGCGCACCCGCGACGTTCGCGAAGTCTCTACCGCCTGGCAGTTAGACGCCTACCACCTCGATATCCCGGTGCTCAGTGCCCCCATGGATTCGGTGGCCTCCCCGGATATGATGATCCGCCTGGGGCGCGCCGGAGGATTGGGCGTGGCGGACCTCGAAGGTCTGTGGACCCGTTATGAGAACCCCACCCCGCTGTACGAAGAAATTGCGCAGCTGGCTCCCGAACACGCCACCGCGCGGCTCCAGCAGGTCTACGCGGAACGCCCCATCGATACCGGGCTGGTGCGTTACCGGGTCGCCCAGCTGCGGGCAGCCGGAATCACCGTGGCCGGGGCCTGCTCGCCGGGGCACGCGAAAGAAATTGTGCCGCCGGCCGCCGATGCCGGCCTGGATCTCCTGGTCATCCGCGGGACCACGGTGAGTGCCGAGCATGTATCTACCACCCGTGAACCGCTCAACCTGCGCGGTCTTATTTACGATCTTGATATTCCGGTGCTCGTGGGCGGGGCCGTCACCTACCAGAGCGCATTGCATCTCATGCGCACCGGCGCGGCCGGGGTGCTGGCCGGTTACGGGGGAGGGGCCGCTTCCGCGACGTTGCGTACCGTGGGGATCGCTGCCCCGATGGCGACGACGATTGCCGATATCGCGGCCGCCCGCCGTGACTACCTTGACGAATCGGGCGGGCGCTACGTGCATGTGATTGCGGACGGCTCGGTAGGTAGCTCCGGGGACCTCATTAAAGCCCTCGCTTGCGGAGCAGACGGCGTGATGCTCGGAACTATTCTGGCGCGGGCCAGCGAAGCACCCGGGCGTGGCTGGCACTGGGGACCGGAAGCCCGCCACCCTCGCCTACCCCGCGGGGAACGCGTATGGGTGGGCACCGCGGGAACCCTGGAAGAAATCCTCACCGGTCCCACCTCAAGCGCCCGCGGGCACACCAATATTATGGGGGCGCTGCGTCACGCTATGGCCGCTAATGGTTACTCCGATTGCAAGGAGTTCCAGCGCGCTCAAGTGGTGGTGCGCGCCCACTAGCGCCGGGGCCGGGCGCGCAGGGTTAAGCGCGCACGCGCCCCGTCAAGCTGTATGCAGCCAGGCCCGGACCGCTCAGAGCACCACGATTTACTGGGCGTGATAGCGGTATACGTTGGTATCCCGCGCCTCGAAACCGCAGCGCCGGTAGAGCCGGTTGGCAGCTTCGCGGCTGGGCCGGGAGGTCAGATCCACCGATTTCACCCCGAGCCGGGCCGCGTGCGCCAGGGCGGCTTCTACGAGTTGCTGGCCGGCGCCGTGGCCGCGGGCGGCGTCGTCCACCACCACGTCCTCGATCCAGGCGCGCGTTCCGGTGGGGATCTGGAAAGTCACGAGGGTGAGCATCCCGAGGATCGGGGCGCCTTCTTCCACCCGGTACACCAATTGGTAGACCCCGGGCTGGGCGAGCAACTGCGCGGCGGTGCTACGTGATAATGGCGCGCTACTCGAGGAAAGCTGGGGGATGAGGCGCTGGCAGGCCGCCAGGAAATCCTCGGTAACGGTTTCTTGCAGGGAAATCATGCGTCCTCCGTGGGGATAGTAGCCAGATCGGCCAGCCAGACCCGGCTGGTGGCATCGGACGGCATCCGCCAATCCCCGCGCGGGGAGAGCGAGCCACCCGAAAGGATCTTCGGGCCGTTCGGGAGAGTGGAACGTTTGAATTGCTGGGAGAAGAAACGGCGGTAGAACAGCTCCATCCACGTCTTGATCTCCGCCAGGTTATAGGTGTGGCGGGCATCGCCCTCAATACCTTCCGGCCAGAAACCGCGGGAGGCATCGCCCCAGGCTTCCCGGGCCAGGAAAGCAATTTTCGAGGGCCGGAAACCGTAGCGCAGCGCGAAGTAGAGGGTGAAATCTTGGAGTTCGTAGGGGCCGATTTTCTCCTGGGTGGATTGCAGCGCCCCGCCCGCATCCGCGGGAACCAGCTCCGGGGAAATCTCCGTATTGAGAATATCCGTGAGGGCCTGCGCCGCCGCGCCGGCCAGGAAGTCCTGGCGCGCCATCCAGCGCAGCACGTGCTGCATAAAGGTTTTCGGCATCCCGGCATTGACATTGTAGTGACTCATATGGTCACCCACCCCGAAGGTGCACCACCCGAGGGCCAGTTCCGAAAGATCCCCGGTACCCAGCACGATGCCGCTGTGGAACCCGGCCAGCCGGAATAGGTAATCGGTGCGCAACCCGGCTTGTACATTCTCGAAGGTGAGGTCATAGACCGGCTCGCCATTCGCGAAAGGATGGCCCATATCGGCCAACATCTGGCGGGCCGCCGGGCGAATATCGATTTCTTCCAGCGGCACCCCCACGGCCTCACACAGCGCATAGGCATTGTTCTTGGTGTGCTGCGAGGTAGCGAAACCGGGCAGGGTATAGGCGAGGATATCCGTGCGGGGGCGCTCCATAAGATCCATGGCCCGGCAGGCCACCAGCAGCGCATGGGTGGAATCCAGCCCGCCGGACACCCCGATAATCACCTTGGCGGAACCGGTGGCCCGCAGCCGGGTGATAAGTGCGTAAACCTGGATGGAAAAAGCCTCAAAACAATCGCGATCCGGATTGCGTTCGCTACCTCCCATAAAGGGGAAACGCACCACTTCGCGGTGCAGGCGCTGCTGCGCCGGGGCAACCGCGCTCATATCCGGGATACCGGCCGTGAAATTAATGGTGCGGAAAGAATCCGCCCCGGGATCGGTGTAGGCATCGCGTTCGGTTCCTTGGGTGAGCGCATTGTCATTAAAGGAGCCGTTGCGCTGGCGTTCCTGGCGGATACGATCCAGGTCAATATCGCCCAGGGTGGCGCTATGGCCAGCCGAGAAACGCTGCCCGGCCGCGATTTTTTCCCCGCACTCGTAGATAACGGTTTGGCCATCCCAGGCTAGATCGGTGGAGGATTCCCATTCCCCGTTCGCCGCATACACGTAGGCGGCTGCGCAGCGTGCCGAGGCTCCCCGAATAAGGAGGTCACGGTCATCTTCACGCCCCACCGTGACCGGGGAACCCGAAAGATTAACGAGCACCTGCGCCCCGGCCAGGGCCGCGCGCGCCGAAGGCGGGATAGGCACCCACATGTCCTCACAGATTTCCACGTGGAAACTGAAGCCCGGGATATCACTGGCGGAGAAAATCAGATCCGGGCCGAAGGGAACGGTATCCCGCCCGAGCGTATAGGCCCAGGCTTCCTCGGTTTGCGCTAATTCGGCCTTCGCTTCCTCGGAAAGCCCGGTGCTCCAGGCGGCATCCGTGCGCACACCCGGTAGCTCGATTGACGCATTCCGCAGTCCCGCCCCGGAAGCGAAATGCCGCTTCTCGTAGAATTCCCGGTAATTGGGGATATAGGACTTGGGAACTACCCCGAGCACATTCCCGTGGTGGAGCACAACCGCGCAGTTGTAGAGGCGGTTGCGCCAGTGCAGCGGCGCCCCCACGATAAGGGCCGCATCGAATTCCACGCTTGCCGCGCGTACGGTTTCCAGGCCATCCAGGGTGGCGCGCAGCAGCGCATCCTGGAGGAATAGATCCTCCGCGGAATACCCGGTGAGGCTCAGTTCCGGGAATACGGCCAGTGCCGCTCCCCGCGCGCTCACCTCCCGGGCCGCAGCAATAATGGCCTGGGCATTGCGCTGCGGATCGGCCAGCACCACTTCCGGGGAGCAGGCGGCCACGCGCACAAAACCGTGACTGTAGATCGAGGAAAAATCGCTCATGGGTCTAGTCTGCCATTGCCTGCGACACGCAGGAATCGTCAAATTCAGATTCGGGCAGGTCAAGCTGTGCGCGCAGCGAATCAAAAACCCCGCGGTGGGTGATTTTCCCACCGCTGATATTCACGCCGCTAGCGAAACCGGGATCCGCGCTGGTGGCCGCGCGCCACCCCTGGCCCGCCAGGCGCACCACGTAGGGGAGTGTCGCCGTCGTGAGAGCTTCTGTGGAAGTACGCGGAACCGCGCCGGGCATATTGGCCACGCAATAGAAAATTTTGCCGTCCACCGTGAAGGTCGGCTCATCGTGGGTGGTGGGATGGGAATCCTCAAAACATCCGCCCTGGTCAATGGCAATATCAACGAGCACGCTGCCCGGGCGCATCCGCTCCACCATCGCGGAGGTCACCAGTTTCGGGGTGGAGGAGCCCGGCACCAGCACCGTGCCGATAACCAGATCGGCATCCGCCACCTGCTCCTCAATGGTTTGCGCGGTGGAAGCCAGGGTGGTGAGCATTCCGGCGTGGCGCATCTCCAGCTGGGCGAGACGCTCAATATTAATATCCAGGATCGTGACATTCGCACCCATCCCGGCGGCCATAACCGCGGCGGATTCCCCGGCGATGCCCGCCCCGATAACGGTCACCTTGCCCTTACGGGTCCCGGCCACCCCGCCGATAAGAATTCCGGCCCCGCCCTGCGCGTCGAGGAGGTAATGCGAACCCACAATGGGGGCGAGTTTGCCGGCCACCCGGCTCATGGGGGCGAGCAGCGGCAGCGCGGCGCGTTCGCGCACGGTCTCATAGGCGATGGCGGTGGTGCCGGCATCCAGGAGCGCGCGCGCCAGTTTCGGCTGGGAGGCCAGGTGCAGATAGGTGAAAAGCACCAGGTCTTCACGGAGGTATCCGTATTCTTCCGGTTCGGGTTCCTTGACTTTGAGAACTGCATCGGCGCCCCATACCTCGGCTGCTGCGGCGCAGATCCGTGCCCCGGCGGTAGCGTAGGCGGCGTCGGCGCATCCGGAGGCCGCCCCGGCTCCGGCCTGGACCAGCACCGTGTGCCCGGCCGCGGTGAGTTCGCGCGCACCGGCCGGGGTGAGCGCGACCCGGTATTCGTTATTCTTCAGTTCTGTGGGAACGCCAATAATCATGTGCTTAGTCTACGGTGCGGCCTGCCGCTGCTCCTAGGTAGGAACGACGACGGCGCTGCGGGACGCGCGTCACCGCGCGCCCCGCAGCGGGTTCCCGCTTCCAGCCCTTCCAGCTAGAGTCGCACCAAATGCAGCCGCCCGGTGGAGCGCCGCGCCAGCGCCCAGCTCATCACGGCGCAGGTGCCGAAGATCAGCACGAAGGCGATCATCGCCATAAATGCCTTGTTGGCGGTGAGGAATTCGGAGATGCCGGCGGAATCGCCCACCCGCTCAATCCAGTGTGCGAAGTCCGTGCCGGTGCGCGCGGCCCAGGCGCTGAAACTCTCCCAGTGGGGCAGCCAGAGGCGGCGAATAAATCCGCCCAGGCCCGTGATGCCGATGAGGTAGCCCACCAGGGAGAGCCCGGCAAAGAAGGCGATGACCACCAGGGCTGCCCGGCCTAGTGTGCTCAGCGACCAGCGTAGGAAGAAGGTGGTGAGAAGAACAATGGTGAAGAACAATGCTAGAACACCGGGCCACATGGGAATGAGCGTGAACCAGATGCTGCCGGATTCCGTCGCGTTCCCGTTCATCAAGGTGGCGCCATCGAGGAGCCGGGAACCGTTCCCGCTGCGTATCAAGGTGAACGCGATGAGGAGGAGCACGGCGGTGATCGCCAAGTATTCGGCACTCATCCGCGCGGCCGCACGTGCCAGGGTGGTGAAGAACTTCCGCCGCGTGGTACCTGCTTGCAGATGAGCACGCATGGAAATCGTGGAGAGCATTGCTACCATGGCCATTCCGCAAGCCAAGCAGATCCACGTCAGCATAATCCAGTTGAGGAAATCGTGATCGACACCTTCGATAGGCATATGCGGGAGGTTACTTGTGGCCAGGGCTAGTGCAGTAATGAAAATCAGGGTGCACCCCGTGATCAGCCACAGAGTCCGGTAGAAATAGGAGAAAAGGCCGCGGTATCCGATAACGCGCCGAGCGGTCAGATCAATGGCGGAATTGACGCGGTGATACAGCTTAATCATGATCGACTCCAATCTGGGTGCGGGTGGGTTCCCCGGTGGCAGCCACCGTGCCGGCCGGCGGGGTACCGGGCCGGGGCGCGTGGCCTGCCAGCGGGCGTGCCAGGCGTTCGCGTTGGGCGGGGGAGAGCGTCGTCGTTACGAGCACATCGGTGAGGGAGGCGAGGCTATCCGTGGAATGGCGCGCGCGAACCTCATCGGCGTCACCGGCTTCCAGGAGCTTGCCGCGGTGGAGGAAAACCACGCTATCGACAAGATTTTCCACTTCCTCAAGCAGGTGGGAGGAGAGGATGATTGTGCGCGGATGTTCAGCGAAATCACTGAGCAGTACCCGGTAGAACAGTTCGCGCATCACCGCGTCCATCCCCAGGTGGACCTCATCGAATACGGTAATGGGGCAGCGCGCTGCCAGCCCCAAAATCGCGGAGAAAAGGGAGCGCTGGCCTACCGATAACCCATCGACAGTCCGGGAAGGATTCAGTTCAAAAAGCTCGAAAAGCTCCCGGGCGAAATCCTCATCCCAGGTGGGGCGGGCCATGCGCCACAGATCCATGGTCAGGGTGAGCGGCGAGCCGGAAAGAGCCTCCACCCGCGCGGGAATATAGGCGACCCCGGGCATGACTTCCGGGTTCTCATCCACCGGATGCCCGTCAATAAAGATTTTCCCTGTGGCGCGCCCGTGGCTGCGCCATATCGGGAGGAGCCCGGCGATGAGCATCCCGAGCGTGGACTTGCCTGAGCCGTTGCGGCCAAAGAGGCCGGTGATGGTGTTATGACCGATCTCCACGCTGAGGTCATCGAGGGCGCGGCTGCCGCGCCGGTAGCTGAAATTCAGGTTCTCGATACTAATCATTGGTTCTCCTCCCAATAGGTCGAGACGAGTGCGGAAATTTCCGCCGGGCTCAGGCCCAGCACCCGGCCCGCGGCCAGGGCCGGGGCGAGGGTGTCACTCAGGTAGGTGGCGCGCCCGCGTTCGCGTAAGGCCGCCTGGGCGCTCGCGGTGACGAACATGCCGATGCCGCGGCGTTTTTCCAGGATTCCTTCCTCTACGAGGAGGGAAAAAGCTTTGTTCGCGGTGGCGGGATTAATGCGGTAGGTAGTGGCGTATTCGGTGGTAGACATGACCTTTTCTCCGGGCCCTAATTCGCCGGAAAGAATACGACGACGCAGATCTTCGGCGAGTTGCACATAGATAGGCACCGCTGAACTGAACTCCATCGCATCCTCCCTTCTTGGTTAGTTACATAACTAATGAACCACAGAACTAGGGAAGATGCAAGTTTGCGGGTGTGTGACGCGGGTCTCTTCGGCGGGGTTGAAATTGCTTTAGGCTAATGTCACGTTTGGAAGGAATCCCTGTTGAAAATTGGTTTACTGGGAGCGGGTCGCGCCGGGCTTATGCACGCGCGCATTCTCGCCCACCGTGTTGATGAACTTGTTATTGCCGAACCGAAGCCGGAGCGCAGTGCCGCCGTCGTCGCAGAACTCCAGGGTGAGGCTGCAACTCGTGCCCGTATCAGTGAAGCAAGCGTGGACGCCACCCTCGCTGATCCCACCCTGGACGCCCTTGTCCTCACCAGCCCCACGGATGTGCACGCCGAGCAGTTACTGCGCGGCATGGACCTGGGGATCCCCATGTTTACCGAGAAGCCGGTATCCACGTCGCTGGCCTCGACCCTGCAGGTGCGCGCGGCGGCCCGCGAGCGCGGGGCCCGCATCCAGGTTGGTTTCCAGCGGCGCTTCGACACCGCCTACACCCGGGCCCGCGCGGCGGTGCGCGAGGAAAGCCTGGGTCAGCTGCGGCGCCTGAGCATGGGAACCATGGACCAGGCCCCGGCCGCGCGTGAATTCTTGGCGGCTTCGGGTGGCATCTACATCGATTGCCTCATCCACGATTTCGATATGCTGCGCTGGGTAACCGGGCGGGAAGTCATCGAAGTAATGGCTTTCGGCACCGACCTGGGCCTGCCTGATTTCCGCGATTTCGCAGATGTATGCGAAACAGCAGCGGTACTGCGCCTGGAAGGCGATGTGCTGGCCACCGCGCAATCCTCGCGTTTCAACGGCCACGGTTACGACGTGCGCATGGAACTGCACGGAACCAAGGAAACCCTCGCGGTTGGTTTCGATAGCAAACTGCCCGTGCGTTCCCTTGAGGATGGGGTTTCCTATCCGCAAGAGCCCGCCTGGGTGGATTTCATCGCCCGCTTCGCCGCGTGTTACGAACGTGAAATTGAGGCGTTCTTGGAGGTAGTTGCGGGTAGCGGGGAGATTCCCGCCACGGTCGACGACGCCGTCGCCTCCCTACGCATCGCGGAAGCTGTACGGTTATCGCAACGCGAGCACCGGGTGGTTTCCCTGGCCGAAATTGAGGGCTAAAGCATGGATTTGCGGCTCGACGCGAGCGCTTTCGACTACAGCTTCGTGGTGCTCTACCTGGTGCTGGTCCTCGTCATCGGCGTGGTTACCCGGCGCAAGGTGAATACTTCGGAAGATTTTTTCCTCTCGGGGCGCTCCTTGCCCGCGTGGATCTGCGCGCTGGCTTTCCTCTCCGCGAATATCGGGGCGGTGGAACTCATCGGGATGGCGGCTTCCGGTTCCCAATACGGGCTACCGACGGTGCACTACTACTGGATCGGCGCGGTGCCGGCCATGGTTTTCCTCGGGCTCATCATGATGCCCTTTTACTACGGCTCGCGGGTGCGTTCGGTTCCCGAATATCTGCGTTTGCGTTTCGACCGGCCCACCCACCTCTACCAATCGGTGATTTTCTCAGTGGCTACCATCCTGGTGGCCGGGATTAACCTCTTCGCCCTCGCGCTTCTCATTAATGTGCTCATCGGGGTGCCGCTATGGGCCTCGATTATTATCGCGGCCGGTGTGGTGCTCGTGTATACGGTGATGGGCGGGCTCACCGCCACCATGTACAACGAGGTTTTGCAATTCCTGCTCATCGTTGCGGTGCTCACCCCGCTCACCATCGCCGGGCTGGCGCGGGTGGGCGGGCCGGGTGGTCTGATCGCCGCACTCAATGAGACCCAGGTACTCGGCCCGAACGGCCTGGATGTGTGGGGTGGAACCGGGCTCGGTAACACCACGAACCCGTACGGGAATTGGATCGCGCTGCTGCTGGGGATGGGCTTTGTCAATTCCTTCGGGTACTGGACCACGAATTTCACCGAGGTGCAGCGGGCGCTTTCCGCCAAAGATATGCGTTCGGCACGGCTGACCCCGATTCTCGCGGCGATCCCGAAAATGTTTTTGCCGCTTATTATTATCGTGCCCGGGCTTATTGCCGCGGTCCTCATCCCGCAGCTGCACACCGGAGAGATCACCCATAATGAAGCTTTCCCGGCCCTTATGGGGGAGGTACTCCCGCACGGGCTGCTGGGCATGGCCCTCGCCGGGCTCATTGCGGCCTTTATGGCCGGGATGGCGGCGAATGTTTCGTCTTTCAATACTGTGGTTACCTACGATATTTGGGAAACTTACGTGCGCCCGGGCCGGCGCGATACCTACTACATTAAAATCGGGCGGCGCCTGACGATCATCGGGGTGCTCATCGCCGTCGGGGCGGCGTTTATTGCCGCGGAATTCTCCAATATTCAGGACTACACCCAGATGCTGCAGTCCATTTTCAACGCTCCGCTGTTCGCCACGTTCATTATGGGAATGTTCTGGGCGCGTATGAGCCCGCAGGCCGGGCTGTGGGGCCTGGTGGCGGGCGCGGCCGGGGCCGGGTTTATCCAGCTTGGTTACGCAAACGGGCTGCTGGACTTCAATTCCTCCCAGGCGGCCTCCTTTACGGCTTCCGGTATTGCTTTTATCGCTGATTTCATCGTTTCGGTGCTCGTCACGAAAATGACGCGCCCCAAGCCGATTGAGGAACTCGACGGGCTGGTGTGGGGCCGTGTCAAGATGGATATTAAGGGCGCGCGCCCGGCCCCCAAACTGCACGAAGCCCGGGTGGCCGAAGCCCGCGAACGTGCCCTCACCGGCGAAAAACTGCACTGGTGGGAAGAGCCGCTTCCGCTGGGTATCGCGGTGCTGACGGTGTGCGCGGTGCTCAATGTGGTGCTGTAAATGAAGGGACGCGACGATATGAACGACGACGCAGCGCGGCGGAGCGCCGCGCGCGCGGGCGGGGCGGACTCGAGCCACGTGGGTGCGGCAAACGCGAGCCATGCGGGCAGAGAAAACGCGAGCCATGCGGGCGCGGCGGCGGAGGCGCAACTACCCGAGGCGCGCCTCGGGCGGCTCTCGCTTTTTGACCTGCGCACCTGGATCGCCATCATGTTCGGGGTTTTCGGCATCATGCTGGCCGGCTACGGGCTCTTCTTCGTGACCGAGGAAGATCTGGCCAAAGCCGCGGGCATCAACCTCAACCTCTGGACCGGTCTAGCGATGATTATTGTGGCGATCTTCTTCGCCGCTCGCAGCGCCGCGGCCCCGCAGGTACTTTCCGAAGCCCTCGGATCGCGGCTGCCGGATGAGGAGACGGAGCCCACCGCGCCGCGGGAGAGCTAAGATAATGTGCAAGCCTAACGACTACGTCAGGGGACACTTATGACCATTGCGGTTGCCTACAAAATTGCCGGTGATCCACGTTCAGCGCACGTTTTGGATTCCGGTGTGGTGGATTGGAGCGGCGCGCGCCTCTCCATTAGCGACGACGACGCCGTTGCCATGCGGGCAGCGCGGGAACTCGGCGACGCCCTGGGCACCGAGGTTGTGGGTATCACCCTGGGCCCCGACTCCATCGGCACTCCGGCGCTGCGCAAGAACGCGCTCTCCAAAGGTCCGGATCGCCTCCTCGTGGTGAGTGATGATGCCACCACCAGCTGGAATTCCACCGCGGTGGGGGAGGCCCTGGCGCGGGTGGTCCAGCGCGACGGCACCATCACCGCACTCATCACCGGTCCGGGTTCCACCGACGAAGGCTCGAAGATGGTTTCCGGCGTTATTGCCGGGGCGCTGGGCTGGCCGTCTTTCCAGGATGTTTCAGCCATCACCACGGCGGGAGAGGATCTTCTCCTCACCCAGCACACCGGCGGGCAGCGCCGCGAGGTGCGCGTGACCGGCCCGGTGGTCATCGCGGTGACCTCCGATGCCGCGGCTGTCAAAGTCCCGGCCATGAAGGATATCCTCGACGCCGCCAAGAAACCCGCGCAGCTTCTCACCGCCGCCGACCTTGGCGATATGGAAGGGCGTACTCTTGACCCCATCGCGCGTGCGGTTCCGCCCGTCCAACCTCGGCTTCACCAAATCCTTGACGGTCCCGGCGCCGTGAGCGAACTTGTGGGAATTCTAGATCGGCGCGGCCTGCTCCCCACCGCTGGTTCCACCGGTATTTCTGGCGACGACGCCGCCCTTCAGGCCGCCGGCACTCCCGCGGCAGAGGCATCGGCGGCTACCGGCGCGGCCCCGGAGCACGCGGTATGGGTGATCACGGCCGGCGCTGCTATTTCGCCTTTCCTTCCGGCCCTGCGCCGCTACGATGCAGTTCATGTGCTCGCTCTTGTCCCCGAAGGTGACATGGCTTCGGAAAGTGCGCAGCTGCCCGCCTTCCCGGATGCGACCAGCGTGCAGGTCATCACGCACGCCAGCGATGTGCCGCCGGAGGCCCTGAGCGCGGCGCTTACCGAGCTCGTGGATGCCCAACCCGGGGATATTGTGCTGGTTCCTAACGAGCCGAGCGAACGCGCGCTGGGCGGGGAGATCGCCGGCCGGCGCGGCTGGCCCATCCTCACCGATGTGCGGGAAGTCAGCGCCGCGCACGTGGTCAGCGGGCGTTTCGGTGCGATCTCCCTAGAAACTTACGCGCGCGCGGGAGTGACCTTCGTGGGCGTTATCGGATCTCTGCCCGGTACGGGAGCCTGCTCCGGCGCTGCCGCGGGATATGGAAATGCGCTTCGCGCAGGTGATGCTCCGGTAGCGGAGGTAGCGGCCCCGGCCGGCGCGATAGCGCCGGCGCGGATCACGGTAGCCGAAGCGGAAGATGTGTCCGAGCGGCGCTTGGCCACCGCCACCCGGGTGGTAGGTGCCGGTCGCGGTTTCGCCGCCAAGGAGGACCTGCGGCTCTTCCATGAGCTTGCCGAGGTTCTGGATGCCGCGGAAGGAGCAACCCGCCCGCTGGCCGAAGGGGATGCGTGGCTTCCGCGTGATTCCTACGTTGGGCTTTCGGGCACGGTTATCGCCCCGGATTTGTATATCGCCATCGGTATTTCCGGCCAGCCTCACCATACCGCGGGAGTCACGGATTCCGGCGTGATCGTGGTGATCAATAATGATCCCGAAGCGGAAATGTTCGAATTCTGTGATTACGGAATCGTTGGGGATCTCTACACGGTGCTTCCCGAGCTTATTACCCTCATCCGCAAGCGGGTAGCGGCCCCGGCCCCCGAAAGCCGGTAGCTGCCAAAAAACTGAGCGTTACCCAGGTTCCGGAAATAGGTGGTTGCGGGCTAGAAGTTGTCCACAGAATCTCCTAACGCCACCTTTGTCCACAGAGCGCCGAATAGGTCTATGCGGTGCCTCCACGTCATGCGAGAATGACGGAGAAGGAAGGTACCGACCTGGAACTCTGTGACTGAAGGAGCGGCACATCATGACTACACATCCGTACCGTTTGTCTTTCCCGGACCGTGTTTACAACTCGCTTGAAGATGTTCTCAAGCGCAAGGAAGAGATCTTGCGTGAAGTGAGAATGACTCGAGAAGAATTCGATCGGCGCGCTGATAACTACCAGCTCGGACCGGAAGAATCTGACGCCTACTTCGAGATGAAGGGCCTAGATTACTTCGAGGAAGTGTGCCGTGGTGAACGAATACTTAAATAAGCGTGCCGATGAATTTGCGGCGCACTTACAGTCGATTGGGGAGCTTCTCGACCCCGAGTTTTCTGTCGTGAAGCAAACACTTATGCAAGAAGAGCCTCCGACAATGATATTGTCGGGAAGTATTTACGCTGGTAGTTTTCTCATTGTCCGCTTCGATTACGCGGTTTTTCTCAATCCGGAGACCGGTCTTCTTACCGTTGAGGAATCAACGTTCTCGGTCATCCGGGGAGCAAAAAGTAGTGAGCCTTTGGTGCGTTGGGATTATATTCGCTCGCCACGCTCGAATATTCCCTGCGCGCATGTCCAGGTACATTCCCATCGTGATGAATGGACACATGCTTTACTCCTGGGCGGTAAGAATTCCCGGCGCTCGCGCCGGCGCATCAAGAATGAGGCTCGCACTCCCCGTATTGCCGATGTTCATTTCCCGGTAGGTGGGCGCAGATTCCGGCCCTGCTTGGAAGAAATCCTCCTTTTTGTTATTGACGAGTTCGGGGTGGCATGCACACCGGATGCCCGGGCAGCACTCCAGCAAGGCATGCGGGAGTGGGAGGAGAGCCAGGTGCGGGCCGTGGTGCGTCATAATCGCGCCATTGCACTCCAAGCCCTCGGCATGGGAGCGGTCCCGGCCTCCGAAAGCCGGTAGCTGCCAGGAAAACGGTAGCGGAGAGCAGCCTCGCCCCCTCGGGTATGGGGGCAGCCTTGGGTAGCAATCATTGCTTGATAAGCACAGAGCCTAATAAGCGGGGGGGGGAGTAACCGGATCGGTTACTCCCCCCCGCTGCGTCGTCATACCCGAAAGTAACGGGCGCGTGCCTAGACGAGCGTCATGGCCTGCTGAGCGATGGCCAGCTCCTCATTGGTGGGAACCACGAGCACATGCACCGTGGAATCCTCCGTGGAGATCTCACGCGCGTTCTTCGAGCGCGTGGAGTTCTTTTCGGCATCGTACTTGACACCGAAGGGAGCCAGGCGATCAAGAACTTCCTTGCGGATAATATCGTCATTCTCACCCACACCGGCGGTGAAGGTCAGGGCATCCAGGCCGCCAAGAATCGCGGTGTAGGAGCCGATGTACTTGACGATACGATGAACGTAAATATCCACCGCTTCCTTCGCGTTCTTATCTCCCTTTTCCACCATGGCATGCACGTCACGCAGATCGGAGGAACCGGTCAGGCCGGCCATACCGGACTGGCGGTTGAAGAGCTTATCGATTTCATCGATGGACATCTTCGCTTCGCGAGCCAGGTGGAAGACGGCGGCCGGATCGATATCACCGGTGCGCCCACCCATAACGAGGCCCTCCAGCGGGGTCAGGCCCATCGAAGTTTCCACCGCGCGGCCCGAATCCACCGCGGAAACCGAGGCGCCGTTACCGATATGAAGCACGATCTGCTTGAGATCATCGCGACCGAGGATCTTTGCTACCTCACCGGAAACATACTGGTGCGAGGTACCGTGCGCGCCGTAGCGGCGGATCTCATACTTATCGGCAATCTCGCGGTTGAGGCCGTAACGAGCGGCCTCTTCCGGCAGGCTCTGGAAGAAGGCAGTATCGAAAACCGCCACGTGCGGGACGTTGGGGAGCAGGCGCTGCGCCACCTTGATGCCCTCCAAGGCCGGCGGGTTGTGCAGCGGGCCGAGCGGCTGGAGATCTTCGATCTTCTGGCGCACCTCATCGGTAATGAGGGCCGGGCCATCGAAGTACTTACCGCCCTGAACCACGCGGTGCCCGACGGCGCGGATGGAGCCGTCATGCAGGGACGGGCCGGCGGCGTCGAAGAACTCGAGCACCTTCTCCATGCCGACTTCGTGATTGGGAATGGGGCCTTCCCATTCGCGCACGTCCTCGCCGTGTTCGTGCTTGACGTGGCCGGAGGGCAGGCCGATCTGCTCCACGAGGCCAGAGGCGAGTTCCTCACCCGATTCGGGGTCCACGACCTTGTACTTGATCGAGGAGGAGCCGGAATTAATTACGAGAACGGACAAAATGATCTCCTTGTGTCTGTGACCGGGTGGACGCCCACCCCTATAACTTCAGTGTAATGCCGGGTGCAGCTTATTCCTGCGCCTGGATCGCGGTAATCGCCACGGTATTGACGATATCCTCCACGAGCGCGCCGCGGGAAAGATCGTTGACCGGCTTATTGAGGCCCTGGAGCACCGGGCCCACGGCCACCGCACCCGAAGAACGCTGCACGGCCTTGTAGCCGATATTGCCGGCATTCAGATTCGGGAACACGAATACCGTGGCGCGGCCGGCTACCGGCGAATCAGGCAGCTTCTTCTTCGCGGCCGCGGCATCCACCGAAGCGTCGTACTGGAGCGGGCCGTCAATAAGAACGCCCTCGGGGGCGAGGCTCTTCGCGAGTTCCGTGGCTTCGCGCACCGCATCCACATCCGGTCCCTTCCCGGAGGTACCCGAGGAGTAGGAGAGCATGGCCACGCGCGGCTCAATGCCGAATTGCTGGGCGGTGCGGGCCGAATCAATGGCGATGCCGGCCAGCTCTTCCGGGGTGGGATTGGTGTTGACCGCGCAATCGGCGTACACGTAGACGCGATCATCCATGAGCATGAGGAAAGCACCGGAGACAGTCTTTGTGCCGGGCTTCATCTTGATGGTCTGGAAGGAAGGAACAATGGTATTCGCGGTGGTGTGGTTCGCGCCCGAAACCATGCCATCGGCGTCCCCCATGTAGACCATCATGGTGCCGTAGTAGGAAGGATCCTTCATCTTCTCCACGGCCTGCTCGTAGGTCACGCCCTTCTTGGCGCGCAGTTCGGCGAACTTTTCCGCGTAGCGGCGCACCCGCTCCGGGTCATCCAGGGAAATAATCTCCGCGCCGGACACATCCACCCCGAGCTCAGCTGCCCGGGCAAGAACCTCATCCTTTTCCCCGACCAGCGTAATATCTGCGATATCGCGAGCCAGGATCTGGGCGGTGGCTAGCAAAATGCGGTCATCTTCGGCTTCCGGCATAACAATGCGCTTCTTTGCCTTGCGGGCCCGGGCCGCTAGAGATGCCTGGAAGGACAGCGGGGTAATAACCGAGGATTCCTCTTCCATCGCGGCAACGAGGGTGGCCCGGTCCGCTTCGCTGAAGGAACGCGCCTCGCCGTCGGGGAGATAAATAGTAGGAATGCCCAGGTCACGCATGGTAGTGGGCACGGTGTCATCAGCGTCCACAACAATGAGGGCGCTCAGGGTTCCGTAGCGATCCGCGATTTCCTTCGCGGAAAGCTGGGCAACAACCTCCACCTGCGCGGCATTGCGCTGGGCTGCCGAGACGGCAACGATGCCGGTGGTTCCCAGGTTGGCGATGGTGCGGCCGGTACGCGAAAGCATCCCGGGATTAATGGGGTCCCCATCCAGAATGCCGAGGATGAGCACCGCATCGAAGTTCTGGACGTAATCGGTGTAGCGATTCACCAGCTGGGTCATGGCTTCTTCTTCGTCAGCCACGTAGGCCTGCCGGCTCGAACCCCAGGCGATATCGCGATCCTCGCCCCGGCCAACCTGGTCGAGCAGCTGAAGGAAGGCGGAGTCATTTTCGATATTTCCGTTGGTGAACGCCCGGAACACCCCGACGTTCTTGTAAGTGGAGGTGAGTACATCAACGTAGGCGCTGGCAACCGCCTGGGTGCCCGCATTGCCTTCTACCGCGGTGAAATATACGCTGTAGGTCACTTTCTTATCCTTCCGGCCCCTGCGGACCCTTGAAAAAATAGGCGTATCCACGCTGGGATATCCCTTCAAATAATCTCACATCTTGCGGGCAGATGTGCATGCCCAGCTCAGTCCCGTGCGCTCGGATGTGCGCCGTCGTTCTTCCGCGGTGACGAAGGTCCTAGACCCGCACCGGGTGCGGCCTGGCTCCCAGTAGGCGCCGGCGCGTTTTAATCATTAGAATGAACAGCGTGAATACCAGCGATAATTCCCCGGTTCTTGTTGTCGATTTTGGTGCGCAGTACGCTCAGCTCATTGCGCGGCGCGTTCGTGAAGCACACGTTTATTCAGAAATTGTTCCGCATACCATGTCCGCCGCGGATATGCTGGCGAAAAACCCCGCGGCCATTATTCTTTCCGGCGGCCCGGCATCCGTGTACGCGGAGGGTGCGCCCGCAATCGATAAGGATATTTTTGAGGCCGGGGTGCCCATCCTCGGGATCTGCTACGGGTTCCAGGCGATGGCCCAGGCACTAGGCGGGCGCGTGGGACGCACCGGCACTCGCGAATACGGGCGTACCGAAGCCCGCACCGCCGGCGATTCCTGCCTCTTCGCAGGTCTGGAAAATAAGCAAATTGTGTGGATGAGCCACGGGGACGCCGTGAGCGAAGCCCCGGAAGGCTTCACCGTTACCGCCGCCACCGATGAAACTCCGGTGGCCGCATTTGAAGACCGCAAGCGCCGGCTCTTTGGCGTGCAATGGCATCCGGAGGTGCTCCATTCCCAGCGCGGTCAGGCCGCACTGGAAAACTTCCTCTACGAAGGCGCGGGGATTAGCCCGAACTGGACTCCTTCCTCCATTATTGACGAGCAAGTGGCCCAGATTCGCGAGCGGGTGGGTTCCGCGCAGGTTATCTGCGCGCTCTCCGGCGGGGTGGACTCCTCGGTTGCCGCCGCGCTTGTGCACAAAGCTATTGGCGACCAGCTCACCTGCTTCTTCATTGACCACGGGCTGTTGCGCGCCGGTGAACGCGAGCAGGTGGAACGCGATTACGCGGAAAGTACCGGCATCCGTATCTTCACCGTCGATGAATCGCAGCGGTTCCTGTCCGCGCTGGCGGGTGTGCGCGATCCGGAAACGAAGCGCAAGATCATCGGGCGGGAGTTTATTCGCTCCTTCGAAAGCGCGCAGCGCCAGCTGGTAGATAAGCTCGGGGGCGGGGAGGATGTGAAATTCCTCGTACAGGGAACCCTGTACCCCGACGTGGTGGAATCGGGCGGGGGAGAAGGTGCTTCCAATATTAAGAGCCACCACAATGTGGGCGGCCTGCCCGAGGATATGAATTTCGAGCTTATCGAGCCTTTGCGCAGCCTCTTTAAAGATGAGGTGCGCGCCATCGGGCGTGAACTGGGCGTGCCGGAGAAAATCGTGGCCCGCCAGCCGTTCCCGGGGCCGGGCCTGGCGATTCGCGTAATTGGTGAAGTCACCGAAGATAACCTGCGCATCCTGCGTGAAGCGGATGCTATCGCTCGCGAAGAACTCACCGCGGCCGGGCTGGACGCTGAGATTTGGCAGTGCCCGGTGGTACTGCTGGCGGAGGTTCATTCGGTGGGCGTGCAGGGTGATCACCGCACCTACGGGCATCCCATCGTGCTGCGCCCGGTATCTTCCGAAGATGCGATGACGGCCGATTGGGCACGCGTTCCCTATGATGTGCTCGCCCATATTTCCAACCGCATCACCAACTCGGTTGCGGAAGTGAATCGCGTGGTTCTGGACGTAACCTCCAAGCCGCCGGCAACGATCGAATGGGAGTAACACTCATCGAAAAAAGTGATTCCTCACACATGTGAGACGGATGGTGACGTGAAGTCGCGTATCGGCGCGCCCGCCGGGGGCGCCGCGGGATTATGCGCCGCTCATCTCACGTGTCAGGGAATGTTTTTGCGCAGAAGCGCGTTAGGATAAACGTAGGCGCGGACAGCGAGTGATACACGCCCGCCGCCCGTGCCGGACAATATAAATCGAGAGTCGCTTGTGCCTGACCGATTGATACGGACAACAGGTAAAAGAATCAGGACTTGTTACCTCGGTGCCGTAGCGATTCACGCGAAGGTGTGAATGCGGTGCGGACGCAAGCGTGCGGCAATTTTTCACGGAATATCTGTTCCGTTGCGAGTTGCTTTATGCTTGGATAATAACGGGTACTGACACGACACAAGGAGAGTTAGACGCACATGGAGCGCACTGCTACCGATACCCCAACAGAGGAAGCCTGGGCGGGTTTCACGTCCGGCACCTGGAATGAAGCCATTGACGTTCGTGACTTCATCCAGAAGAACTACACCCCCTACGAAGGGGATGCTTCGTTCCTGGCCGGCCCGACGGAGAAGACCACCCGGCTGTGGGAATCTCTTGAGGAAAATTACCTCTCCGAGGAGCGTCGTCGTCGCGTGTACGACGTCGACACCGACACCCCGGCCGACATTGACGCTTTCCCCGCCGGCTACATTTCCGAAGATGACGACGTCGTCGTCGGCCTGCAGACGGATGTTCCGCTCAAGCGCGCGATGATGCCCAATGGCGGCTGGCGCATGGTGGAAACCGCTATCAAGGAAGCGGGCAAGGAAGTCAACCCGGAGATCAAGAAGATCTTCACCCGCTACCGCAAGACCCACAACGACGCGGTCTTCGATATTTACACCCCGCGTATTCGCGCGGCTCGTTCCTCGCACATTATTACCGGTCTTCCGGATGCTTACGGCCGTGGCCGCATTATTGGTGACTACCGCCGCGTGGCCCTCTACGGTGTGGATAAGCTCATCGAAGAGAAGCAGGCCATGAAGGATTCGGTGGCCGATCAGCCCTTCTCCGAGCACTGGGCTCGTTTCCGTGAGGAACACGCAGAGCAGATCAAGGCTCTGAAGAAGCTCAAGACCCTCGGTGAAATCTACGGCTTCGATATCTCCGGCCCGGCGAAGAACTCGCGTGAAGCCGTGCAGTGGCTGTACTTCGGCTACCTCGCTTCCGTGAAGAGCCAGGATGGCGCGGCCATGTCCATCGGCCGTCTGTCCGCCTTCCTGGATATTTACTTCGAGCGCGATCTGGCCGCTGGAACCATTACGGAATCTGACGCGCAGGAAATGATTGACAACCTCGTCATGAAGCTGCGTATCGTCCGCTTCCTGCGCACCATCGATTACGATCAGATCTTCTCCGGTGATCCTTACTGGGCCACCTGGTCGGATGCCGGTTTCGGTGACGACGGGCGTACCCTCGTCACCAAGACCTCCTTCCGCCTGCTCCAGACCCTGCGTAACCTGGGTCCGGCTCCGGAACCGAATATCACCATTTTCTGGGATCCGGCACTTCCGGAAGGCTACAAGGAATTCTGCGCGGCTATTTCCATCGAAACTTCCTCCATCCAGTACGAATCTGACGAACAGATTCGTAACCAGTGGGGCGACGACGCCGCCATCGCGTGCTGCGTTTCCCCGATGCGGGTGGGCAAGCAGATGCAGTTCTTCGGCGCGCGTGTGAACTCCGCCAAGGCTCTGCTCTACGCCATCAACGGCGGTCGCGATGAAATGACCGGCAAGCAGGTGACCGAGCCGGGTCTGTTCACCCCGATCGAAGGGGACGGCCCGCTCGACTTCGACGAAGTCTGGCAGAAGTACGAAGAGATGCTTGACTGGGTGGTTGGCACCTACGTTGAAGCGCTCAACATCATCCACTACTGCCATGATCGCTACGCCTATGAAGCGGTGGAGATGGCTCTGCACGATTCGGAGATCATCCGTACCATGGGTTGCGGTATTGCCGGCCTGTCCATCGTGGCGGACTCGCTTTCCGCGATCAAGTACGCGAAGGTGTACCCGGTTCGTGATGAAACCGGCCTCGTTGTTGATTACAAGACGGAAGGCACCTTCCCGATTTACGGTAACGACGATGACCGCGCTGATGACATCGCGGCTACCGTGGTCCACACCATCATGGCGAAGATCAAGGCGATCCCGATGTACCGTGATGCCATCCCGACGCAGTCGGTGCTGACCATTACCTCCAACGTGGTGTACGGCAAGGCCACGGGTTCCTTCCCGTCCGGTCACAAGGCTGGTACCCCGTTCTCCCCGGGTGCGAACCCGGAGAACGGCATGGACACCCACGGCATGGTGGCATCCATGATGTCCGTTGGTAAGCTGGATTACAAGGATGCCCTCGATGGTATTTCCTTGACGAATACCATTACGCCGGCTGGCCTCGGCCGCAATAAGGACGAGCAGGTCAAGAACCTGGTCGGAATTATGGACGCCGGCTTCATGGCTGAAGAAGACTAAAACTCTAAGATTCAACCCCCAACAAAGAAAAGAAGGTAAAAAATGGCTAAGACCTACGAAGAGCGTCTCGAGTCGATGAAGGCTGCTCGCGAAGATAACGGTGGGGTGCAGGGTCTGTACCACGCTAATATCAACGTGCTGGATCGTTCCACCCTCGAGGACGCGATTGATCACCCCGAGAAGTACCCGAACCTGACCGTTCGCGTTTCCGGCTACGCCGTCAACTTCGTGAAGCTGACCCGCGAACAGCAGCTCGACGTTCTTTCGCGTACCTTCCATCACTCGGCATAGCAATTGTCTGCTGAGTTGCGACTAGCACCGGTCGGCCTTCAAGATTTCGAAGCGCCGACCGGTCGGTTGCAGGGGGCCGGTCTCGGAGGCATCGATATCCTCGATGACATCGAACGTAAAGAACGGCTTCGCAAGATGCGCGAGGGAACCCTCGGTTCCGTCCACTCGTGGGAACTTGTGACCGCGGTGGACGGGCCCGGGACCCGAATGACAGTCTTCATGGCGGGGTGCCCCCTGCGGTGTCTGTACTGCCATAACCCTGACACCTTCATTATGAAGGACGGTCAGCCGGTGGATTCCGACGAATTACTGCGGCGCTGGAAGCGCTACCGTCGTATGTTCAAGGCGACGGGTGGCGGGATCACGATCTCGGGTGGCGAATGCTTAATGCAACCCGCCTTCCTCAAGACCGTGCTCCGCGGTGCCAAAGAAATGGGAATCCATACGTGTATCGATACTTCCGGATATCTTGGGCGTAACGTCGATGACGAAATGATGAACTACATCGACATGGTGTTACTCGACGTTAAATCCGGATCCGAAGAGGTGTATAAGCGCACGACCGGCCGTGAACTGCAACCGACCATTGATTTTGGTGATCGATTGGCTGCCGCGGGCAAAGAAATCTGGGTACGTTTCGTACTTGTGCCCGGGCTGACAGACGATCCGGAGAACGTGGAGAACGTTGCGAAGATCGTTGCACGGTGGAAGAACGCGGTTAGCCGCGTTGAAGTTCTACCGTTCCACCAGATGGGTCGAGACAAGTGGCATTCACTTGGCTACGACTACCAACTGGAAGACGTCGTACCGCCGTCACCGCAAGCTGTGGAAGAAGCGCGGGAGCATTTCCGGCGCTTGGGGCTCAACACTCCGGCTTTCTAAACGCTACGGATGACGCCAAGGGCCGCGTCCCGAAAGGGATGCGGCCCTTGTGTGTGCGTGCCTGGGTGGTGCGCTGGTGGGACGATGCTGCGTCGTCGTTCACAACAATGAAGGTACGACGACGCAGCTGCACCCACGCAGCAGCATGGCGGCACTACATGGTGTTGACCACCAGCCCGATATGGGTATAGAAGTTCATCGCACCGAAGAGCATGAAGATCACCCCGCTGATAACCAGGCACCAGTAGGCGGCACGTACCACGCCCTCGCGCACCTGCCCGCGGGCATCCAGCCGCACCGCGCCGAAGAAGAGAATCGCGCCCACACCGGCCAAACCAAAGACCGCGGAGAGGGCAATGGACTCCAGCCAAGGGTAGGCCGCAAAGGAACCGGAAATCGGCTCCTGCGGAGGCGCCGCAAAGAACTGGTAGACCATCCCGGCGCACATAATGGCCAGGAGAGCCAGGCCCATTGCCAGCGCGAAAATGGAGACGGGCCGGGCAATCCGGGCGAACGTGTGGAAGGGAGTGGCGGAGGTGAGGATACGTTCCCCGCGCTTCCACAGGATGAAACTCGCCGCCAGCAAGAGCGCCCCGAAGCCGAGGCAGGTTTCTCCAAAGATAATATTGTCAAAGGGGAAGCCCCCGGCGGCCAGCGGCCAGGTGAGCGACATGTGCAAACCGGTCAAGGTCTGAATAAGGCCGGTGATGAAAAACCCCAGGGTATAACCGTCCAAACTGACGGCCCTATCTGCATCCTCTGTGGCTGCTGCCGGGACAGCGCGCCGCAGCTGCGCCAGCAGTCTGCCAACCAAGATGAGGCCCACCCCGGCCGCGATGGCCATAATGGTGTTGTAGGTGGGCATCGAAGCCCAATCAATCATTCCCGGGGTGCTTTCCCCGGTAAAGAAGTCTCCCACGTTCACCACTCCTTTCTTCGTTTAGGACTAATGTCCCCATCATAGCCAGGTTTTCGCGCGGAGTGGGATGTGGCACAGTAGGCTAGGGTTATGAGTAACTACCGTGTGCATAATCCCAATACCGGCGAGGTGGAAGAACGCTTCGCCTCCCTACCGGCAGCTGCTATCCCCGGTGTGATCGGTGCTGCCTGGGATGCTTTCACCACGTGGCGGGATACTCCGATGGAACTCCGTAGCGAGATCCTGCACCGCTTCGGGGAACTCGTTACGGAGCGCACCGCTGAACTCGCTGATATTATCGGGCGCGAAATGGGCAAACCGTTGCGCGACGGCGCCGCGGAACTCGCCACGGTCAGTCATCATGCCCACTGGTTCGCGGATAATGCGCCGCGCTACCTAGAACCCACCCCGCTGGATGCCGGCGACGGCATCCCTACCTACGTGCTCCATCAGCCGCTGGGCGTTCTGCTGGGGATCATGCCGTGGAATTTCCCCTATTCGCAGATCGCACGCTTCGCGCTACCTCAACTCATGGTCGGCAATACGATTCTTATGAAACAGGCGGAGATCTGCCCGCGCTCCTCGGCCGCCTTCGAAGCGCTGTTGCGCGAGGCCGGCCTGCCCGCGGGTGTTTACCAGAATATCTACCTGGATATCGCGGATACGGAGAGAGTCCTGGCGGATCCGCGAGTCAAAGGAGTGTCGCTCACCGGTTCGGACCGGGCGGGTTCCGCGGTTGCGAGTTTGGCCGGGAAGTACATCAAGCGTTCCCTCTTGGAATTGGGCGGTAATGACGCCATGGTGGTCCTGGATGCCGCTGATATCGGGGCGGTGGCCCGGGAGGCGGTGCGCACCCGCGTCTTTAACGCGGGGCAAGTGTGCACCTCGAATAAACGCATTATCGTGCTGGATAACGTTTTTGATGAATTTCTTGCGGCGGCCCGCGCGGAAATCGAGAGTATCGTGGTGGGCCCCTATGATGACCCGGCCACGGATATGGGGCCGCTGTCCTCGATTGCGGCACGTGATGAAGTGGTGCGGCGGGTGGCGAGCGCCGTCGCCGCAGGAGCGCATCTCCACTACGGCGGGACCGCACTTGACCGACCGGGTGCCTATATGACCCCGGCGCTGCTCACTGATATTCCAGCGGACCACGATATCGCCTGTAACGAAGTATTCGGGCCGGTGGTGGCGCTCTACCGGGTGGCTCATGAGGAAGAAGCCCTCGAGCTGGCCAATAGCAGCGCTTACGGTTTGCAATCCTCGGTGTGGAGCCAGGATCTGGAGAAAGCGCAGCGCTTCGCGGCGCGGCTCGCGGCCGGGATGACCATTATCAATAAGCACCGCGAATCGGCGCCCACGTGGCCATTCGGTGGGATTAACCGGTCCGGTTACGGCCGTGAAGAGGGCGCCTGGGGCTTGCGTGCTTTCACCAACGAACACGCGGTACGGGTCCACCCGGCACGGTAGGTACGACGCCGCAGCCCAGCTGGCACGGTGGCTGGCTAGCTACCCGGGTGGCTTACCGACTCCCGCGGTGACCGGACTGACAGCACCACACAGCTTCGGAACGTTTTTTGTGTCGGGGTGGTGTCGTACCCTAGAAGGGCTATGGAGGAATCGTACAAGTCAACAATCGCGCGGCTGCGGGAGCGTGTGGCGGCCGCACAGCAAGCCGGGGCTACCGTGGGGCGCCGCCCGGTTGCCGTGCCCGTACCTGCCCGGGCGGCCGAAGCTGCGCCGGCGGGGGCGGCCGCGCCGGTAGGCCATGCTGCGCCGCAGTCCGCAGCGCCCGCGGCGTCTGAAACCGGCAGCCCCGGTGGTACCAGCGGGGCCGCGGAGCGTATCCTCACCGGCCTCAATAGCGCCCAGCGGGAAGCGGTGGTGCACACGGGCGGTCCACTGCTCGTGGTCGCCGGGGCCGGCTCGGGTAAAACCCGGGTACTTACCTCGCGTATTGCCTATCTCATTGCTACCGGGCAGGCTCACCCGGCCAATATCCTCGCCATTACCTTTACCAATAAAGCGGCCCGGGAAATGCGCGAACGCTTGGAGGCAATGCTCGGCGGTTTGGCTCGCGGAATGTGGATCTCCACTTTCCATTCCGCCTGCGTGCGGATTTTGCGCGCCGAACACCGCGCGTTGGGGATGCGTTCCACGTTCACTATTTACGATGCTGCAGATTCGCAGCGTCTCATGACGATGGTGTGCCGGGAAGAAAATATTGACATCCGGGCCTACCCACTCAAAATGCTCAGCCGCCAGGTTTCCAATCTCAAAGATGAACTGGTCACCCCGGCGGCACAGGCCGCGGCTGCCACTGATCGGGACGGGCAGGTTCTGGCCCAGGCGTATGCCGCCTACCAGGATCGTTTGGAGCGTGCCAATGCGCTAGATTTTGATGATCTCATTATGCGCACGGTGGAGGTTCTCACCTCGCATCCGGATATTGCGGAACGCTACCGCACTCGCTTCCGCCATATTTTGGTAGACGAATATCAGGACACTAACCACGCCCAGTACGTTCT
The DNA here is from genome assembly GCF_051905915.1 of Actinotignum sp. UMB0459. NCBI lineage: Bacteria > Bacillati > Actinomycetota > Actinomycetes > Actinomycetales > Actinomycetaceae > Actinotignum > Actinotignum sp. UMB0459. Next base: position 49,631 of record NZ_JBQAIK010000008.1, on the reverse strand, counting down.
GGTGCGCACCCTCGCCGGGCAGGGGCCGCAGCGCTCCTCCCTCACCGTGGTGGGAGATGCAGACCAGTCCATCTATGCTTTCCGCGGCGCCACCATCCGCAATATTGAGGATTTTGAGAAAGATTTCGCGGATGCCACCAGTGTGGTTCTGGAGCAAAACTATCGCTCTACCCAAAATATTCTTTCTGCTGCCAATGCCGTGATCTCCCATAATGAAGGGCGCCGGCCCAAAAAGCTGTGGACGGATTCGGGTAGCGGGGAAAAGATCACCGGTTACGTTGCCGATTCGGAAAGCGATGAAGCGCATTTCGTTGTCACGGAAATTGATCGACTTCGTGATGATAGCGGGGTGCGGTACGGGGATGTGGCGGTGTTCTACCGCACCAATTCCCAGGCGCGGGCCCTGGAAGAAATGTTCGTGCGTTCTGGCATTCCTTATCGGGTGATTGGCGGGACCCGTTTCTACGAGCGCAAAGAGATTAAGGACGCCCTCGCCTATCTGCACGCGGTGGCTAATCCGGATGATACTGTCTCGCTGCGCCGCATCATTAATGAACCGAAACGCGGGGTGGGGGATACCGCGCAGGGCCACCTGGCTACCCATGCCCAACGTTGGAATATTTCCTTCGGTGCCGCGGTGGCGGATGTGGCCAGTCCGCACCCGGAGCGCGGTGAGGTTGCGGGGCTCACGGCTCGGGCCCGCCGCGCCGTCGCTGACCTTGCCCGGATCCTCGAAACCGCCCGCGCTGAAGCGGAAGCTGGCGGTAAACCCGGGGATATCCTCGATTACCTCATGGATGAATCCGGATACGTGGCTGTGCTACAAGAATCCAAAGACCCGCAGGATCTTAGCCGGGTGGAAAACTTGGCCGAATTACACGCGGTCGCGGTGGAATTCTCCGCCCAGAACCCGGATGCCACGCTGGGGGAGTGGCTGGACCAGATCTCGCTGGTCTCGGATACGGACCGGCTTCCCGAGGGGAGTGAATCTGAAGGGGAAACCACCCTCATGACGGTTCACACCGCGAAAGGTCTGGAGTTCCCGGTTGTTTTCGTGACCGGTCTGGAAGATGGCACGTTCCCGCATATGCGCTCTCTAGATGACCGGCGCGAACTGGCTGAGGAACGCCGCCTGGCCTACGTGGCTTTCACTCGCGCGCGCGAACGCCTCTATATTTCGCGGGCGGCAGCGCGTTCGTCGTGGGGTGCACCCCAGGAATTTCCGCCCTCGCGTTTCATTGAAGAAATCCCGCCCGAACTTATTGATTGGCGCCGGGAGCGCTCCTCCCAGGATCTCGTGCGGGGGGCCGGCATCGGATCCGGTATCGGTTCCGGATACGGGTGGGGAAGCCGGGAGCGGCGCGCGCCGTCGTTCTTTGACGACGACGCCGGGCCGGTTATCGGTTCGGGCAAGTTCACACCCGGGAAACTCGGGGTGCCCGCCACGGCAAACTCGGCCGCTCAAGCAGATTCCGCGGAAGGCAATGCGTCCAATGCGTCCAATGCGTTCAACGCGGCTAGCACGCGGGCGGGCGCGGCAGGTAGCTCCGCTGGCCCGGCAGATACCGCTGGTTTCGCGGTGGGTGACATCGTGGACCACCGCTCCTTCGGGCGGGGGACCATCCTCGGTTTTGAGGGCCGAGGAAAGTCCACCACCGCGAAGGTCGCCTTCGGTTCGGTTACGAAACGCTTGATGCTGCGTTTCGCTCCGTTGACGAAAGTGGAGAAGTAACCCCGGGAGTCCTGGTAACCGAGGTAGCTCCGGTAACCTCACCGGTCACGGCGGTACCGGCCGGCACGCGTAGGGTACGGCGGTGGCTGCGTGCCGCTGCCCGCCCGCCGAGCTTGCACCAGGCCAGCGCAGCCAGGAAAACCACGCCATCGGTGAATGCCATCATGGCGGACGTGGCCAGATCCAGGTAGAGGGCCACCACGAAGCCAAGGAGCGCCTCAGCAACCGCGATGATGATGGTGAGGATCAGCAGGTGGCGCAGCGAACGGGCGAAAAGAATCGCGGTGGCCGCCGGAACCACCATAAGAGCAATCACAAGAATCGCTCCCGCGGCATTGAAAGCCGCCACCACGGTCAGGGAGACCAGCATCATAAGGCCCAGCTCCACGGCGCGCACCGGGAAACCGATAGTGGCGGCGAAATCACCGTCGAAAGTATCGGTTTTGAGCACCCGGAAAAACACCGCGATAAAAACAGCGTTCAGCGCGCATACCGCGAGCAACTGCCACATGGTGCGCGGGCCGATATCGTAACCGCCGATAATAATATGCTCCGGACTCAGAGCCATGAGATTGAGATCTCCGGTGAGTACGGTGTCCTGGCAAATATGTACGTGGGAGAGGGTGGTTGATAGCAACAAAATACCCAAGGCGAACAGCACCGGGAAGATGACGCCCTGACTCGCGTCCCCGGTCAGCAGGCGGGTGCGATCCAATTGCTGGGCACCGAGCACCACCACCAAACCCATGAGCGCCGCGCACACCACCATGACCGGGGAATGCGTGGAACCGGAAAGAATCGTGCCGATCACAATCCCCGGGAGCACCGCGTGGGACATCGCATCCACCAGCATGGATCGCCCACGTAATACCAGGAATACCCCGGGAAGTGCGCAGGTCACCGCGGTCACCACCGCAAGCAACATCACTGCCACGATGAAACTCATCGCTCACTCCTTTCCGAAGCAGCGGACGCTGCCACACCGGCCGGCGCCCCGGGCGTCGTCGTCGCTACATGGTGCGTCGCTGCGGTTGCTGCTTGTGCGGAGGCCGGTACTGCGGCGGCAGCGCGTGCCTGCGCCACTAGATCTCCGCGCAGACGCCGCTGGCGCAAGGCCACCACCACGATGGAGCGGCGCGGCGCGGCGAGCAGGGACGCCGCAAAAATAACGAAAAGGTGGATGACCACAACGGGGCCGGTGGGAACCTTCCCCAGGCACACGGACAGGTATGCGCCCGCAGCGCCCGCGAGCCCGCCGAAAACGCCAGCGAGCACCATCATCGAGGACATCCGGTGGGTCCACTGGCGCGCGGCAGCGGCCGGCATAATCGCGAACGCGACCATGAGAATGAGCCCCACGCCCTTGATCCCGATAACGATGGCGATGGTGACCAGCACGAGCATGAGCGGGGTGAGCACCCGCGGGCTGAAACCCTGTAACTGTGCCGTCACCGGATCGAAAGTCACCAGTTTAATTTCTTTAAAGAAGGCCAGGATAACGGCGACGGTCAGCACCCCGAACACCGCGATAGTCACGAGGTCCCCGGCGCGCACATTCGCCGCATTCCCGAACATGTAACTGTCGATCCCACCGCGATTGGGCAGGTGAGAATGGGTAAGGAGGCGCAGGCACACCATCCCGCCCCCGTAAAACAGCGAGAGGCAGATAGCCATGGCGGCATCCGGCTTCACTTTCGAATGCGCCACGATGATATTGGTGAGCACGACGGCGCACATCGCCGCCGCGCTCGCCCCGAGGACCAGGACCACCATCGAGCGCCCGTCACCGCCCAGCAGCGTCGCCACGGTGAATGCGGCCACAACGCCGAGGATGGAGCTGTGCCCGATCACATCGGACACCAGGGACTGCCGGCGCAGGTAGAGCAGGCAACCAGCCACTCCCGAAAACACCCCGATGAGGGTGGTGCCGATGAGCATGGTGCGGAAAATATAGGTTCCCCACAATTCCAGCGGGGAAATAAAATCAATCATCGCGCCGCGCCCTCACTTGCGATCGAGCGCCACGGAAAGGCCGTAAGCCCGCGCGATATTATCCGCGGTGAAAGCCTCGGCCACGCTCCCGGCCGCCACCAGGTTGCCGCCCGAGAGCAGCACCACGCTATCGCAGAAATCGGGAACCGTTTGTAAATCGTGATGCACGATCATAACGGTCTTCCCCTCATCCACGAGTTCGCGCAGCAGCGTCATAATCGCCTGCTGGGAGGTGATATCGATACCGGCGAAAGGTTCGTCCATAAGGTAGAGCTCAGCATTCTGGGCCAGGGCGCGCGCCACGAAGGTGCGCTGCTGCTGGCCCCCGGAAAGCTCATTAATATGGCGGTGGGCTAGATCGGAAATCCCCAGGCGCTCCATAGCCGCGGCGGCCGCTTCGCGCTGGCGTGCGCCCGGCCGGCGTAGCCAGCCGAGTTGGGCGTAGGTACCCATAAGCACGACGTCGCCCACCGTGGTCGGGAAATCCCAGTCCACGGTGGCGGTTTGCGGCACGTAAGCAAGGCGCGAACGCACCCGGGGGAGAGGCTCACCGAAGAAAGCGACCTCTCCGGCGAGGGCGGGCACGAGGCGCAGGGATGCCTTCATAACAGTAGATTTCCCCGCGCCGTTCGGTCCGAGAAGCGCCACCACCTGGCCTGGACTGACGCGGAGCGATACATCGCTCACCGCGATCGTGTCCTGGTAGGCGACGCTCAGGTGGTCAATCTGACAGGCCAGCGTGGTAGCGGTTCCCATCGATATCACCTATTTCTGCGAGAGCGCGCTGACGATGGAGTCAACGTTGTACTTGAAAGCACCCAGGTAGGTGTTCGTGGGTGCTTCGGAGCTGAGGGTATCCGCGAAGAGTTCGTTATCGGAGACCTCCACGTGCCAGCCCTTTTCGCGCACCGCGTCCTGGAGGTGCTTAATAACTTCCGGATTCTTGAGGTTGTCCTGGAAGATCACCGGAACCTTGCGTTCGGCAATGAGGGAGGCAAGCTCGTTGAGTTCCACCGCGGACATTTCCGATTCGGAGGAAACGAAATCGGTGGCGTGAATTTCAATACCGAACGACGAGCCCAGGTAGTTGAAGGCATCATGCCCGGTGATGAGCACGCGGTTTTCCTTCGGAATCTTATCGAACTTGGCCTTCGCTTCCTCGGCGGCCGCGGCGATCTTCTTGTTGTATTCTTCCGCGTTCGCCTTGTAGAGATCAGCGTTGGCGGCGTCGATCTCACCGAGCTTGGCGGCGGTGGCGGTCACCACGTACTGCCAGTTCTCCGGGGAGTTCCACACGTGCGGGTCGTGGCCTTCGATCTTGCCGTCTTCTTCCCAGGGGAGGAGCTTATCTTCCGGGATGGCTTCGGCGGCCGCGATCTGGCGGTCGCCCAGCTTCTCCAGCTGGCCCATCATCTTGTGTTCCATATCGTGGGAGGTCCACACCACAAGATCGGCCTTTTCAATGGCCTGGGTGTCCTGGGTGGTCAGTTCCTGGGTGTGAGGATCACCGCCGGGCTTGACCAGGGTGGTTACGTTAGCCTCGGGGGCGACATTGCGAATAACATCCTCGAGGTAACTGGTTGTTGCCACCACCGACAGGCCCGCGGCCTTTGAGGAGTCGGTGGCGGTGGAGTCGGATGCGTCCTTGTTGTCGGTAGCGCAGCCGGTCAGAGATGTGAGTGCCAAAGCCCCGGCTGCGGCAATCGCAGCCAACTTAACAGAATGTTTCATGGTGTCCTTCTTCAATCACGAAAGCATGTAAGGTATGGGTTTCTTTACTCGGGACTTGAATATGTTAACTGATGCACGCATAAAGCACTAGGGCGGATCTGCGAAACCCCGCGAAAAATCCGGAGAATCTCTGGATGAAAGATAAATAAGAATAATTTCGTGCCAGGTGGCTGCGGATAATGCGGGCCCACGTTTGGTGGTACGACGCCGCCGCTCCCGCGCCGCGCCCCACCTGTCCGCATGATGGACCGGGGCGGGGGCTCGGTTCGGGGTGGGATAAGCTCGCAGCTATGCAGCAGGATCTCAAGGTACAGGTCCGGGCCGGTGCGGCCTGGCGATGGTGGCGCGCCTAAGAAGCGCGTCCTGCGGCGTACCAGCGCCGTCCCAACCACTTGAGAGGAGAATCCCGTGCAGCGGGACCTACCGCATTTACCTGAGCACCATGTCCCCGATGCACTATCCACGCATCGCTTGGCTACCACCACATTTTCTACCTCCACCCACGCGCAGCTGCGCTGCCGCTGGTGGAAAGCCGCCCGGGGGCGATGGCAGAGCCCGCTCAGCCTCGCAGTTCAGAAAAATGCAGTCCAAAAAATCTTTCCACACGTACGGAGTTGTCATGATTAAAGAAGCCATTATTAAAGTTGTCTCCAAGCAGGATCTCACCTACGACGAGGCCTATACCGTTATGAATGAGATCATGGGCGGGGAGAGCACCCCCACCCAAACTGCAGCTTTCCTTGCCGCACTGTCCACGAAGAACGCCCGGGCGGAAACTACCGATGAGATTTCCGGCTGCGCCACCGCCATGCGTGAGCACGCCGACTACTTCGAGGTTCCTTTCCCCACCCTGGAAATCGTGGGAACCGGCGGGGATAACGCCCATTCCTTCAATATTTCGACGACGTCGATGTTTGTGCTGGCCGCCGGGGGAGTGAAGGTCTCCAAGCACGGCAACCGCGCTGCCTCTTCGCTCTCGGGCACCGCGGACTGCCTGGAAGCTCTCGGGGTGAATATCAACCAGGATCCGGATACCTGCCGCCGCCTCCTCGATGAGGTGGGTATGTGCTTCATGTTCGCCCAGCTTTATCACAAGTCGATGAAGAACGTCGGGGCGATCCGCAAGGAACTGGGCTTTCGCACCGTCTTCAATATTCTCGGGCCGCTGACCAACCCGATCCACCCCGAGTACCAGGTCCTCGGGGTGTACGACGAATACCTCGTCGAACCCCTCGCCCGCGTCCTCAATGACCTGGGCGTCCACCGCGGCCTCGTGGTTTACGGCCAGGATAAGCTCGATGAAATCTCTCTCCGCACCCACCACGGTCTGCGAAGTGCGCAACGGCGAATACCGCACCTTCGAAATGTCCCCGGATGTCTTTGGGTTCAACCGCGCCACCCCGGCCGATATGCTCGGTGGCACCCCGGAAGAAAACGCCCAGATCACCCGCGATATCCTTTCCGGCAAGATCACCGGCCCTAAGCGCAACGTGGTTCAGCTCAACGCGGGTGCTGGCCTGTATATCGCCGGCAAGGCCCGTTCCATTGCCGTGGGCGTGGATATGGCCGGTGACCTCATTGACGACGGCAGCGCCTACCGCAAGATCGACGAATTCGTGGAGGCCTCGCGTGCCTAATATTTTGGAGCAGATTGCCGCCGCCACCCGGGAGCGGGTGGCGCGCGATAAAGAACAGACCCCCGCGCCCCGCATGCGCGAACTGGCCGCGGCGCTCGCGCCCGCACCCGGGAGTAACCCTGCGAGCTTCCCCTTCGAAGCGGGCCTGCGCGGGCCCGGACTCGGCTTCATTTGCGAGGTGAAAAAAGCCTCGCCGTCGAAGGGCATTATTGCCGAAGATTTCCCCTACCTCGATATCGCCCGGTCCTACGAGGCGGCCGGGGCGGAGGCGATGTCCGTGCTCACCGAACCGCAGTGGTTCCTCGGCTCGGACCGCTACCTGGAGGAGATCGCGCGCACCGTGACCACGCCCTGCCTGCGCAAAGATTTCGTGGTGGATTCTTACCAGATCTACCAGGCGAAAGTGCTGGGCGCCAGCGCGGTGCTCCTCATCTGCTCCCTCCTGGATGCCGCTACCCTGCGCGAGTACCTCGAACTGGCGCATTCCCTCGGGCTTTCGGCCCTGGTGGAAACCCACGACGCCGCGGAAATTGACTCCGCCCAGGCCGCCGGTGCCCGCATTATCGGTATCAACAACCGCAACCTCAAAGATTTTTCGGTGGATCTGACCACGGCCGGTCAGCTGCGGGCCCGCATTGGCACTGGCGCGCTCGTCGTTGCTGAATCAGGTGTGCGCGGAGCCGCGGATGTGGAAGCGCTCGCGGCCGGCGGCGCCGACGCGGTGCTCGTGGGGGAGGCTCTCATGCGCAGCGCGGATAAAGTAGGTGTACTGGCCCAGTGGCGCCAGGCCGCGGCGCGCGTCGTCGCCCCCGGACAGGAGAAAGAGTAATCATGAGCGAAGAACACACGTTGGGAAGCTCCGCGCCGGAAACCGGCACCTCCGAGCGCCCGGGCCGTTTCGGTATCCACGGCGGGCAGTTCATCCCCGAAACTCTCATGCCCGCCATCGAAGAACTCGATGCCGCCTACCGGCACTATCGTGATGACCCGGAATTTAATGCCGAACTCACCGATCTCTTCAATAATTACGCGGGGCGGCCCTCCCTCCTCTACTACGCGGAGCGGATGACGCGCGACCTCGGAGGAGCGAAGATCTACCTCAAACGCGAGGATCTCAACCATACCGGCGCCCACAAAATCAATAACGTGCTGGGTCAGGCGCTGCTCGCGAAGAAAATGGGGAAAACTCGCCTCATCGCGGAAACCGGGGCCGGTCAGCACGGGGTCGCTACCGCCACGGCCGCCGCGCTCTTCAATATGGAGTGCGTGGTGTTCATGGGTGAGGAAGATACTCGCCGCCAGGCCCTCAACGTCTATCGGATGCGGCTGCTGGGTGCGGATGTGGTGGCCGTCAAGTCCGGGACCGGCACTCTCAAGGATGCCGCCAGTGAGGCGTTCCGCGAATGGACGGGCCGGGTGAGCGATACCCACTACTGCCTCGGCTCGGTTATGGGCCCGCATCCCTTCCCCACGATCGTGCGTGACTTCCAGGCGGTGATTTCCCGCGAGGCGCGCGCCCAGATTCTCCAGGCGGAAGGGCGCCTGCCCGATGCGGTGATCGCCTGCGTGGGCGGGGGCTCCAACGCGGCCGGTTCGTTCTATAACTTCGTAGGCGACGCGGGCGTGCGCCTCATCGGCGCGGAGGCGGCCGGACGGGGCGTGGATACCCCGGATACCGCCGCCACCATCGCCACCGGCACCGAAGGTATTTTCCACGGCATGAAATCGTATTTCTGCCAGGATGAATTCGGGCAGATCGCCCCGGTGTACTCTATTTCGGCCGGCCTGGACTACCCGGGCATCGGCCCCGAGCACGCCTACTGGCACGATATCGGGCGCGCGGAGTACGTTCCGGTCACCGACGCGGAAGCTGTGGACGCTTTCGAATACCTCTCGCGTACCGAGGGGATTATTCCCGCGATTGAATCGGCGCACGCTCTCGCCCACGCCATGAAGATCGCCCCGGAGATGCCGGGCAAGATCATTATCGTCACGCTCTCGGGCCGCGGTGATAAGGACGTCGCGGCCATCGCGCGCTACCGGGGAGAAGATATCCATGACTAAACAGGTACCCATCGCCCGGGCTTTTTCCCGCGGCAAGGCTTTTATTCCGTTCTTCACCTGCGGGGATCCGGATTTAGGTACGACGGCGCAGATCATTCGCGCGGCCGGCCGGGCAGGTGCGGATCTCATTGAATTCGGCGTGCCCTTCTCTGACCCGACCGCCGAAGGCCCCGTCATCCAGGCATCCTCGGAGCGGGCGCTGCGCGGGGGAGCCACAACGGACGCGATTTTTGAGATGATCGCTGAGGTGCGCCCGGATCTGGAGTGCCCCTTTGTCATTATGACCTACGCCAATGTGGTCTTTTCCTACGGCCCGGAGCGCTTCGCGCGCCGCTGTGCGGAGGTGGGGGTTTCCGGTGTGATTCTCCCCGATGTGCCTTTCGAAGAGAAGGCCGAATTCGAAGCTCCGCTCGCGGCCCACAACGTGGATCTCATTTCGCTGATCGCGCCCACGTCCTCGGATCGGATCGAAGCGATTGCGCGGGCGGCGCGCGGTTTCCTCTACGTGGTTTCCTCCATGGGGGTGACGGGCATGCGCTCGAATATCACCACCGATGTGGGTGCCATCGTGGAGAAGATCCGTTCGGTTACCGATACCCCGTGCGCCATCGGGTTCGGGATTTCTTCCCCGGAGCAGGCCGCGCGTATGGGCGCCCTCTCTGACGGCGTGATTGTGGGCTCGGCCCTGGTTTCCCGGATTCACGAACTGGCCGCTGCCGGAAAAAGCGCGGATAGCATCGCCGCGGATATTGCCGGACGGGTGAGCGAACTCAAGGGCGCACTGCGGTAGCGCCGTGAACGTGCGGTGAGCAACACGCCGGGCCCTCTTCCGCGGCCCGGCCCGCTCCGCGCGTCACCATGGAGGGGATGTTAACGTATTCGCGCCGCGTGGCGCTCGCTCTGGCCGTTATCCAGCCCGTGGTTCTCACCTGGATCACGGTGGTGCTCATCTGCCTGCTCGGCTACACCCTCACCGCGGCCTCCCCGCTGCTCGGAGATGTGACCTGGCAGGGCGCTGCGCGCCTGGGTGGCTCCCTGTGGCTGCTCGCGCTCGGCTCACCCCTGGTGACCGCGGGTGGGCATATCGGCCTCATGCCGCTGTTCCTCACCGCGCTCATCGCCTGGCTCACCGTGCGTTTCTTGCGCTCCATCGTGGTGGAAGATTGGTGGGATGTTCTTATCGCAACGCTGAGCGGAGCGGGAAGCACCGGGGTGATCTGCCTCTTCTCCCTCCCGCAATCCTCGTTGCTTCACGCCCTCGTGGGAGGGGCGGTGCTCGGTTTCCTGGCCAGCCAATGTGCCTGGCTGGAGCGGCCCGCCTGGCCCGGCGTAGCTATCCTTGAACGCGGCTGGCGGCTCATCGCACCGCTGGCCACGACCCTGGGTGCGGTGAGCATCCTCCTGGTTCTTAGCGCGCTGGCGCTCGGCTTCGGGCAGGTGCGGGCCCTGCACGCCGCCTACCTTACGGACCTCACCGGCACGATTCTCTTCACCCTCACCCAGCTGCTGTTCGCACCCGCGCTGGCGGTATGGGCGCTGGCCTACGTGACCGGCGCCGGTTTCACGGTGGGTAGCGGCGCCGTCTTTTCTGCCCTGGGCGGCAGTTTCGCACCCATCCCCGGCCTACCTATTTTCGGCTTGTTGCCCGATCCGGCGCTGCGCCCCGCCTGGCTCCTCATCATTCCCGTCCTGACTGGTCTGACCTGGGGTGTTATCCGTTCGCTCCGCCCGCGTGACTGGGTGAGCGCCGGGGTGGGCGCCCTGGAGCTGCTGGTCATTGTGGCCCTGGCCGGGCAGGTTGCCACCGGCGGAATCGGTCCGGGCCGCATGCTCGAGGTGGGTACGGATGCCCCGCTGTTCACCGGCTGTGTGGCGCTCACCGTGCTGCTGCCCTTCGCCCTCGGCTACGGGGCGCGCGATTTTTGGACGTGGGTGCGCGGGTGCTGGGAGCGTTACCGGGTACGGCGCGCCCTGCGCCCTTCCGTTGCGAAGCGGAACGACGCCGCCGCACAGCCCGAGGTAGCCACCTCCGCCACCTCCGTGCCACCTGCCGGTACCGTATCGACGGAGCAGGTCACACCGGGCCAGGCCGTGCCGGAGCAAGCCACACCGGAGGATGCCGAGGTAGCGGGCGGGCAGAGCGCTCTTACCGCGGATGCCACCGCCACCGCATCCACCGCACCCACCGCCGTGACCGCTGCGGAACCCGCACCTGCCCCGCCGGCTGCCGCTGACTGGGAAGAGCGTGGGAAAAGTGAGGAAAAATAACAGGAGAGCTGGGCGTAGAGTGAAATAACGGCGCGCGGGTCCGCCCGAGCGGCCTAAAATTTTACCTATGCTTCAACCCAATACGCACGGGGCGCTCCTGGCCGCTGGCCTGTGCTCGCTGGCTTTCCTGGCGCTGGGGGTGCGCACCATCCCGCGTACCCGCCGCCTGGCTACCGCGATTCCGGTGCTTGCGATGGTGATCTCAGCGGTATGCGGCGTCGTCGCTATTGGGGTGGGGATGAACCTCAACTTGCAGTACGCGAGCACGTGGAGCGATGTCAAAACCATTTTCACAAAAAGTGGTGGCAAGGCATCCGTGACCGCGGTGACGAGCGAACTACCCAAATACGCCGGACAATCCGGTGAGATCCCCATGCCCGAAGGTAAAGAGTGGAAAGCCGATTTCACCCCCGCCGGAGGAGGGGTGGTGAGCACGGTCTTCCGCGGCCCCGAATCCGGCCTTGAACTGCCCGTATGGGTCTACCTACCCCCGGATTATTCCCCCGAACGCACCTACCGGGTAATCGTTATGATTCAGGGATTCCCCTCCCAGACGGAGAAAATCCCGGGCGTGCTGGATTTGGAACATACGATGCCGGCGAGCGCGCCGGATACTATCGTCGTCGTTCCCTCCCTCAATGTTGATAACCAACAGCCCGATTGCGTGGATCTATCGGGGCGGCCCGCGGTGGGCACGTGGGTGAACCGCGACGTCGTGCAGATGGTGCGCAAGAATTTCTCGGTTTCCGCGGATCGGCGCGACTGGGCCATTGCCGGGGCCTCCTACGGGGGCTGGTGCGCGCCGGTGCTCGGGCTGTACAACCCGCAAACCTTCGCCTCGGTGATCTCCTTTTCCGGATACAACGTGCCGGTTATTGGCCTGACTCAAGCCCCCGGCCTGCGTGAACAATTCACCGTCACCAATCTTATGAAAAAAGCGAGCTGGCCCCAGTCCATGTATTTCACCGGGACCCGTACCGATAACGACCCGGTGGAACTGGCGCGCGGCCTGGAGGAAGTTGATAACCCGCGCCTGAAAACCACCGTGCACCTCGACCCCAACGGCGGGCACTCCTGGGACACCTGGAAAAAACAGCTCCCCGGGGCGCTGGACTGGTGGAATGGTGGCCAGACGGGCGGAACGAAAAGCGTGGTGGCCACCCGCGGGTGGATGACTCAAAAAACCACCGTTGCGGGCGCCTACGTGATTTTCGCGCTTCTGGCAGCCGGGAGCGTGGTGCGCGGGCGAAGCTTGGTGCGCCGCCGCCTCTACGTGCCCCGGCACGCCGCGCAGACCCGCCGCCATGCCCTCCCGCGCGGCAAAGGCCGCTACCGGATCCGGCGTTGGACCTGGGTGAGCTTGACGGTAGCCTGGGGGATCGTTGCCCTCCTCCTCACCGTCAATCTCAAAACACATACGGTTGAAGATATCCGCTTTATCGGCGCCTTCTTCCACCTCTTCACCATGTAGCGGCCGCGCGGGCCGCGGATAACTGCCCGGGCCACGGATAGCCGCCCGGGCGCGGGATATACTGGCCGATGTGAATGCGCATTTTTCTCACCCGGTGGTCTACTGGGCCTGCGCGGCCTGGATCGGCATCGTTATAGCCCTGGCCTTCCTCGCTGACCCGCGCGTGGCGATCCTCGCGCTCGCGGGCAGCTTCGTGGTTCTCGCGGTGGCGCGCCTGACCCTGCCCACCGGCTACGTTCCCTCGGTGCGCTCGCGCATCACGGACGCCGCCACCCTTCTCCTCTTTGCCGCAGCCCTCTTTTTCCTCGCGCGTTTCGCCCTCACGCCTCCCGTTATTTAAGAACGACGCCGCAGCGCCCCGGCACGCCACCACGCAGGCACGGCGGCGGCGTCGTACCAGCATGCTGCCCGCGTGTTCGCTTGCCGCTTGTTTCTGAGACACGGTGGGGTAGCTCAGCGCGGCCTCGTCCATACTGGTCTGGTGAGTCCCTTAGCTATGAACATTATCTGGGTTATCGTTTTCACGCTCATCGGCGCGTTTTTCGCCGCCTCGGAAATCGCGCTGGTGTCCCTGCGGCAAACGCAGATTGACGAGATGGCAGAAAACTCCGCCTCCGGGAAAACTATCCAGCGCCTAACCGCGGATTCCAACCAGTTCCTTTCCGCCGTTCAAGTGGGCGTGACCCTGGCCGGATTCTTCTCCGCCTCCTTCGGTGCGGCCTCCATCGCTCCGGAGATTGCGCCCACGTTCCGTGCCTGGGGGATGTCGGAGAACGGCGCCACCACTCTTGCTTTCGTGCTCACCACGCTCGTGATCTCCTATATTTCCATCGTGTTCGGGGAACTGGTGCCCAAGCGCATCGCCTTGCAATCGGCGGAAACTATCTCCACGGTGGCCGCCCGGCCCCTCGCCTTTATCACCGCGGTGCTGCGCCCGGTCATCTGGTTCCTCGGGGTGAGCGTGAACGGGGTGCTGCGCCTGCTGCGCCGCGACCCGAAGGAGCAGCGCGAAGAAATGGGCGTGGCGGAGCTGCGCGCTTTCGTGGCCAGCCAAGAAACCATCGGCACGGAAGAGCGCGATATGGTCGTCTCCATGCTCTCCGTTTCGGACCGCACGGTGCAGGAAGTGATGACGCCGCGCACCGAAGTAGAATTCCTGGACGCGGAACTTTCCCTGAAGGAAGCGCGCCCGCTGGTGACCGCGCTGGAACACTCGCGTTATCCGGTGCGCCGCGGTGGGAACGACGACGACGTGATCGGCTTCCTCCACATTCGCGATATGCTCGCCCCCGCTCCCACCGCCCAGCGGGTGAGCGATCTTGTGCGCCCGGTGACCTTCTTCCCCACGGGGAAGGACGTGCTGGAAGCCCTCTCGGATCTGCGCAAGGCGCACGCCCACCTCGCCATTGTGGTGGACGAATACGGGGGCACGGACGGCATCGTGACGATTGAAGACGTCATGGAAGAATTCGTGGGCGAAATTCGTGACGAATACGACCGCGAGGTGCCCAAAGTACAGGTGCACGGGGGAGTGCGGGATATGGATGGGCTGTCCACCCGCCCCGAAGTGCTCAAAATGCTCGGGGTGGAACTTCCCGAGGGGCCCTTCGATACCCTGGCCGGCTACATCATCGCCCAGCTCGGGCGCATGCCCCAGGTGGGGGATTCCACCCGGTTGGGCGCGGTGGAACTCACCGTGCAATCCCTGGACGGACGCCGTATCGACCGGGTGCGGGTGGACCAGGTGACCGAATCGGAGGATATCGCTATGGCTCGCATGGAGGGACACAGCGAAGCCGGCCGCCAGCACTAGCGGTTTGGGGGAGCGGTTTCGCGAAACTTTCGAGCCGTGGGCAGCCTTCGGGGTGCTAGTCGGCGCTCTACCGCGGTGCTGTTGAATTCTGGATATACCTTTTACAGGGGCTGCGCGGCGCATTCCCGCGGTGACACAAAAACGCAAAAAATAGTATTTTCACGGCGTAGTGGGTGCGTACGATCTGTGTGACGCTAATGATATTAGATCAAAATATCTTATTGGTGCGGCATATTTGTAACTAATTATTATGCACAAATTGGCGATATGTTTCCCGAATGGTATGGTCGATATTGGACCAATCTCCACACTATTGAATGTTGATTACAAAAGACGTTTCCGCTCGAGACTTTAGTCACAAGTATCTACCTGTAGGCGCATTAAATAGCGGAAAAGTCTGACTACTGCGCAGTTGGTGCTGAAGCAATCGTGAATGTAACCTGTGGTGAAAACTGTAGAAATTAGCTAAGGTAAATCAAGAAAGCGACTATGCAGTCGTACTCATTTCTATTCCTTATTGAACGTGAAAATGGTTTCGCGACGGGTGTGGAATGTGTGCCTGTAACGGTGACAATTGGTGAGGGGTTAGTAGTGAAGCTGATCAAACGAGCGGCTGCTGTTATTGCCGCGCTTGCTGTTTTAGCGGGGGGGGGGGTAGCTGCTCCTAGCCTTGCGTCACCCGACACTTCCGATGGGGGAGAAACGCGCGCAATGGAGCGTGCTGCATCCGTGCCCGTCGGCCCTAACCTCACCGCCACATGGGATGCCACCATAAAAACACTTACCGTAGCTGGATACGGCGAACTTAACCGTAGACAGTGGATGGATCTGAAAAAGCAGTATTGCGACAAAGGTGGTGAAGCTGAACCGAAAAGAATAGCTTTTTCTCCAAATTCTAATAAGCAGATTAGTTTTCCAAGCGATTCATCATCACTTTTCGAGGGCTGTGATGCTGCAGAGATAGACTTGCCGAGCCACGGTATTGATACTTCCTCTGTTACAAATATGCAGAGAATGTTTTTTCGAGCTTATATGGCGAACCCAGATGTATCCAATTGGGACACAAAAAATGTCACCACAATGAGGTGGATGTTCCTCCATTCGAAAAAAGCTAATCCAGATGTTAGTCGATGGAACACCAGCCAGGTCCGCGACTTATCGCGCATGTTCGAGGGGGCCGAATTAGCTAATCCTGACGTTAGCCGATGGGACACCGAACAAGTTACATCAACGGGAAGGATGTTTTATAACGCTGTATCTGCGGATCCTGATACCAGTCAATGGAAATTGCCGAACATCGACAATATCGCGTGGATGTTTTACGGAGCAGTATCCGTTTCGTATGTCGATACAACGGAATGGAATCTGAAGCGTCTCCGAGGACCGTTTGACGATCCAACCTTTAAAAAGTTCCAAGCAGCTTTTAGGACGTTTGGTAAGACCACCATACGTTTTGAATATAAGCCATTCTGGGATCTGGATGAGTTTTATTTCGATAATCATGATGATCGTTACGGCTACTCGTTTTTTGAGTTCAGTGAGGATGCTTATTCCATATATAAGGAGGTTGAGGGCAAGGAAGTATTAGCCCAAGTTTGTCGTAAGAACGGAAATATTGCTTCCGGTTGGAATGCCTGGGATCTCCTTTATTACCTTTGTCCGCCGAATCCGCCCGATGATGCAATTCTCGTAATAAGGCCTAAGCCGTTCGTCGCGGCGAGTGCTAATCCTATTTTCATTAATGTAGGTGATCCCCTTCCTCCGCTCACATATCGGACGAATCCCGGATCGGATCGCTCGAAGATTCAAGGTGAACTCGCCACAACGTATAAACCGGGTGATCCGCCTGGCGAGTATCCAATCACTCAGGGAACCCTTGGTCTTACAGCGGAGAACGCATCGAAATATGGTTTTAGGTTCACTCCGGCGGCGGTGGTTGTGAAGGGACTACAAGGCAACCCTCCACCGGCTCAGGTGACGTATTCGGATTGGGTTGACGGGGCTAAGGATTGCAACAGCCGTAAGGTTTCGCAGTCGCGTATCAAGACCACGACTCCGTATAAGTGGGATTCGGGTAAGCGTCAGTGGGTGCTCGACGCGGGTAAGGCGTCGAAGACTACTGAGAATCGTCAGCGGGATATGAATGATGGTGAGCATAAGGCTTGCACCCCGCAGCCGGTGGATAAGGTCACGGAAGGTGACTGGCAGGATTCGACCGAGCAGGGCTCGAAAGACTGCAACACTCGTAAGGCCAAGGAAACCAGGACCGTGACAACAACTCCTTATAAGTGGGACTCGTCTTTGCGTAAATGGGTGGAGGATACCGGTAAAGCGACCTCGAGAGTAGAAACCCGTGAGCGGGATATGAATGAGAGGGAACTTGGCGAATGCATCAATGTTGCCCTCACTATCTCGAAGGACAGCCTGACGGTGGTCAAGGGCCAGCCGGTATTGCAACCACTCTTGGTTGAAGCCACATCAACAACAGATCCCGGGCTTATCAGTCTCCAGACTGTTTGTGCCCCGAAGCATGATGGGCAGGGTGAAACGGACCGCAACGCACTACCCGCGGGTGTTGAGTTGATTCGCGTGCGTCAAGCACCTACCGGTATCGAGCTTGTAAGTAACGCAGCGCGAACGGTTGGCGAGGTGGATGGTAATGCCACCCAGGCGGAGCTAGGTCTCTACCGGTGTTGGGTGTATGCCACGAAACCCGGCGTCACGATTGACCCGGCAACAGGCCAAGCCAGTGGCCCTAATGGCGTGGAAGGCCTGGGATGGGCACGCAAGCCGCTCACGGTAGAAGTTGTGCAGCCTGCACTACCAAAAACAGGTGGAGCAGGAATGAACCGGGCTGCCGGGCTAGGTGCGCTTGTCATTGTGGGTCTTACCGGTGGGTGGTGGCTGACCCAAACCCGCAGAAAGAGGGGGTGGGCCAGAGCATGAACCAATACGCCCCACCCGGAATATGCCCTCATAGACCCAGGGTTGTGTAAGCAGCGGAAACGGGGTGTGTTGGGCGTGTAATAAGCCGGCATCCTCGTTGCCTTGGTGTAACGGGTGGGACTGGCCCAGATATGGGCACAGATTTTAAACAAGTTCAACAACAAAGGCGTGGCGTATGCCAAGCCTGTTGGCCAGCGCATGACATGTCGCTGATAATGGGAAGGAAAAATAATATGACTCGTAAGAAGTCATTGAGAGCGTTGGTGGCGGCGTGTGCGCTGGCACTGACGGGAATGGGTATCGGTGTTGCTAACGCCGCCCCGGCAAGTGACCCGGCTCCGGCCGGTGCCCCGGTTGCTCCGTGGGCTGCGAATGCTCCCACAACGGGATCGATTACGATCACGAAGCAGGACGCGGCAACGAAGAAACCGGTTAACGGGGCCGAGTTCACAGTGACCAAGGTGGATTCCCTCGGGGATGTCACCCTTGGTGATATGAAGAAGGTGTCTGATTGGGAGACCGTGGCGGGTGCAATCAAGGACCTCAACGCGAATCCCGATAGTCCGAAGGCTAAGCTCAGCACGACTGCCGTCCACAAGGTAAAAACGACCGGCGAGGGCAAGGCCGTCGTCGAAAATCTTCCGCTTGGCCTCTACAAGATTGTGGAATCTGAAGTACCGGCTGGTTATACCTCGGATATTAAGCCGTTCTTCATGACGGTCCCGGAAATCACGGGTACCTCGAGCGCGGACCAGAAGTACACCTATGATGTTGAGGTTACCCCGAAGAATACGGATGACCGTAACCTGGTGAGTAAGACTGGTGCCTTCGATAAGGTCGTGGGTGCAGGTGATGATATCTCCTATACGATCTCCGCGACCCTAAATAAGAAGGGCCCCATCAAGGGGAGTGATATCAAGGACTTCGCTATCTTCGATGACGCTCCTACCAACGCCTACCAGAGCGTGGAGGCGAGTGCAGTGAAGTCTGTGAAGGTTAACGGCACTGCGATTGATGCTTCGCAGTACACGATTACCACCCCGACCGAGGGTGTAGAAGCGGATCGTACCCGCTTGCAGGTGAACTTCACCGAGGACGGCCTCAACACTATCGCGGCTAAGGCTACTGCTTCGGAGGCTCCGGTGGTGACGGTGGATCTCAGTTTCACCCTCAAGAGTGATCTGACTCTTGATTCGGTTTCTAACAAGTTTGGTTTCATCCCTGGGCACTCGGATAGCGAACCGACCCCTGGTCCGGTTGTTCCCGAGCCCGGCCCGACCCCTGGCCCCGGCCCGGAGCCGGGTCCTGGCCCGACGCCGAATCCGTTCCCGACCATTGAGCTCTACGATTTCCAGATCGCTAAGACCAACGCTTCGGACGGCAAGCCGCTCGCGGCCGCGAAGTTCGCGGCCTTCGCGAGCCTGGATGATGCCAAGGCTTGCGTGGCTTTGAAGGATCGCACCAGCTGCCAGAACGCGTCGAAGGGCTTCGGTACCAAGGAGACCGGCGCTGATGGTCTAACCCCGAAGTTCAAGGCAAAGAAGGGTGAAGCTTTCTACGTGGTTGAGGTGGAGGCCCCAGCTAAGTTCATTCGCTCGGATGAGATCACCACGGTGACCGTGACCGATCAGGCCGGTCAGGTCTTCAAGTCGGGTATTAAGAACGTGCCGACTAAGGATTCGGGGAAGTGGTTCGACCTACCGAAGACCGGTGCTATCGGGGTGGGTATCTTCGCCCTTGCCGGTGCTGGATTAGTGGCGGGTGGTGCGCTCACGCACCTGCGTTCGCGTAAGCGCAATGCCTAAACACAAACACTGACTACGCAGGTATTGCCAGCCTGAGTAGGTAACGAAGATTGTGGGGCCGGTCAGTCCACGACCGGCCCCACAAATCCCTGAAAGACCGACCAACGCCAGGGAAAAAGAGGGGGGTGAAGGGACATGAGCCGTGAAGCAGATAGGACACCGATGCGTGGGCGGCGTGCCCTGGAAACCCCTACACCTAAGTCACCAGCAGCACGGCCGGCAACGCAGCCGGCGTCGCACCCAGCCTCCGACGTAGAACCCAAGGAGAATTCCCGCTCGGTATCTAAACCGGTATCGGGTTCGGTTGCTGGGCGTCGGGCTGCGCGTGTGGGTGAAGAGAGCGGGTTGGCGAGCCTGCTCTTCTATACTGATCCAGTTGAGAAGAAACGCCGGGTCTCCCCGCTGGCTATGATCCTTATCGGGATTTTGTGCCTGGCCTATCCGGTGACTTCGACTCTGTGGAATAACTGGCAGTCCAAAGTGGTATCCCGTGCCTATGAGGGCCAGGTAAATACCCAATCCCAAGAACTACGTAACTCTTATATTGAGCGTGCTCATGCCTATAACGCTAGCCACCAAGGAATGGCAGTTCTTGACCCCTATCTTGATGACCTAGCCACGGACCTGCCGGCCTACCAGGAATACGCTCGGGTACTTGATCAACCCAACGGGATTATGGGGATAGTGAAAATCCCGAAAATCGAGGTGAAACTTCCGATCTATCACGGGACTTCTCCGGGTACTCTCCAGCGTGGAGCTGGGCATATGTTTGGTACTGATATCCCGGTAGGCGGCCTAAACAGGCATAGTGTGGTTACTGCTCATACGGGTTTGCCGACCTCGTCAATGTTTGACCGGCTCACCGATATGAGAATCGGTGATGAGTTCTTTTTCGAAATCCAAGGACAAGTGTTCGGGTATCGGGTGGTGCGGATAGACGTCGTCGACCCACATGACCCAACCCTGCTGGTACGCGTGCCCGGGCGAGACCTAGCCACCCTTCTTACGTGTACTCCCTACGGGGTGAATTCCCACCGGTTGCTTGTGACGGGGGAACGCATGCTCCCTGATCCGGTGGAAGTCCCGGCGGTAGACGGGTTGCAGTGGTCGTGGTGGATGACCCCCTTCTTGCTCGCGATTCTTATATCTTTGCTGTTCGCGTTCCTGGTTGCCCGCTCTGCGTTTGCTAGGCGTAGGGAAGAACCCCAACGACTTATGCTGCCCCGGCATATGCTCCGCTAAAACGAAGCGCGCGGCGCGGGGCGTGGGGCGTGGCAGCGTAAAGCGCGCGGCAGCTCGGCTCGCCCGGTGGGGGCACTGCGGCATCGAGCGTTACTAACCACTTATCAGTCAACGATCTAGACCACTCACTATTACAAGACATAAAACGAGGTACCGGTGTGAGACTGGAATTATTAGAGACCCTTATTCTTTATTCACGTTTAGGGACCATGGATGCGGTGGCGCGTGAATCTGGGTGTACGACCGCGGCGGTTGTTAAACGTATCCAGCTCCTGGAAGAAGAAGTAGGTCAGGTGCTTACTCGCCGGCTTGGGCGCGGGCGGGAACTTACCGAGGCTGGCCACCACTTGGTCGAACGTAGCTACCAGATCCTCAACCTTATGGATACCACCGTGGCCGAACTTCACAACCTGGAGGATAATCCGAACGGGACCATCGTGATTGCCGGGCGGGAAAGCAGCGCCCTGGACGGCCTGGCACCCGTGATGAGCCAGGTTAGAGCGCGTTACCCGGGTATTACGTTCCAGATCACGCTCTCCGGGCGGGAGGCAGCTACCCGCATGCTTACCGAGGGGACCGCGTCTTTCGCGGTCCTGGACGGATCCTGGGATTACTCGGCCTGGGAAACCCTGCCTTTAGTGGATGAGGACCGTTGGGGGTTGCTGGTGCGCTCGGATAGTGACCTGGTTGGGCGTGAGAGGATTTGCCGGGCTGATATTACCCAGCGGTCTCTTATTATGCCGAAGGAACGCAGTCGAGAGTTGGGGTACTGGCTTAATAAAGAAAACCAACTCACAATTGTGGGGCGTTACGGGACCAGCCGTGGGGCCCGGGTCATGGTCGAAGCCGGGGTGGGTGAAGCCATCGTGCTGGAGAATATGGCGCTGACGGGCCGTGCTGATGCTAGTTCGGGTAAACCGAGTAGTGCTGCGGGGCTGGTGTTTATCCCGCTTGACTGGCTGGTAGGCCTGACCTGTGTGCTCGCTTGGGATAAACAGGCGCGCCTGGGCCGGGTTGCGGAAATCTTCCTGGACGAAGTACGTAAAGCTGTGGCCGGCGGTAACGGGGCCAGCTAGAAGCTATCCACATAATCACCAAACGTCACCCTTTCCCACAGGGGGTAAATAGCTCTTTGCTGCGTCTTGGAGCCATGCGAGAATAACGAATAAGCACAAACAACTACTCCGCTATGAGGCGATTGAAGGAGTGAGACACATGGATGTTTACGAGGACCGGTTGTATTTTCCGGATCGTGTTTTCAACTCGCTGGAAGAAATCCTCGAACGCAAGGAGGAAATCTTGCGTGAGGTCAGAATGACCCGCGAAGAATTCGACTGGCGCGCCGATAACTACCAGCTTGGACCAAAAGAGTCCGACGCCTATTTCGAGATGATAGGTCTGGATCGCTTCGAGGAGTATTGCCGTGGTGAACGCACGATTGGATGAGCGTGCCGATGAGTTTGCGGCACATCTACAGCGGATCGGGGAGCTGATTGACCCGGGCTTTTTACTGATAAAACAGACGATCACAAAAGGAGATCTCCCGCTAAAAAGATTGTCGGGCGATATTCGTGTTGCTCGTTTCCTTATCGTCCGCTTCGATTACGAACTTTTCCTTAATCCGGAAACCGGCTCTCTCAGCGTCAACGAATCAACGTTCTCGGTCATCCGAGGAGCAAAAAGCAGCGAGCCGCTGGTGCGCTGGGATTATATACGCTCACCACGCTCGAGTATTCCCTGCGCCCATATCCAGATCCATTCCCACCGCGATGAATGGACACATACTTTAGTTCTGGGTGGTACTCATTCCAGCCGGTCGCGCCGGCGCATCAAGAACGAAGCCCGCACTCCCCACATTGCTGATATTCATTTCCCGGTCGGCCGGCGCTGGTTCCGCCCCTGTCTGGAAGAAATCCTCCTCTTCGTCATTGACGAGCTCGGCGTGGCATGCACACCTGGCGCACGCGAAGCGCTCGACCAAGGCATCGAGGATTGGGAAGAGAACCAGGTGCGAGCCGTAGTGCGGCATAACCGCGCCACCGTCCTCCAAGCTCTCGAAGAATGAACCCGCCGCGCTAATAAAATGCGACCGGGCCGCAGAGGCCGAGGATTAGGAGCACAGCCGCGGCCGGTGGGAGCGCTGCCAGCTAGCGGCGTCGTCGCCCCCACCGCGTGCGAGTACAAGAACCGCGCTGCAAGCAAGCGAGACTAGCGGTTATCGTCGTAAATCGCCAGGTGCTCCAGCGGGGTGGTATCCTCGCGGGCCGCCACCGTGTAGAGCACGGGGAGCGCCGAAATCCACCACGGATCCAGGGGGACCCGGTTCTTCATATCCATCTCTTCGTCCATGCGCATAATCGGATGGGATTCCAGCTGGCCGTTGTGCTGGCCGATATAACGCGCCCCCACTCGTTCCTTCTTCTCCAGCTGCGCGGTGACCTCATCAATGGCGAGGGCCGCGAGCGAAACCGCGAGAGTACGGTCATAGGAGGTGGGGATACCGCCCTGCTGCTGGTGGCCAATAATCGTGGACCGAACCGAGAAAGCCCCGTGGCCTTCCTGCTGGAAGACCCGCCGCAACAGATCCGCGGTGTAGTACTTGGAGGCATCCTCATTGCGAATGGCCAGGTAGAGGGAGCGTGAGCCGTCAAAGGCCCGGTTCATCCGCTCGCTTTCCTTCGTGAGCATGGCCAGATCCACCCCGGTTTCATGCAGGTAGACCTGTTCGGCCCCGGTGGAGAGCGCACTCATGAGGGCTAGGTAGCCGCATTTACGCCCCATCGTTTCCACCACGAAGCAGCGCCGGGAGGCCGAAGCGGAACGGCGAATCTTATCGATGGTCTCCACATTGGTATTGAGCGCGGTATCCACCCCGATGGAAAGATCGTGGCCGGGCAGATTGTTATCAATGGAGGCCGGCACGCAGATGAGGGGGAGGCGGAAGGCCGTGTAGCGATCCGCTTCCTTCGCCATATTCCACGCCGTTTCATAGCCGGCCAGGCCGCCGATCATAATAATGGCATCCAGGCCATTGGCTTCGATGGAGCGCGCCAGCCCGAAGTAATCCTCAATACCGAGCACCGAGCGGGCGGTGCCCAGTTCCGCCCCGCCTAGCGAGACCCAGCCATCCACATCGCCCCAGGCAAGCGGGCGAATATCCCCGCGAATGAGACCGGGGAAACCGCCTTCCACCCCGAGCATTTCAAAGCCGCGATCCAGCCCCAAGCGCACCGCACTGCGCGCGGCCGCGTTCATTCCCGGGGCAAGCCCGCCGGCGTGCAGGATAGCCACCCGCGGGCGCCAGCCGTCCTTGAAGTAACGGTCCTCACCCAGCGGGGAAGAAAGTGTTTCAAAAAGGGACTTGATACGGGAGAAGCTGGTGCCGCGCGAGCGCACCGCCGCCTCATAATCGCCTTCTTCGAGGTAATCAATGACCTTCTTGGTATTGGCAACCGTTTCCACCAGCGGCAGGCGCTGGAGCCGGTTATTGCGAATCCCGATAATGCAGGATTCTTCACCCGGCTCAGCCCGGATGACTTCCAGGGCAGCGGTGTAACCGAGCAGGGTGGACATCCAGCGGTCATAAGCGGAAGGCGTACCGCCGCGCTGCACGTGGCCGAGCGCCGTAATACGCGGGGATTCCCCGGTGCGCTCTTTAATAGCGGCTTGGATGCGCTGCGCGGTGATCTTTTCCCCGTGCCGATCCATGCAGCCTTCTGCGACGACGATAATGGAATCGCGCCGTCCGGCCGCCCGCCCGGCACGGATCTTTTCGCACATGGCATCTTCCCAGCCGTCTTCCGGGGGAAGCTCGGGGATGATGACATCATCTGCCCCGCCGGCCATCGCGCCCATAAGAGCCAGGTAGCCGCAGCGCCGGCCCATCACTTCCACCACGAAAACCCGCTGGTGGGATGCAGCCGTGGAAGTAAGAGCGTCAATCGCATCAATAATGCGGCACAGAGCGGAATTAGTTCCCACCGTCATATCGGTGCCGACCATATCGTTATCGATAGAACCCACCACTCCGGCAATATGCAGTTCGGGGTGACGGGCGGCCAGCTCGGCCTCAATTTCTCCCGCTTCAACCAGTTCCTCGAGGAGCCCGGTCCAGCGCTCGCGCAGCGTATCGGCACCGGTAAGCGAGCCATCCCCACCGATAACCACGAGGCGGTCAATTCCGGCGCGCACCAGATTCGCGGCGACTTTCCGCATCCCGTCGCGTTCGCGGAATTCGGTGGAACGGGCCGAGCCGATAACCGTACCGCCCTTATCCAGAATGGAGGAAACATCGCTCCAGACCAGCGGCTCAATAAGATTATCGATAGCTCCGCGCCACCCCTCGCGAATCGCGAAAGGACGGGCGCCCACGTGTAAAGCGGTGCGCACCACGGCGCGTACCACCGGGTTCATACCCGGGGCATCCCCACCCGAGGTAAGAATGGCAAGGGATACGGGATCTGCGTGATCTGACATGGTTCCTCCTCCGAACACATTGTGTCAAAGATGGTGGGCTCATGTGTGGTGCTAGAGTCCGGTGGCGCGCCCGCGCGGTGTGGTAGCGCGCGCCGCGCGGCCGCGAAGTTGATTACACTACGAGTTAAAGACTACTTCGAGGATGAGGATAACCATGTCGCACCCCATTGACCCCACAACCACGCGCGCCTGGGCGCGGCTGCATGACCTTCACGAGGGCTTCACCGCTGATTTCCGCGCCCGCTTCGCCGCGGATCCCCAGCGCGCTGAGCGGCTGAGTTTCACCGCCGGCGATCTTTTTGTGGATCTGTCAAAGTCGTATCTGGACGACGACGTCCGCGATGCGCTGCTCCAGCTCGCTGAAGAAACCGGCGTTGCCGCCCGCCGCGATGCCATGCTGCGCGGAGAGCGCATTAACGTAACCGAAAATAGGGCGGTGCTCCACACCGCACTGCGGCGCACCGCGGACGACACAGTGGAAGTAGACGGGCATAACGTCGTCGCTGATGTACGCGAAGTCCTCGAGCGGATGTACGCTTTCGCCACCAAGGTACGCGAGGGCAGCTGGCGCGGGGTAACCGGAAAAGCCATCACCACCGTGGTCAATATCGGTATTGGCGGTTCGGATCTGGGCCCGGTCATGGCCTACGAAGCATTGCTCCCGTACGTCAAGGACGGGCTGGAATGCCGCTTCATTTCCAATATCGACCCCACCGATGTGGGGGAGACCCTGCGGGGAGTGGACCCGGAAACCGTGCTCTTCATCGTGGCATCCAAAACGTTCACCACCCTGGAAACCCTCACCAATGCGCGCCAGGCCCGCAGCTGGTTCCTCGCCCAGCTCGCCGCCCGTGGTATTCAAGATCCCGGTGCGGTGGCTAAGCACTTCGTGGCAGTTTCCACCAACCTGGAAAAGGTGGCGGAATTCGGAATTGAGCCCGCCAATGCCTTTGGCTTCTGGGATTGGGTAGGGGGGCGCTACTCGGTTGATAGCGCCGTCGGCCTTTCCCTCGCGATTGCCATCGGACCGGAACATTTCGAAGAATTCCTGTCCGGGTTCCGCACGATTGACGAGCATTTCGCCACCGCGCCGGCCGCGGAAAACGTGCCCCTCCTCATGGGGCTCCTCAATATTTGGTACGTCAATTTCTTCGGGGCGGCCACCCACGCGGTGCTTCCCTACGCCCAATACCTCCACCGTTTCCCGGCCTATCTCCAGCAGCTGACCATGGAATCCAACGGCAAGCGAGTGCGCTGGGACGGCAGCCCGGTGACCACCCAAACAGGGGAAGTGTTCTGGGGTGAGCCGGGCACCAACGGCCAGCATGCTTTCTACCAGCTTATCCACCAGGGCACCCAGCTCATTCCGGCTGATTTCATCGCCTTCGCGAATCCTGTTTTCGCGCTGGTGGACGGGGAAGCCGACCAACATGAGCTCTTCCTCGGCAATTTCTTCGCGCAAACGAAAGCCTTGGCTTTCGGGAAGACCCTGGAGGAAGTACGCGCGGAAGGTACCCCGGAAGAAATCGTGACCGCGCGGGAATTCCCCGGGAATAAGCCGACCGCCTCGATTATGGCCCCGGCTCTCACCCCGGCGGTGCTCGGCCAGCTCATCGCGCTCTACGAGCACATTACCTTCACGCAAGGTGCGGTCTGGGGTATCGATTCCTTCGACCAGTGGGGCGTGGAGCTAGGCAAGCAGATGGCCAAGGAGCTCACCCCGGCGATTAGCGGGGATGAGCAGGCGCTAGAGGCCCAGGATTCCTCCACCCGCCAGCTCATTGAGTACTACCGCGCCCACCGGAAGTAGTGCTGCGCGGCAATAGTGCCGCACGGCACTAGCACCCGGTAGACGCATACGGTGCCGGTCACCCCCTCCACAACGGGAGTGGCCGGCACCATTTATCTAGCTGCCGTAGCGAGGTAATAGACAAAATAGTTGCTATTGACAGCGTGTTGTTAGTTCGGACCCGGCATGTGTTTTCCGAGGTGTACTGCACATGTCGTACATACGAAGTACAGCTCTGACAACACCTAGTCCCCCCGCAGGTGCTGTTGTGCCCCGGGATACTGGTGTGAATCCTGAGGATTCGCTCAAGGAAGGACCGATAGACCGAAAGACGGGGCTGCGGACGGTTGTCTAGAGCACCTTGGTGAAGAAATCGCGGGTGCGCTCCGAGCGCGGGTTATCAATAACCTGCGCCGGGGTGCCTTCGTCGATAATCATGCCCTCGTCGAGGAACACCACTTTATCCGCGACCTCCCGGGCGAAACCGATTTCGTGAGTGACCACCACCATGGTCATCCCCCCGCGGGCTAAATCCTGCATCACGGAGAGAACCTCACCCACGAGCTCCGGATCGAGCGCGGAGGTAGGCTCATCAAAAAGCATGAGTTCGGGGTGCATGGCCAGGGCGCGGGCGATGGCCACCCGCTGCTGCTGCCCGCCCGAAAGCTGCGCCGGGAAATGATTGGCGTGATCGCGCAAACCCACTCGCTCCAGGAGCTCCAAAGCCTCGGCCCGCGCCTCTTTTTCGGGGCGATGGGCCACCTGCACGGGTGCCTCCATAATATTTTCCATCGCGCTCATATGGGGGAAAAGATTGAAGCGCTGGAAAACCATCCCGACCTTGGCGCGCTGGGCGGCAACTTCCGCCTCGGTGCGCTGGCGCAGCCAGGTTCCCTGGGGGGTGAGTGCGCCAGCGCGGCGGGCCAGCACCCCGCGCCACCCGGTGGGGGCGGGCTGCTCGGTCATACCCAGCAACTCCCCGTCCAGGTAGATCCGCCCGGCGGTAATAGTTTCCAACTCATTCAGGCAGCGCAGCAGCGTGGATTTACCCGAACCGGAAGGGCCGAGCAGCACCACCACCTCACCGCGTTCCACCGTGAGATTGACACCTTTGAGAACGGTGTGGTCACCGAAAGATTTGTAGACGTCGCACACGTCCACCATGGCGTGAGTCATTGTGCTCCTTAGGGGGTGACGTCGAGGAAGGCCGTCGTCGCGGTACGCCCGTCAAAGCCGCGCGCGAAATGGCGTTCGATACGGTGCTGCACCATCATGAGCAGCGAGGTAATAACCAGGTACCAGATAGCGGCGACTACGAGGAAGGGGAAGGGGAGGTACGTTTTCGAACCCAAATCTTGGGCCGCGAACGTGAGGTCCAGAGTAAAGGGGACGGCGAGCACCAGCGACGTCGTTTTAAGCATCGAGATTGTTTCGTTCCCGGTGGGCGGAATAATAATGCGCATGGCCTGCGGCAAAATAATACGCCGCATAATCGTACCCGAACGCATCCCCAGCGCCACCGCGGCTTCCCGCTGGCCCGGATCAATTGCACCCAAACCGGAGCGGATGATCTCCGCCAGGTAGGCACCTTCGTTGAGCCCCAGCCCGATAATCGCCGCGATAAACGGGGTGATGACCCGGTCTGTGTGGAAGGTAAAGAATTCCGGCCCGAAGGGAATGCCCAGGGATAGCTTCTGGTAGAGCGAGGGTAGCAGGCCCCAGAACATGAGCTGGGTGTAAATCGGGGTACCGCGGAAGAACCAAATATAGAACCGGGCCGCCGCGCGCAATACCGCGTTACTTGATTCGCGCAGCACCGCCATGGTCAAAGCCAAGATGATGCCAATAAACCACATGGCCAGCACCGTCAGCACCAGGGTGTAGACGATACCGCGCAGGATACGCCAGTCGAAAAGATAGCGCCCCACCACATCCCAGTGGAAAGCATCGTTGGTGATAAGCGCATTGAGCGCCATCGCCCCGAGCACCGCCATGACGATGAGCCACACAATATTGCTCAGCTTCACGCGGGCTTGCGGATGAATCTTCTCCATTACTGCACCTGGGGGTTAATCTCGGCAGTGCTCAGCACGCCTTCGGTAATACCGTAATGCGCGAAGATCTCCTTGAGTTCACCCGAATCCATGAGGGATTGCAGGGCGGCCTGCACCGCCTTGGCAAGTTCGGGGTTATCCTTGGCCACCGCGATAGCCACCGGCGCTGAATCGTAAATATCGCCCGTGGTTTTCAGTTGCCCGTTCGAGCGGGCCACGGCGTAACCGAGCACCGGGGAATCAGCGAAAATAGCGTCGTACTGGCCGGAGACCACCCGGGTGACGATTTGCGGTACGTCCGGCAGGGACATGATCTTAATCGGTTTGGCACCCTTGGCTTCGCAGGCCGCGGTGGCTTCCTTGAGGGCATCTTCCTGCGAGGAACCCGTTTGCACACCGATGGTGAAACCGCAGGGGTTATCCGGGGTGAAATCGCTGGACTTGGCCGGCACCCCGTATTCGGAACCCGCCTCGAAGTACGTGATCATATTGAAAGCTTCTTCACGTTCGGGGGTGACGGTGAAGGTTGAGAGGCCCACATCGAATTTGGTTCCGATCTGGGGGAGGAGGGAATCAAATTCCACGTGCGTGGTGGTGCCGTCTTTGAGTCCCATTTTCTTCGCGATGGCGCGCGTGAGATCAATATCGTAACCGGTGGGGGTCTGCCCGTCTGCCTTGCGGTATTCCGCGGGAGCGTAATCGGTGGACGCGCCGTTGCGTAATTGCCCGCGTGCGGTGATATCGCTAGGAACCAGGGCGACGACGGCGGAATCTGCCGCGATGCCATCAACAGCGAAACCGGACTCACCCGGATCGGCCGCGGCGGTGGAATCCGTCAAAGCAGCCTCATCATTGGAGCAGGCGCCCAGCGTGAGGAGGCCGGCAGCGAGCAGCGCGAATGTTTTCTTCATTTTCTTCCCCTACGGTGAATGTTTTTTCAGTGTTCGGGTGGAAATTACTCGGAACAACCCCAAGTATAGCCACTAAATATGCGCGTCGATGTATAAACATGTGAATATGCGGGTAGATAACACCGGCTTTGGCGTATTTGCGGGCTTTGTGCGGCGCGGGTGTGAGAGGACTAACGGTGGCGCGCCCTGCGGATGCGAGTATGTTACGAATCCGTAAGTTACGATTACGTAAGGTTACGCATTGGTAGGTTAGCGGCGGGGTGGCCCGCCGGAAAGAAGGCTGAGGTGAGTCACGTGCATTCAGGAAACGTGCTCTTCCCGCGTACCGCGAGCGCGCTAGGGGAAGTAGGGGTCCCCGGTGCGGCGCTCCTGCATACCGACCTCACCACATCCACCCAGGATGACCTGGCCGAACTCTGGCTCAGTTCCGCGGGTGCGCATATGCCCGGGCTGGTGTGCGGCCTCATTGCTGATAGTCAAAGTGATGGGCGCGGGCGGATGGGCCGCTCCTGGTTCGCCACGAAAGATGGCTCTCTGCTCTTCTCGGTTCTTCTTGCGGTACCGGAAGCGGTGCGCGCGGAGCTGAGCTGGGTCACTTTCGCCGGGGCCCTGGCCGCGCGCGCCGCCCTGGAAAAGCTCGGCGCCCGGGTGGGGATCTCCTGGCCGAATGATATTGTCACCCGCCCGCGGGCCGCGAAAGTCGCCGGCGTACTGGGTGAAGTCGTGAGTACAGACGCGGCCGGGAATATCGGAATTGTCCTCGGGGTAGGAATCAACCTGGGCTTACGGGCCGAAGAACTGCCCACTCCCACCTCCGCCTCCCTTGCTACCGCCGGATTCCCGGTTCCCAGCCGGGATGAGGTAGCCGCCGCCTACCTGCATGAACTGGGGGAACGCTTGGCCGCCCTCATGGCCGCCTGCGGGAGCGGGGAAGGTAGCGCGGCGGAACGCGCCGGACTCCTGGCCGAACTCAATGCCTCCTGCGATACCCTCCGCGCTGGCATCACCGTTAACCGCCCGCGCGATACTCCGGTGCGCGGGCGCGGGGTGCGTATTGCGGCCGACGGCGCCCTCGTGGTCGCCACCGCTGCCGGTGACGTGCGTATTTCTACCGGAGAAGTCTCGCTTGTGGGTCGGCTAGCGCCCTCGGAAGGAAAGTAGTGATGAAAAAAATTCTTGTTGCCAATCGCTCCGAAATCGCCGAGCGCGTTATACGTACCGCACACGATATGGGGATGAAAGCGGTGGCGGTGTATGCCGACGCGGATCGCGAAGCGCAGTTCGTTGAGGATGCCGATAGCGCCTATGCGCTCGAAGGTACCGCGTATGCCGATACCTATATGAATATCGAGAAAATCATCGCGATTGCGCAGCGTTCCCACGCGGATGCCGTGCACCCCGGCTACGGTTTCCTTTCCGAAGTTCCCGAATTCGCCACCGCCGTTATTGAAGCGGGCCTGACGTGGATCGGCCCGGCCCCCGCGGTGCTCCATCGGCTCGGCGATAAAATCCAGGCGCGCCGCCTGGCCGAATCAGTGGGCGTGGCCCCGGTGCCCGGCGTTTCCGATCCGGTGCAGGGGCGCGCCGGGGTGGACGAGTTCGTGGCGCGCTTCGGTTTCCCGATTGTCACCAAGAAGGCCGACGGCGGGGGCGGGCGCGGTATCACCATCCATAATGAAGCCGCTGACCTGGACCGCTTCTTCGCGGCCCACGGAGCGGATCTTGATTCCTATTTCGTGGAGCGTTTTATCCGGACCGCCCGCCATATTGAAACGCAGTCGGCGCGCGATTCCCACGGGAACTTCGCGGTGATCTCCACCCGTGATTGTTCGGCCCAGCGCCGCAACCAGAAACTCATCGAAGAAGCACCCGCCCCGCTGCTGCCCGGGAACGCGGAAGCAATTGTGACCGAGTGGTCGCGCCGGCTTTTCGAAGCGGTGGATTACGTTGGTTTGGGCACCTGTGAATTCCTGGTGGAACCCGACGGACGGGTTAATTTCCTGGAAGTGAATCCGCGCCTTCAGGTCGAACACACCGTTTCCGAAGAAGTAACGGGAATGGACCTGGTGCGCGAACAGATCCTGATCGCCTCCGGCGCGGAACTCTCCCAGGTTCCCGCCCCGCGCGCCCACTCGTTCGAATTCCGTATTACCTGTGAGGATCCGGCCACCGGCATGGTGCCCTCTACCGGAACCATTGAAAAAATCCGTTGGCCCCTCGGGCACGGGGTGCGTATCGAATCGGGGATTGAAGAAGGCGATATTGTGACCGCCGATTTCGATCCCATGCTTGCCAAGCTTGTGGTGACCGCCCCGGATCGGGAGCAGGCCATTGCTCGTTCGCGCCGCGCGCTCGCGGAATTGCAGATCACCGGGGTGGCCACCCCCTGCGCCATGTACCGCGATGTGCTGGCTATGGAGGATTTTGCCGGGCATATTCCCTCTACCCGCTGGCTGGAAGATACCGTGCTCCCGAGTTACGAAAATGCGCAGGCCAGCACCACTCCGGCGCCTGTCAAAGATGAGGAACCGCGCCACACCTTCGTTATTGAAGTGGATGGGCGGCGCATGCGCATGACCCTCCCGGCCGCGCTCATTGCCACCGGTTCGCACGTGGCCCGCCGCACCCTGCAGCCGCGCCGTTCCCAGGCGGTCTCCCGCACCGCGATGCCGGCCCAGGATCTTACCGATCCGAGCGGAATGGTGAATTCACCCATCCAGGCAATTGTGGTGCGTGTGGTTGTGGAACCGGGGGATAAGGTGCACGAAGGCGATCTGCTCGTCGTGCTCGAATCCATGAAGATGGAAAGTTATGTTTATTCGCCGCACGATGGCGAAGTGACGGATGTGGAAGTGCGGGCCGGGGCCACCGTGGCGGCCTTCCAGCCCCTCGTGCGGGTGGTGGGTGCCGATGCCTAAAAATATGCGGGGCTGGTATATGCGCCTTGGCCCGTGCGCGCTAGCCCACCACCACTCGAGTCCGTGCCCGCACGTAGCGAAGGAGAATCATGTCGCTGACTGAATTACGATCCGCCCACGAATGGCAAACCTTGGATCATAGCGCCCAGCAGGTGGATCGGGTGCGTTTCGCGGAGTACCAAAACGACCTGGCCCGCCAGGCCGAGGAACGCGCCGCGAAGCGCCAGCACGCCCACGGTAAAAAGACCGCACGGGAGCGTATCGCCCTGCTGTGCGATGAAGGAAGTTTCACGGAGATCGGGCGTTTTGCCGGGGGCAACCTCGGGCGCGGTTTCCAGGGTGCCGCGGTGGTGACCGGAATTGGCCAGGTGGATGGGCAACTGGTGGCCGTGTACGCCCAGGACTTCTCCGTATCCGGGGGCACCCTGGGTGAAGCCGAGGGCGATAAAATCGTGGCCCTCATGGATAAGGCCCTCGAGCTGCGCATCCCCATGGTCTCGCTGCTTGATTCGGGTGGCGCCCGCATCCAGGACGGCGTCGTCGCCCTTTCCCAATACGGCCGCATCTTCAAGAAAACGATCGCGGCATCGGGCATTATCCCGCAACTTTCCGTTATTCTGGGGCCCTGCGCGGGCGGTGCGGTGTACGGCCCGGCGCTCACCGATTTCATTATTATGACGCGTGATAACGCGCATATGTTCGTGACCGGACCGGACGTTGTCAAAGCAACCACCGGCGAAGAGGTGTCTTTCGACGACTTGGGCGGGGCCACCCTCCATAATTTCCAATCCGGGGTGGCCCACTACCTGGCCGCCAATGAGGATGATGCGCTCGATTACACCCGCACCCTCCTCACCTACCTTCCCGCGCATTGCGACGCCTCGCTGCCGCGCTGGGATTATGAGGAAACGGCCGCGGATACCCAGTGCGCCCGCCACCTGACCGATCTGGTACCCGCCTCCACCAAACAGCCCTACGATATGCTCGACGTCATCGCGAACCTCGTGGACTACGGGGAATTCGTGCAGGTCCAGGAACATTTCTCCCGCTCCATCGTGGTGGGATTCGCGGCCTTGGCCGGGCAGTCCGTGGGAATTGTGGCCAATCAGCCGCTCGTGGACGCCGGCACCCTGGACGTGGATGCCTCCGAAAAGGCCGGGCGCTTCGTGCAATTCTGCGATGCTTTCCACGTGCCGGTTATCACCCTCGTGGATGTGCCCGGGTACCGGCCCGGCACCGAACAGGAACAGGCCGGGATTATCCGCCGCGGTGCGAAGTTGATCTGGTCCTACGCGAATGCGACGACGCCCCTCGTCACCGTGGTGTTACGGAAAGCCTACGGGGGCGCCTATATCGTGATGGGGTCGAAGTCCCTGGGTGGGGACCTCAACTTCGCGTGGCCCGGTGCGGAAATTGCGGTGCTCGGCGCCGAGGGCGCGGTCGCTATTACAGGCCGACGGCGCCTGCGGGAAGCTGAACAGAACGGTGAAGATGTGGCGGCGGTGCGCCAGCAGCTCATCGAAGAGTACACCCGCGATAACGTCAATCCTTTCCTTTCCGTGGAACGCGGCGAATTGGACGGCATTATCGCCCCTGAAGATACCCGGCGGGTGCTCATTGAATCCCTGCGCATCCTCGCCACCAAAGACTGCTCGCATCCGGGCGAGCGCCGGCACGGGAATATTCCCATGTAGCGGCCCGCCTCGAGTGGCGTAGCGGATCGCTTATCCGTAAGTACTTCATCCGGAGAGCCCCACCGCCACCTGTGACCTTCCATTTTTCTCAAGAATTGCCTCGCGGGATCTCCCGCACCTAGCAGAAAGAACACTATGACCAGCGTGTATGAATCTCTGACGGCCACCCCGCCCGCCAGCCCCTGGATCCTCCAATTCGCCGGCCAGGGAACCCCCTGGCGCACCGAATTAGATGAGCTGCTCACCTCCGCGCAGCTGCGCGCCGACCTGAGCGCGGTGGATGCGGCGGCCGAAGAAATCCTCGCCCCGGTGCTCCCCGAACTCACCGTGATTTCGGCCGGACGCCTCGACCTGCTCGGCTTGCGCGGCCCGGCCAGCGCCGGGCGGGCCCCCCACACCTCGGTTCCCGGCATCCTCCTCAGCCAGTACGGGGCCTACCGCGATCTAGCGGTGCGCCCCACCGCCACCATCGGGCATTCCCAGGGCGTGCTAGCCGCGGCCATGGTGGAATCCAGCGAGCCGGCCAGTATTTTCGCCCTCGCCCGCCTCATCGGGGCGGCTGCTTCCAAGATCAGCGGGGAACTCGGAATTACCGCCAGCAAGGAGGCCAGCCCCATGCTTTCGGTGCGGGGTGTGGGTGCCCCGCTGCTGCGCCGGCTGGCCGCCAAGGTCCCGGATGCGGATGTTGCCATTATTAACTCCCGGGAAGCCTGCGTGGTATCCGGGCGCCCGGCGGCGCTCACTGCGCTGGTGGCGCTCATCGAACGCGAAGCTGAACGGGAAGCGCGCGCTCGCGCCGATAAGCTCACCGGTGGGGAAGCCCTCCACCCGGTCTGCGAATTCCTCAACGTGGGAGCGCCGTTCCATTCGCCGCTCCTCGAGCCGGCCGTGGCCCTGGTGGATTCCTGGGCGGCCCGCTGTTCCCTGAGCGTGGAACGCAGCGATGAACTCGCTCGCGCGGTGCTGACCGCCAGCCTGGACTGGACCGCGGAATTCGCCGCCACCCTGGAAGAAGCGGGCGGAAAGGGCACCCCGGTGGGCTTCGTGGTGGACTTGGGCCCGGGCCCGAACCTCAAGACCATCGCCCTGGAAAACCTGGCCGGTACCGGAGTGAGCTACGTGGATGCCTCCACCGCCGCGGCCCGCGATGACCTGGTGACCGGAGTGGCGCGGGTGACCCGCACCCGCGATTGGTCCGACTACGCCCCCCAGCTGCGTCAGATCAAGGGGCATACCTACCTGGATACCGCTTTCTCGCGGCTGACCGGGCGCAGCCCGATTATGCTGGGCGGGATGACCCCGACCACCGTGGACGGGGAAATCGTGGCGGCTGCCGCCAACGCCGGGTACTGGACCGAGCTCGCCGGGGGCGGGCAGGTCTCCGAAGAAGTCCTGGCTGAGAACCTCTCCACCCTGCGGGAGCACCTGGAACCGGGCCGGGTGGCTCAGTTCAACACCATGTTCTTGGACCGCTACCTGTGGGATCTCCAGTTCGGATCGCGCCGGCTGGTCTCCCGCCAGCGCGCCGCCGGGGCACCTCTGGATGGCGTGGTTATCAGCGCCGGTATTCCCGAGAAGGAGGAAGCCCTCGACCTCATCGCGCGGCTGCGCGCCGAAGGTTTCCCCTATATTGCTTTCAAGCCGGGTACCGTGGCTCAAATTCGTCAGCTCGTGGAGATCGCCAAGGCGTGCCCGGGTGCCCCGCTCATCGCGCAGGTGGAAGACGGCCACGCCGGCGGGCACCACTCCTGGGAGAACCTGGAAGATCTACTTATCGCAACGTACGGCCAGATGCGTGAGGCCGGGCTCATTATTACCGTGGGCGGCGGGCTGGGCATTCCCGAGCGCGCGTCGTCGTTCCTCACCGGAACGTGGGCACAGGCCTACGGTATGCGGCCCATGCCCGTGGACGGCGTATTCATCGGGACCGCGGCCATGGCCGCGAAAGAAGCGAAAACGAATCCTGATGTGAAGCAGCTGCTCGTCGATACACCCGGCGTGAGCCCGGACGATAACGGCGGTTGGGTGGCGGCCGGCTCCACCCGCGGTGGTATTTGCTCCACCCAGTCCTCCCTGCACGCCGATATTTACAATGTGGAAAACGCGGCTGCCCGCGCCGCCCGCCTCCTCGTGGAAGTGGACGGGGACGCCGAGGCGATTGCCGCGCGCCGCGATGAGATCATCACCGCGATCAACGCCACCGCGAAGCCGTACTTCGGGGATATCGCGCATATGACCTACGCCCAGGTGCTGCGCCGCTACGTGGACCTGACCGTGCCGTGGGCCGACGACCCCACCCAAACCCGTTTCTGGGAAATGCTGCAGCGTTTCGAAGCGCGCCTGTGCACGGCCGAAAGCGGCGACGTTCCCACGCTCTTCCCCACTCAGGAAGATGCCGCCGCCGATCCGCAGGCCGCACTCGAGCGGTTCCTCGCCGCCTACCCGAGCGCCGAAGAACACACCGTTCTGGCGCAGGATGAAGCGTGGTTCGTGGCCCTGGCCTCCAAGTACCCCAAGCCGGTACCCTTCGTGCCGGTTATCAACGAGCAGGTACTGCGGTTCTGGGGTTCGGATTCCCTGTGGCAATCCCATAACCCGCGCTACACCGCGGACCAGGTACGCATTATTCCCGGCCCCACCTCGGTGGCAGCCATCACCAAGGTGGATGAGCCGATCGCCGAGATTCTGGGCCGCTACGAAGAAGACGCGGTTTCCCGGGTAGCCGCTGCCGGAGCGCAGGCCGAACCGGCCTTCTCCCGCGCGGCACGCGATCGCGAAACGTTCCTGCGCGAAACCCCCTTCATTGTGTGGCACGGTCACCTGGCCACCAACCCGGCCCACCTCATTCCGGAAG
This sequence comes from Actinotignum sp. UMB0459, assembly GCF_051905915.1. Lineage (NCBI taxonomy): Bacteria > Bacillati > Actinomycetota > Actinomycetes > Actinomycetales > Actinomycetaceae > Actinotignum > Actinotignum sp. UMB0459. The sequence goes on along the minus strand of NZ_JBQAIK010000008.1, from coordinate 12,234 downwards.
CGGAAATCCGCGATACCCCGGAGGGCCTGGAAATCTTCGTGCCCCTCGATACGCTCTGGGACGGCACCCAGGCCCATCAGCACGTGGTGCGGCATATGCGCATCCCGCTGCTGCTGCCCGAATCGGTAGCCACCGGCGGGCTGCCCGTGGTGGACGACGCGCGCCTGGAAGATGCCATGCGCGAGGTCCTCGCCGCGATGTCCGGGGTGGGCACCACAACGCTGGGGGGCACCCCCATCACCAAGCAACCCGAGATGATCGACGGCGTGGCCACCCTCACTTTCGCGGTCTCCCCGGAAATCAACACCCTGCACGCGGGGATCACCGCGCCGGCCGGGCGCACCCCGGCGGCCGTGCCCTCCGCGCTGCTCGGCTCGTGCTGGCCCACCATCTATTCCGCGATGGGCTCGGGCGAAGCCGATGGCTACCCGATTATTGAAGGACTGCTCTCCGGCGTGCACCTCGATCACCTCGAAAAGGTGAATGTGCCGGTGGAGGAGATCCTGGAAGCCGGGCAGCTCACCGCGCGCTCCTGGGTGGCCTCCGTGGCTGAATCCTCGGCCGGCCGAGTGCTGACCATCCGCACGAATGTTTCGCGCGAAGATGGCACCGTGGTGCTGGAATTCCAGGAGCGTTTCGCGATGCGCGGGCGTGCTACCACCACCGAACTGCCCTCTGAGCCGGCGGCGCGCGGGGGAGTGGATGCCGATATTATCGACACCCCGCGCTCGGTGCTGCGCAAGGTTACCGTGCAGGCCCCCACCGATATGACGGCTTTCGCCATTGTTTCCGGTGACTTCAACCCGATTCACGTGTCCCGCAACGCCGCGCTGGTGGCGGGAATGGAAGCCCCGCTGGTGCACGGCATGTGGCTGTGCGCCGCCGCCCAGCACGCGGTGGCCGATCCGGTTGCCGGGCGCGCCGCCATGCATATCACCGGGTGGACCTACCGCATGTTCGGCATGGTTAACCTCGGTGACGCGGTGGATATCACCGTGGAGCGCGTGGGCCGGGTGCGCGGGGGCGGGCTTGCCCTCGATGTGACCGCCCGCTGCGGGGATACCGTGGTTTCCCAGGCATCGTGCACCGTGAGCGCCCCGCGTACCGCCTATGTTTACCCGGGCCAGGGGATCCAGGCCCGCGGCATGACCCTCGATGATCGGGCAGCCTCCGCTGCCGTACGCGAGGTGTGGGAACGCGCCGACCGGCATACCCGCTCCGCCCTTGGTTTCTCCATCCTCGCCGTGGTGCGCGATAACCCGGTGGAGCTGCGGGTACGTGATGAGATCTTCCGCCACCCGGAAGGCGTCCTCAACCTCACCCAATTCACCCAGGTGGCGCTCGCGACCGTGGCCTTCGCCCAGACCTCGCGCCTGCGTGAACAAGGTTCACTGGTAAGCGGCGCTTACTTCGCCGGGCATTCCTTGGGCGAATACAATGCGCTGTCCGCCTACTCGCAGGTCTTCAGCCTCGAGGACGTGCTGGAAATCGTGTACCGGCGCGGTACCACGATGCATCATCTTGTGGAACGCGATGAGCAGGGCCGTTCGAATTACCGTATGGGTGCCTTGCGTCCCAACCAATTTGGGGTGGGCGACGACGCCGTGCGCGACTACGTCGCGCAGGTGGCTGCCGCTTCCGGGGAATTCCTCGAGATTGTCAATTACAACCTGGCCGGCGCCCAGTACGCGGTGGCCGGAACCGTAGCGGGCCTGGAAGCCCTGGAAAAGGACGCCAATGAGCGCGCCCGGCAGGCCGGGGGCAAGCGCCCCTTCATGCTGGTTCCCGGTATTGATGTGCCTTTCCACTCCAGCGTGCTGCGCACCGGGGTGGCCGAATTTGGGGATACCCTGCGCGCCATCGTTCCCGCCGATATCAAGCTTGAGATCCTCGAAGGGCGCTACCTGCCGAATCTGGTAGCTCGCCCCTTCGAACTCACGGAAGAGTTCTGCGATGCCATTCTTGAGGTTGTGCCCTCCCGGGTGGTGCGTGAGATTCGCGCCGACCTGCCCGCGCGCCTGGAGCGCGACCGGGTAGGCACCGCCCGCGAGCTACTTATCGAGCTGCTGGCCTGGCAGTTCGCCTCCCCGGTGCGCTGGATTGAAACCCAGGATTACCTCATTGAGGCCGGGGTGGAAGATATCGTGGAAATCGGCCTGGCCGCTTCGCCCACGCTGGCGAATATGGCCACCCGCACCCTGGCGCTGCCCAAGCACGCCCAACGCCACGTGAGCGTGTACAACGTCCAGCGTGACGCCAAGCGGGTTTTGCATGAGGATGTGGCCAGTGCCCCGGTTGCGGAGGACGCACTCGAGGAAAGCACCGCGGCCGCGGCCCCGAGCGCCGCCAACGGTGCCGGTGCGAGCGGCGGCGATATCGCTGCTGCGGCACCCGAAGCTGCGCCTGCTACTCCGGAGGCCCCGGCCCCCGCGGCTGCTCCGGCAGCTGCGGCCGCTCCCGCCCCGGAAAGCGCTCCGGCGGGCGATGGCCAGCCGGCAGCGGATCTGCCCTTCCGGGCCGGTGACGCCCTGCGCGTTTTGCTGGCCTGGTCCACCAAGATCCGTGTGGATCAGATGGGTGATGCCGATTCGGTCGAAACCCTCACCAACGGGGTTTCCTCGAAGCGTAACCAGATCCTTATGGATATGACCGCTGAATTTGACCTGGCCTCCATGGACGGCGCCGCGGAGGCACCGCTCGCCACCCTGGTTTCCCAGGTGGATCAGGCCGCCCACTCCTACAAGCCTTTCGGGAGCGTGCTGCGCGAAGCTATCGCTGACCGGCTGCGTTCCCTCACCGGTGCGGCCGGCGCCAAGCCGGCCCGGGTGGCCCAGCGGGTGCAGGACACCTGGCAGCTCGGTGAAGGCTGGGTGGCGCACGTGACCGCCACGATTCTCCTGGGTACCCGGGAAGGTAAGTCGGTACGCGGCGATGAATTGGCGACCCTCCCGCTCGCCCCCACCTCGGCTGCGCAGCTCGATGACCTCATCGACGCGGCGGTACGGGCGGTGGGTGCAGCCCACGGGGTCAGCGTTGCGCTTCCGAGTACCGGGAGCGGGGCGGGCGGCGTCGTCGACTCCGCGGCCCTGGACGCTTATGCCGAGCGTATGGACGCGATTTTGGCCGGGACCGCCCGCGATCTGCTCGCGCGCCTCGGGCACGATGAGCGCCCGGACACGCAGGCGAGCGCCGATGATCTGGCTCTGCGCGAAGCCATGAGCGCGGAACTGGGCAGCGGTTGGGAAGACTTCGTGACCCCGCGTTTCGATCCGGCCCAGGCCGTGCGCCTGTGCGACCGCTGGGCGACCGCCCGCGAGGACGTTGCCAAGATCGCCTTCGGGCGTGAGGTAAGCGCCAATTTCACCGGCGTTGGGGAAGAAGTGGCCCGCCAGGCCGAATGGCAGGCGGCTCGCAATCCCCATCTGGCGGCGCGTTTCGCCAAGATTGCCCGTGAGGCGCGCGATACCACCCCCGGCATTTACGCCGGGAAGATCGCGGTTGTCACCGGTATGGCAGAAAACTCCATCGCCGGTGCGGTGGTGGCCGGGCTGCTGGCCGGCGGGGCAACCGTCGTCGCCACCTCCTCGCGTATCTCCACCGCGCGTCTGAACTTCGCCAAGAAGCTCTACCGCGAGAACGCCATCAACGGTGCCGAGCTGTGGCTTATTCCCGCCAACCTCGCCTCCTTCCGCGACGTCGACGCGATCACCGCGTGGATCGGTGCCGAACAGCGCGAAACCGTGGGTGCCACCTCGAAGCTCATCAAGCCGGCTCTTATTCCGGATCTGCTCGTGCCCTTCGCGGCGCCGCGGGTGAGCGGCTACCTCAGCGATGCCGGCCCCGAAGCGGAAAACCAGGCCCGAGTGCTGCTGTGGAGCGTGGAGCGCCTCATCGGCACCCTCGCGAGCCTCGGAACCGATGCCGCTATCGATCACCGTATGCACGTGATCCTGCCGGGCTCCCCGAATCGGGGATCCTTCGGTGGTGACGGCGCCTATGGCGAGGTCAAGGCCGCGTTGGATGCCGTGGTCAATAAGTGGCGCGTGGAGCCCTGGGGGCAGCGCACCACCATCGCGCACGCGAAGATCGGGTGGGTGCGCGGCACCGGCCTCATGGGCGGGAACGATCCGCTGGTGGAAGCCGTGGAAGCCAAGGGTGTGCATACCTGGTCCACGGCGGAGGCCGGGCGCGAATTGCTCACTCTCTTCACCCCCGAATCTGTGGCGGCCGCCCGTACCGCCCCGGTTATTCACGATATGACCGGTGGGCTGGGCGATATTAACCTGCCCGAACTGGCCGCGAGCATCACGCCGGCCGCCCCCGCGCCGGCAGCGGAGGCCGCGCCGAGCGTGCGGGCCCTGCCCAGCCCGGTGAGCATCCACCAGCCGACCATGGACCTGGGTGCTTTCGGGAAGGGCACCGCGAAGCCTGAGGATCTCGTGGTTATCGTGGGCTTGGGCGAAACCGGCCCCTGGGGTAGCTCGCGTACCCGGTGGGAAGCCGAACTCGGGATTCAAAGCGACGGCGATGTGGACCTCACCCCGGCCGGGGTGCTTGAGCTGGCCTGGATGATGGGCCTGCTCACCTGGTTCGATACCCCCAAGCCGGGCTGGTACACCCCCGAGGGGGAACTGGTTCCCGAAGAGGATATTTTCGAGCGCTACCGCGATGAAGTTGTGGCACGTTCCGGAATCCGCGCCTTTGTGGATGACGGGCCGCTGGCCGATATCGGGACCACCGATATCGCCCCGGTCTACCTGGAGAAGGACGTGACCTTCACGGTGGGCAGCGAAGCGGAAGCCCGCGCCCACGCCGAAGCCGATCCGAGCTTCACCAGCTTCTTCGAGGAAGACGGCGAATGGCGGGTGACCCGCAAGGCCGGGGCACTGACCTATATGCCGCGCCGTACCACCCTCACCCGCCGCGTGGGCGGGCAGTTCCCCACCGATTTCGATCCGGCCAAGTGGGGGATCCCGGCATCGCTGGTGGAGAGTGCGGACCGGATGGCTATCTACAACCTCATGACGGCGGTGGATGCCTTCCTCTCGGCCGGGTTCTCCCCGGCAGAACTGCTCGAATACGTCCATCCGGTGGATGTTTCCTCCACGCAGGGCACTGGCTTTGGCGGAATGACCTCCATGCGCCGCCTGTACGTGGATCGCTTCCTGGGCAAGGATTACCCGCAGGATATCCTCCAGGAAACCCTGCCGAACGTGATCGCCGCGCACACCATGCAGGCCTACGTGGGCGGGTACGGTTCCATGATTCACCCCATCGGCGCTTGCGCGACCGCCGCGGTGTCCGTGGAAGAAGGCGTGGATAAGATCGCCACCGGCAAGGCCCAGTTCGTGGTCTCCGGTGCGATTGATGACGTGCAGGTGGAGTCCCTCATCGGTTTCGGTGATATGAATGCGACGGCGGATTCTGCCGCCATGGCGAAGAAGGGCATCAACCCGCGCTTCTTCTCCCGCGCCGGCGATCTGCGCCGCGGTGGCTTCGTGGAAGCTTGCGGTGGCGGCACGGTGCTGCTGGCTCGCGGAGACGTGGCCGCCCAGATGGGGCTGCCCGTCTACGGAGTGGTGGCCTACATCCGCTCCTTCGCGGACGGTATCCAAACCTCGATTCCCGCACCTGGCCTGGGAGCATTGGCCGCGGGCATGGGCGGAGAAAACTCCGTACTGGCCACGAACCTGCGCGAGCTCGGCGTGAGTGTGGACGACGTCGCCGTGCTTTCCAAGCACGATACCTCCACCAATGCGAATGATCCGAACGAAGCGGAACTCCATGACCGCCTCTTCACGGCGCTCGGGCGCAGCGAAGGCAACCCGCTCTACGTGGTTTCCCAGAAGACCCTGACCGGGCATTCCAAGGGCGGGGCGGCGCTCTTCCAGATGGCTGGCATCACCCAGATGTTCGCCACCGGGAAGATCCCCGGTAATAAGGCCCTGGACTGCTCCGATCCGGCCTTTGAGGAACGTAGTTACCTAGTGTGGCCGCGTGAAGTCCTCGAGGTGGGAGATATTAAGGCGGCCGTGCTGACCTCGCTCGGCTTCGGACATGTCTCCGCGCTTATGATGCTCGTGCATCCGGCGGCGTTCGAGGCTGCTATCGCGCGCACCAACGGCGCGAAGGCAGCCCAGCTGTGGCGGGAGAGCGCTGATATGCGCCTGCTGGACGGCGCGCGCCACCTGGTTGCCGGAATGGTCGGTCACGCGCCGCTCTACACCGAAACTTCGGTGGACGAGCGCTTCGCCGGGGATCGCCACGAAGGCGAAGCTGCGCTGCTCCTCGATCCGCGCTACCGCCTGGTGAACGGAAAGTACCAGCTGCGCTAAAGCAGAGCTAAAGCAGAGCTAAAGCAGAGCTAAAGCAGAGCTAAAGCAGAGCTAAAGCAGAGCTAAAGCAGGGCGGATCCATCCCATAAGAGCGGGGCGGGGTAGTTCATCACGAACCACCCCGCCCCGTTCTGTGTGTGCGTTGCTTGTGTCTCTGTGGGCGCTTGTTTCTTGGTGGCAGTGGATGTTTCAATACCGTGATGGTGAATCCTGATAGTGAGCCGCGGTATCGCATCGATATTGCAACAGCGCGGAAAATTGCGGTGACGGCGCAGATGCTCGCCCCGGAAGCTCGCAGCGCCGAGCCTTCTATTGCCGATGTTTTCCAGCGCCTCGGCTGCGTCCAGATTGATTCGCTACAGGCCGTACGCAGATCTCAAGAATTGGTTCTGCTGGCCCGCGGGGTCGATAAACAGAGCTTACCGCTGCTGCACGAGAGTTCGACTGGCCTCTTCGAAACTTGGGGCCACGCGCATTCGCTTATGCCCAGGTTAATATGGCCCTTGCTCCATTGGCGTCGTCGCCTCATTAAACAACACGGGTTATCCGGTCCCCAGGTCGATGACGATGTGGCGCGGGCCGTGCTGGAACGCATACGCGAGAACGGCCCGATGGTGCACTCGCAGCTCGGGCGCGCGGTGGGGCAGGGCTGGGAGCGCAGCAGCCCGGTTAAAACTGCCTGTGAATGGTTGCTGAGCATTGGTGAACTCGCGGTGATCAGCCGAGACGAAAAGTGGCAAAGAATTTACTGCACGCCCGAGCAAGCGGGTTTGCCGGACGTGGAGCTTCTCGATGCGGATACAAGCCTGAATAAAACCGTTGCGCTAGCCCTGAGGGCACTCGGGATTGCGCGCCTTGACGATGTGGTGGATTATTTCAGGTTCCCGAAAAGCGCGAATATCCGCGAGCATTGTTTTGCGGACGGATATGTAGCGGTTGAGGTGCGCGGGCTGGCCGGAACGTGGCTTGCTCACGAGGCCCTCATGGAGGAACTACATAACGCCCGTTGGGAAACGGGCAGTATGACGCTGCTATCTCCCTTCGATTCGCTTATCTGGACGCGCTCGCGCCAGCGTGAGCTTTTCGGAAAAGATTATCGACTCGAGGCATATAAGCCCGCGCATAAACGGGAGTTTGGATATTTCGGGATGCCGATTCTGTGTGATGAGCAGATTATCGGGCGTGTCGCGGCTCGGGTAAAAGATGGCCACGTGGGAATAGAAAACCTTGAGGTGGATGAGGGCTTCTCACCCGAAAGTATTCGAAGCGAGATAACGACTCTTCTGGAATCCTGGGTGAGCTGAGGAAATCCTGGGTGAGCTGAGTTCCTATAGTCGAACTGAGGTCCTATAAGTCAAACCGTAGGAGTCACACCAGCATCTGCGGGGGCGCCAGGTGTTTTCAGCGCTGTACTTCGTATGTACGACATTCGCAGTACACCCCGGAAAACACATACCGGGCCCGGTCCGTCGTGCGGCACCGGGCCCGGTTCATGCAGTACTGGACTGGATCCGGGCTAACGACATGCCGTCATAAGCCCCTTTACCAGCCGTAATTATCCTTGGAGAAATCCACCGTGATCGCCCCGTCCTTCACTTCGAAGCGCAGGGTGCGGTTCACCCAGATATTGACCGGGAATTCCGATTCCTTCCAGGGATCTTTCTCGCTGTAGCGCTGCTTGTAATTAATAATCGCCTTGCCCTTGATCTTGGCGGTGCCCACGTATGCGCCATCTTCGTAGCGCAGGCTGGAGGCCTCCACCTCGACCTTGGGTTCTTCCTTCCACGAGCGTCGAATCTCCGTGACAGCCTGGAAAACAGGATCGCTCATATTCAATTCGGGGCAGTCTTTCACCTCGAAGGTATTAGCGGGCATGCACGCCTCATACCGGGCATTCACCTGTTTTTGGATTTCCGCGGCCACCTCCGGAGTGAAGCTCGGTTCAATGGATGCCGAGGAACCCGGGCCACTAACCGGAACGGATACACTCTCCGCCTCCCCGAAGCTCACGAAGGTATCACCGCCCTGGGCACCCACCGTGTAGGTCCCTGGGAAAGCGGGCAGCGAATAGTACTCGCTAGCGCGCTCGCCCTTCGTGGCCGGGTCCATCGTGGCCGAAAGATCGACGTCGACCCCATTAACATTCACCAGCGGCGTGGCGGAACGTAACTCCACTGTTCCCAGCGGTGCATCGGTCACCTGCCATTCGGAGAAGAACAGGAATTTCTTGCCGCGCTCGCTGAGGGTGAGATCAACGGGATATTTCTTCATATCGATGGTGAATTCCGCGCTCACGTGCACGGTATTTTTCCCGCCCGGCTGCGATTGCTTAAAGGCGGAGATAACCTCAAAATCCGTGGGCCGGTTCGTGGCCTTGCTGTAGATTTCGTCGCTGAGGAATAGGCGCTCCCCGGAACGCACATTCGGGTCGTACACCTCGAGCGCTGCACTGGCTTTCCCTTCCACAATCGCGGAGAGGTATGCCTCGGCAGTTTTCTCCGGCGCGAATTTACTGGCCGTTACCTTAAAACCAATAACTCCCGCCACGACGAGCACCAGCAAAACCGCCAGGCTGATCCACAATTTCTTATGTGATTTCTTTTCCCGCGGGAGCGCTGGGGCCGGGGCAGCGGCGTACATTCCGCCCGGCATTCCGGGGCCGGCGGCCGGGCTCGGCGCGGTGCCGTACCCGCCCGGAGGTGCGTAGCCCTGCGGCGGGGCGCCGTAACCGGGCTGCGGCGCATAGCCGGGAGCGGGCGGGTACCCCGGGACCGGTACCGCATCCGGAGCTGGTACCGCATCCGTGCCGGTCCCGGCACTGGTCGCACTCGGAATCTCCTCGAGCATGCGCGGAAGTGCGATATGGGTGGGCGCACCCGCATCAGCCTCGGTGGTGATCCACGCCTCAGGCTCGCCGGGGGACAGGGGCGACGGCGCCGCTGGCGCGGGCGAATCTGCAGCGGGGGTCTCAGCAGGGAATGCGGCCTCCGGATCGGGCTGCGGGGGAGGCACCGGAACCGCGAGCGGATACGCCGGGGTAGCTTCCGGCTGCGCTGCCGGCACCTCCTCGACGTGCGGAATAGTCCGGGTCAGCTCCGCGTCCTCGGGCGTCGGCGCGGAAGGCGGCGGAGGCGGAGGCGGGGGTGGCGGCACCGGCGTGGACGGTGGGAACTGGTCAGGTCCGTTAGTCATAGAAAGTCCTTCCTCACAGATGGAGTACGGTGACGTGGAAGGTGGAACTCGCGTGATGAGCCCCGCCGTCGTACCTGTAGAGTTTTTCATAAACTCCACGTATCCAGGGTAGCTGGGATACAGTTGCTACAGGAGAAAACTCCGTATGTTAACCATAGAAACTATTAGTAGCTACACGGGTTTTCGTCCGCGTTGTCACGGCACGAAAATTCTATGGGAGAAAGTAGAACGGCTATGATGTACGATCCGCGCACGATGACCCTTGAGAACTTGGCGGACCCGCAGATTACCGCGCGGGATCTTGCCGATATCGCGGCCCAGCGCCCCGACCTCTGGGAGGCTATCGCGGTCCACCCGCAGTGCTACCCGGCACTGGTGTCCTGGATTCGCGAGCGCCAAGCCGAAGCCTCGGGGCAGCAAGTTCCGCAGTGTGCGCAGGCTCAGCAACCGGCAGCGCAGCCGGAAGAGCAGTCCGCACCTCAGTTCCAGCAGCCCGCCACGCATGCCTCGCAGCCCCTCACCACCGAACAGTGGCAAGCTCGTTTCCAGCTGGATAACGGGCGTGAACCCACGTTACGGGAATACCAGGAGGCCGTGGCCCAGGGTACCGTGGCCGGGCCGGGTGTTCCCGATAATTCCGTGGGGGATATGAAAGAGGGCCTCAAGCAATTCGCCACCGGCGCCAAAGAATTTGTTAGTAACCGGGTGGCGCCGGCTGTCGCCCAGCAGGCCGGTGCGATGCGCCAGGGCTTCGCGAACGCTTCCGCAACAGGCGGCATTAACTGGCGCACGATTGTGCCGGCCGTGCTCATTGGTGCTCAGGTGCTTGCTATGCTCAGCGTTTTCCTGCCCTTTGCCTCTGCCTTCGGTTTTTCCGCCAGCATGATGAAGGGGGATGCCGAGTCGGCGTGGATGGTCATTCTCTGCTACCTCATTGCGGCGGTATTCGCCACGCTTGCTCTTGTCATTAAGAAGAAGTGGACCATGGCCACCGCCGGCGGGGTGGGTTTGCTTTTCGGAATTCTGCTCTTCATCGGGAGCATGAACGCGCTTTCGAAGCTTTCTGAATTCTCTGAGGTTGCCAGCGTGGGTATTGGTTTTATTCTCTTTATCCTCGCCACCATCGTTGATATTGCCTTCTCCATCTGGGCTATCGTACTGGTGGTCAAAAAGCAGCAATAATGGGGAGATCTTGCGGATAGCAAGAAAAAGTAAAATTATAAAAGTGGGGCGGACAGCATTAAAATGTCCGCCCCACTTGCGTATGCGAGCGCTAAATCATCTCAACTTCCTGGCGCCGCACCCGCGCCCCGCACAGGGCGTAGTAGGCCACGAAGCCGATGATGAGGGCCAGGATCACTCCAATATTGCCCGAACCGAGGGGCCCGTCCACCCCGCCGATGAGGGGGAGGAGGTAGCCCTGCCAATCATTGAAGGGGGCATCGGAGAAGCCGTTGACTACCAAACCCCAGCCGATCACACAGCACACCGCCAAGATGGCCAGTGAGGTCACGTTGTACTTGCCGTAGCGGCCGGTGGGGGAGAAGAGTGCGGCGTCGTCGTAATCACGCTTACGCAAAGTAATATCCGCCATCATGATGCCGGTCCACGCGGCAAGCGGTACCCCCAAGGTGACCAGGAAGGACTGGAAGGGGCCGATAAACGTGGGCGAGAAGAAGGTGACGTATACGGTTCCCACGGTGAGAATGACACCGTCGATAAGGGAGGCGAGCGGCCGCGGAATCCGAATCCCCAGGGTCAGGAGCGTGAGCCCCGAAGAATAAATACCGTTAATCGCGCCCGACAGCAGCGAAAGAATTGCGGTGAGGAGGAAGGGGAGGAGGAACCAGGTGGGCAGGATGGTGGCCAGTGCCCCGACCGGGTCAGAGCCGATGGCTTCGGAGAGCACGTCGTCCGAACCGGCCAGCATAAGGCCGAAACTAATGAGCACCACCGGGCCGAGGGAACCGCCCAGGGTATTCCAGAAAATAATGTGGCTTCCGCGCGCCTCCCGGCTCTGGTAGCGCGACCAATCCGCCGCGATATTCACCCAGCCCAGGCCCATGCCGGTGAGTACCATGACGAAAGCTCCGAGCATGGCCGCAACTGAGCCGGAAGAGTGGGAGAAGAGCGCTCCGGCGTCGAGATGCGGGAAAACTAAAATAATATAGATAATGGTGGTGATGCCGGTGATCCACGTGAGAACCGCCTGCATTTTCATAATAATGTGGTAGCCGGCCACCGCGCCCAAAACGATGAGGGTGGCAACAATTGCGGCCGCTACCACTTTGACCGTGGTGGAATCTTCCCCGGCCCACCCCAGCCGCGCAAGCACCGTATTGGTGGCCAGAACTGCGGTAATGGCCAGCGAAGTTTCCCAGCCGATGGAGGTCAGCCAGGAAATAATGCCCGGAATTTTCGCGCCGCTGACCCCGAAAGCTGCCCGGGACATGACCATCGTAGGCACCGAGCCGCGTTTGCCGCCCAGCGCGATGACCCCGCAAATAGCAAAGGAAAGAATCACGGCGATGACCGTGATAACCAGCGCCTGCGGGAAAGAAATACCAAATCCAAGCACCCACGCCCCGTAACTCATCCCAAAAACGGAGATATTCGAGGCGAACCACGGCAGGAAAAGATGCCGGGGTTTCGCGGTGCGCTCACTATCGTCGACTATTTCGATACCGGTTGTCTCTATCGATGCCAT
>NZ_JBQAIK010000007.1:14646-30526 GCF_051905915.1 Actinotignum sp. UMB0459 | reverse complement strand
GAGTGTTCTCCATAGGCGGCGCGGGTAAAACTGCCCACTTCGGTGGCGAGGCGGGGAAGATCCTGGGGATCTGCGGGTTCTTCGGTCATCCAGTGGAGCACGCGCCAGAGCAGGCCGGCGGCCACCATGGAAGCAAAGTCCATCTCCGCTTTCGAGGGCGGAGGATAGGAGCCGGGCTGGGCAGCCGGCGCGGGCAGTGTGGGCAGTGTGGGCGGGACTGTTGGTGCGCTTGTTCGCGCTGGCGTGCCTGTGTGCGCTGGCGCGTTGCCGTTCGGACGTGGTGCCTCCGGTGCAGATGTGCCGAACATGACGCGGCCGCGGGCGCGAATGGCCGGGGCGCTGAGCAGGCGATCACGAATGGCCGCGATAATCGGAGCTGCGCTACCGAGAGCCGCGGAGCTGGTGAGGGCTGCGACAATGAGGTGGCGGTGCTCAAGCAGAGTGGTGAGCATGGGGAGGAGTACCTGCCGCTGCACGTCAAGCGAAGGTGCTTCTGAGGTGGGAACCGGGGTGGCGTCAAAAATCGCGTGGAGACGCGTGAGGACGACGGCGCGCACCAGCTGGCTGATCCCGGAAAAATGCTGGTAGAAGGTGGGGCGGGTAACCCCGGCTTCCCGCGTAATCCAGGAGACGGTGAGGTCGTCAATAGCGGCGCCGCTATCAATGAGGGAGGCGGCGGCGTGCACCAGGGCCTCGTAGGAGCGCCGGGCGCGCGGGTCGTCCCCGGCAGGGCCGAGGGTATCGTGTTGGTTTGCGTTCGGCGTTCCGCTCGTGCCGCCACGTGGAATGTCTGCGTGTACCTCTGTCATGTTGTCTAATTTACACATGTAAAATAGGCGGCGCAAGGGGGTGGTATGTGTTGTTTGGGGTGTAGTGCGGATGTCGTACATGCGAAGTACACCTCGGAAAAATACCCTGGCTCGGCCGGTGTGGTGGGTTGGTGTGTCGAGTTGCGTGTGGAGGGCTGGTTATGAGGGGTACTGGGGGTTTGGCTGGACTTCTGCTCCGTGAGGTGAGGGCAAAGTGGTCTTGTACGACATCGGCCTTTATAAAGTGGTACTAGCCGACAGGGCATCGGGTGTTGGTTGTAGCTCCAGTACCACTTTGTGGGTTGGGGTGATGGTGAGTGGTCGGTGTCGCCGTCGGTTTCACAAAAAGCAACGCCCTGTGGCGATAGTGAATAGAAAGCAACTCCTCAAGGCGGGGGCTTACAGAAAGCAACACCAGCGCATGATTTAGAAAAGTTAATGTAGTTGCCGTTGCGTTTTGTGATCTGGAGGTCGGCGGTTACCACTTGCTGACTGCCATGCTCGCAGAAAATCGCAGCGGGCAGCCCGCAGGCTGTCCGAGAGTGGCGCAGCACCCGCCGGCCGTCGGCCACCAGTCGCACATAGGCCACCGGCCACCGGCTTAAATTCACCGAACCCCCGGCCTGTCACTCGGCCGAGGGTCCGGGAAAACCATGCGCGCACACGCTTATCACACGCCCGCCACGCACGCACACGCGCTCATCGCGCTCGCCACACGCACACGCGCGCCGCACGCGCAAAGCAAGCGCTTAGAAATGCCAGGCGTGCTCCGGCTCAGTGGACTCGAAAAGCAGCTCGCCGCGCCGGTACGAAGCCACCACCGGCGCGTGGAACGCCAGGGCCTCACGCCAGGACTGCGCCCCCAGCACAATGAAATTGGCCGGGTTACCCACCGCGATCCCGTAATCGGGCAGGTGGAGCGTGCGCGCTCCGTTATGGGTGATGAAGCGGTAGGACTGATCGATCTGGGACGCCCCCATCATCTGGGTCACGTACAGGCCGATGAGGGTGACATCGCGCAGCGACCCCGTGCCCAGGGGATTCCACGGATCGACGATATCGTCTTGCCCGAAGGACACGTTGATGCCCGCCTCTGTCAGCTCCTTGACCCGCGTCACGCCGCGGCGCTTCGGGTACGTATCCGTCCGGCCTTGCAGATGGGTATTCACCATCGGATTGGAGACGAAATTGATTCCGCTCATCTTGAGCAGTCGCAGCAGCCGAATGAAATAGGCATTGTTATACGAATGCATGGCCGTGGTGTGCGAGGCCGTGACTTTCTCCCCGATACCCGCCTCGTAGGCCCGAGTAGCCAGGGTTTCCAGGCCGCGCGAAGCGCCGTCGTCGATCTCATCACAATGCACGTCCATGAGGAGGTTGAATTCCTGCGCGAGTCCCACCGCGTAATTCAGCGAGCTCACCGAGTATTCGCGGGTGAATTCGTAATGCGGGATGGCGCCGATGGCGTCCACACCCAGCTCGGCGGCGGTGCGCAGTAGCTCGCGCCCGTGCGGATAGGATTCGATGCCCTCCTGCGGGAACGCCACCAGCTGCAAGGTCACGTGGTCGCGCAATTCCTCGCGCAATTCGAGTAGCGCGTGCAGCGCGGTGAGCTTGGGGTCATTGATATCCACGTGGGAGCGGATGTATTGGATCCCGAAACGCACCTGCTGGCGGATCGCCCGCATGGCCCGCTCCTTGACATCCTCCACCGTGAGCTTTGCCTTGCGCTGCGACCAGATCTCGATGCCCTCGAAGAGGGTGCCAGATTCGTTGGGATGCGGATCGCCCTCGGTCATCGTGGTGTCCAGGTGGACGTGAGATTCCACGATGGGGGGCAGGGCCAGGCGCCCGCCGAAGTCGCGGACCTGCGCGGCTGGCGCGTGACCCGGCTGCGCCGTCGTACCGGACACGGGTGCGGGTGCCGAAGCTGCGGGTGTGATCGCGGTGATGATGCCGTCGGTCACGGTGATATCGGACAGGTGGTCAGCGTTTTCGATGCGCAGATTCCGGAAAATCTGGGTGCTCACGGATGCTCCTTTCGGTTGCGCGGGTACGGGTGCAGTGCGGTGCGCGGGCGGTTACTTCATTGTGGCGACGACGCCGCGGCCAGCGAAATACACGGCCAGCGCGGCAACGATAGCGTTGAGCGAGGCAATCCCCACCGGGATGGTCCAGCCCACCAGGGCCCCGGCAGCCACCGCGATAACCGCAGGCCAGGCCACCGCGCGGGTCGCTGAAGTATTCGAGGTATCCGCGGCGCAGATCCGACCGGTTTCCACCGCCTCCACAATGGCGTGGTAGGCGCGGCGGTTGGCGAAGTAGTCGGCCACCAGCACGGTGCCGATCGGGGGCAGGGTGGCGTTGAGGAAACTCAGCCAGCCCACGAAGTTGTCGTAGAGCCACAGCGCGCACAGGGTGCCGAGAATGCCGGCGATAATAACCAGCGGCTTCTTGGGGCGCTTCGTCATATTCGCGAAGCCCAGGCCGGTGGTGTAGAGGGCGTTGTTATTCGTGGTCCAAATATTGGCGCCCAGCACGATAAGGGCCGGGAAAGCCAGGCCCTGAGCGATCATCACGTAGAAAATATCGTCCTTGCCGGTGAAGGCACCGCCCACCGCGCCGAAGGAGAACATGAGGGTGTTGCCGAGGAGGAAGGCGATAACGGTGGTGATAACCGCGGATTTCGCGGAGCCGGCGAAGCGGGTGAAGTTCGGGGTGGCCGAGCCGCCCGAGATGAAGGATCCGACCACCAGGCCAACTCCCACCATCACCGGCATGCCGCTGGTGTTGGCGAAGATGCGGGTGAGGCCGCCGCCGTCCACCGTGGCGGTCACCATCGAGTAGGTGCCCAGCCCGGCGATGAGCGGCACGGAGATGAAGGAGACGATCTCGATGGCCTTGATGCCGTAGTAGGCGGAGGCGGTCATAAGGCCGCCGGCGATCAGCACGATCGGCCAGGGGCTAATATTGAGGATTTCCGCGGTGGGGATAGCGAACATGGCCACCCCCACGCCGAACCAGCCCATCTGGGTGAAGGCGATGAGGAAGGAGGGAAGGAAGGAGCCGAAGCGGCCGAAGGAATGGCGGGCGAGTTCGTCCACGCCCATCCCGGTTTTCGCGCCCACGTAGGCCAGCGCCCCGGTGAAGGTGGCGAGGATGGCGCCGCCGATGGAGACGGCGGCCACGAAGCCGCCCAGGTCTAGGCCGATGCCGAGCTTCGCTCCGACCGACATGGACGCGGAGAAGAAAGTGAAGCCGAGCATAACAAAGCCGACGGCCCAAAAGGAACGTCGGCTTGAAGTGGGAACAACTCCGAATGAGAAATCCTCGTCCGGCCGGTTGTTAACTCCTGCGGAATCAGGAACACCGGAAACGCCGGAACTGGCGGGAACGGTGAGATTCCCATCGATAGGGTGATCAATCGGGTAAGTGGCGGTCGTGGTTGTCGTTTCCGTCACGGACATAAGTGCGTGTGCCTCCGAATTTTCCTGAGCCTTCCTGATTTTGGCTCAAATTGCCAATAGCATATTCCTCTCCCGGACCGGAGGGAAATTTTTTCGGCGTGAAACGGCTCTCAGTAGCGTGGCTGGCATTTAAAGGTACGACGACGGCGGGGGTGGTACATCGCGGTGCGATGTACCACCCCCGTGGGTAAGGCGCAGGGCTCGTTAGCGCTCAGCGCGGAGCCGGCGCCACGCCAAGATTCCGAGACCCGCTAGCAGCGCTGTGCCCGCCAGGGCCGCTCCGGAACGAGCGTCGCTGCCGGTGCGCACGATCCGCGGCGGATTGGCCGGCGGGGTGACCGGCGGTGTGCTCGGCGGGGTTCCCGGAGGGGTTCCCGGAGGTGTGCTCGGCGGAACGCTAGGCGGCACCGTGGGCGGAAGGCTCGGTGGCGTTGTTGGCGGGGCAGGTGGCTCCGTCGTTGGTGGAGTGGTGGGCGGCACCGTGGGTGGCTCACTCGGTGTGGGTGGCACCGGAGGTGTCGTCGGCGGAGCGGGTGGCTCCGTGGTGGGCGGCGCCGGGGGAGTGGTCGGCGGCGCCGGAGGCTCCGTAGTCGGAGGTGGCGGTGTATGAGTATTCGTGATCACGTACCCGCTGGCCGCATCACCGCTGATCACGGTGGTGTAGCCGGGAACCGGCACCTCGCGCACCGAGTACACCGCCTTGCGGCCCTCGCGGTAGACCGGGAGATTCGTGAAAGTCCCGGTCCAACCATTCGCGGCGCTTAGCTCAATGCTCTGGCCAACCGGCTGGCCGCCGTCCAGGAGTTCGACCGTGACCTTATCGGGGCGCAGGCCGGCAGGCGCGGCGTCGTCGTTCCATTTCTTAGCCACCGAAACTTCGGTGGACATCGTGTTGGTGAGCGCTACCGTGTACAGCTTCGCGCCGTCATCCGCCGTGGTGGCGGTGGTGCGCAGTGTGTACGGGGAATTGTCGGCGCCGTGTTCGCGGAATTCGATGGGGAGTTGCTTGCCGGTTGCCGCGTCGATGAGCGTGGCCGGATTCGGGAAGTTGGGGATATCCGCCGTCCACTGCTGCGCTGCGGTGAGCGTGATCTCCTGGAGTTTATGCCCGCCCACCAGCACGTCTAGCGTGATGGACTCGGGGCGGGTAGCGGCGTCGTCGCCCTCCCAGCCTTTCGTGACGCGCAGCTTCCAGATGTCATCCTCACCGAAAATCAGCTCGCCGTTATTGGTGATGCCGCCGCCGCCGCTAATACCTACATTGGTGGCATTGTTATTTTCGATAATGACACTGGCCAATACTCCCGCCAGGGCCTTCGCCTCCGCGCTGGGAACCGACTTGAAGGCTTTATTATCAGTAATCGGTTGGCCGAAGGGAATCGGCGTGTTTTCCCCTCCTTCCTGGTAGCGCGGCAGCTGCTTTTCCGCGGGCCAATTAGCGTGAATGCCGTAGGCGGAGCCGTCCTGGAACCAGGCGCGCGGCGAGCCGCCGAGCATCCGCTCGGTCAGAGTAACCGGCTGGCCAGCCACGGGCGTTGGGTTATCGAATTCGTGCTTGGCAACACTGAAGAAGTCATCGCCCGCGCCCTTAAACTGCTTTTCTTTTCCGGCGTCGGGTGCGGAATTATCGAAAATAGCCACGCCCCGCGTGATATGCATGGTGGTGGTGCCGGTGGGGCAGTTCCACAACCCGCCGCCCTGAGCGCCGGGCGGGCGGTTTCCGGCTCCAACCAAGCGCATATCCTTGATGTGGTTATTGCGAATAACGGTGTTGTGCATGGTGAGGTGTGCCTTGGTGTCATTGTAAATGGCACCGCCGCCCCAGAATCCCGTGGCAGTATTGCCACGCATAATTGCCGCGTTGATGACGGCACGGGTAGTGCCTCCGAAGGAGATACCTCCACCGGATTTCAGCGCGGTGTTCTCGGTAACGGTTAGTCCGGAGATCGAGACGGTGGAATTCAGGATATTGAGGCCGCCACCGAAACCGTTGGCAGTGTTACCGGAAACGGTGCCGCCAGTGAACGTTGCCTTGCCGCCGTCGATAAGAATACCGCCACCAAAGCCCTTGTATTCGCCATTGGAGTTTCCGTTGATTTCCCCACCGTTCATGGTGAAGGTCGAGTTCATGAGGGCGAGCGCTCCACCGTATTCAGTGGTATTACCGCTGAGCGTGCCGCCGCTCAGTTCCACCGTGGCGCCTTCGGTGAAGACCGCCCCGCCAAAGCCGGGGAACCGTGGGTGGCTCACCGTGTTCTTACTCAGGGCGCCTCCGCTGATCGTGAGTTTCGCGGGCTGCTCCGCGCTGCTCCACACCCCAATGGCGCCACCGCGAAGCAAGCCAGAATTCTGGCTGATTGTGCCGCCGCTGATGGTGACAGACCCGCCGTAAGCGGTAATCGGTGCATACTTTTCCGCGGCAACGCCGTTCGGCCCGAGCGTGCCACCCTGTGGTGCACTGGAATTTCGCGAAAAATCAGCGGTACCGCTGAAATTCAGCTCCCCGCCCTGCACGAAGATCACCGGGCCGGTGAGGGCCGTATCGTGAATCGACCCGGCGTTTACCTCAAGCGTGCCTTCCACCACGAATTGGGTGCGGGTGAATGAAGGGCCGGCCAGCGTGAGGGTGCCGCCTTTCTCCACCTGCACGGCCGGTAGATCCGCCCCGGTCACCTCGCCGCTCCCGGTGAGGGTGAGGTGGGTGCCGGCCGGAACGCGCAGTACGGGTGCGTCCGCCGCAACTGTCAAATTATTGGAAACTGTTGCGCTTACCGCGCCCGCTTGGGAACCGGTGGCGACCAGCTCCGCCCACGTGGACGGAGCGGCCGATCCCGGTTCGCCAAGGGCGGCAGGAAGCGGTGCAATCACCGCTAATAAGCCGATAATAAGGGCGCTCAGGGCGCCGGAGAATTTTCTGACCACAGCTGCCTCCTTCGGAGTGGTCATAAAAAACGCCGCCAGTCGCGTTCTTAATAAAAACTATACATAACTCAGAATACTCTTCCGTTTGGTGCTGCGTTGGTGAAGTAAGGGTGATGTGGTGTGTTTCGCCACCGCGCTGGTCGGCCCGCATCGTATCCTCCTTTTCGACGAACCAACCTCCAATCTCAGCCCCGAGATGGTCGGCCAGTTCGCCCAGGTCGTCCGCGCACTCAAGAGCCGCGGGTGGACCACAATCATCGCTGAACATCGCCTGTATCCGCTGCGCGGCGTGGCTGATCGCGTCGTCGTTATGCACGGCGGGCGCATCACCGGGCGTTACCCGGCCGCGGATTTCTTCGCGATGGGGGAAACGGAACGGATTGGCTTGGGCCTGCGGACCTTGCGGGTCCCCGAACGCGCGGCGCGCGTGCCCGCCACCGGGAAGAAGGGCGACGACGCCGGCGCGGCTGCCGGTGCGCCTACCACCCCGGGCGTGGTAGCCGAGGCGGTACGCTTTGCTTACGGCTCCCACGAGGTGCTTAACCTGGAGCGGGTGGAGATTCCGGCCGGGCAGGTCACCGCGCTAACGGGGCCTAACGGGGCCGGGAAAACTACCCTGGCGCGGGTGCTCATCGGCCTGGCCCATCCGGCCTCCGGCGCGCGAATTTCCTTCGGCGGGAAAGTGTGCCGGGGGCGTGAGCGGCTCCGCCATTCCAGCTTGGTGATGCAGGATGTCACCCGCCAGCTTTTCGCGGAAACCGTGCGCGGGGAAGTGGCGCTGGGGAATTCCGGGGTGAGTGAGGAACGCATTGAGCAGGTCTTGGCCGACCTCGGATTAGGCGAGGTGGTGGATCGGCATCCGGCTACGTTATCGGGCGGCCAGAAGCAGCGCCTCGTCGTCGCCAATGCTACGGTCGCCCATGCCGACTTTTATGTCTTTGACGAACCGACATCCGGGGTGGATTATCGGCACCTCCGCTCCATCTCCACTCACATCCGCGCGCTTGCAGCGCGCGGAGCCACGGTGCTGGTGATCAGCCACGATCCGGAGTTCATTAACGAAGTGGCCGATAACGAGCTGCATCTTGAACCGCGCGATCCGGAAAGTGGAACGCAGCGCGCGGAGCTATTCGGCCTGCTAAAGTGACGGGTATGGATACGGGTTGTGCAAAGCTTGCGGCGCTGGGCGCCGGCTGGCGTCGATGGCGCGCCTAATTTTTCTTCCCCGCACGTTGGCGCATCGTGCCTGACGTGACCCGAGAATTCACGACCACCCGCACTGTTATCACAAAGGATAATTATGCAGTTTTACCCTGCCCTCGCTGAACTGAGCGCTCTCGGATCCGAGTACCGCGCGGCGCCCGTCGCCACCGAAATTCTTTCCGATTCCCTCACGCCCGTCACCGCACTGAAGATCCTCAAAAACGTTTCCGATCACGTCTATATGCTCGAATCGGCCGGCCAGGATCAAACATGGGGGCGCTACACGTTCCTCGGTTATGACCCGAAACTCGAAATTACCTGCGTGGATGGGCAGGTGCGTATTAATGATCAGCCGGCTGCGTATGATTCTCCTGATTCTCCGTCGGATGCGATCCGGGAGGTGCTCGCCCGCTATCGCAGCCCGAAAGTTCCGGGGATGCCGCCTTTCGCCGGTGGACTCGTGGGATATTTTTCTTATGACTACGTGAAATATGCCGAACCGACCCTGCGGCTCGATGCCCCGAACGACGAGGGTTTTAATGATGTCGATCTCATGCTTTTCGACACCGTTATTGCGTTCGATAACTTCCGCCAAAAAATCATATTAATCAAAGTGGTGGGGCTCGATAACCTCGCGGAAGAATACCCGCGCGCTACCGAAGAATTAGGTGAGTTGGCCCAGCTGCTTCTGCACGGTGAGCCGGTGGCTGATACGTCCGGGCAGCTGACCGGGCCGATCACTCCCGTGCTTAACGAGGCGGAGTTTGTGGCGATGGTGGAACGCGCCAAGCACTATATTCACGAGGGTGATATTTTCCAGATCGTGCTCTCCAATTGTTTGCGCGCGGAATTCACCGGTTCCCTTATTGATACTTACCGGGTGCTGCGCACTATTAATCCTTCTCCGTATATGTTCTATTTCAGCGGGCACAATATTGAGGTGGCGGGGGCATCCCCGGAAACCCTGGTGAAATTGGAGGACGGCACTCTCTTCACCTTCCCGCTGGCTGGTACCCGCCCGCGCGGGGCCACCCCCGCGGAGGATGCCCGCTTGGAAGAGGAATTGCTGGCGGATCCGAAAGAATTAGCCGAACACAATATGCTCGTGGATTTGGGGCGTAACGATATCGGGCGCCTGGCACAATTTGGCACTGTCAATGTGGATCGCTTCCATGACGTGGTGCGTTTCTCTCACGTGATGCATATTGGTTCCACGGTGAGCGGGAAAATCCGCCCGGAGTTCGATGCCCTCGATGCCGTCGCCTCAATTCTTCCGGCCGGCACCCTGAGCGGGGCACCGAAGATTCGCGCCTGCCAGCTCATTAACGACCTTGAAGGCAATAAACGCGGTATTTATGGCGGGGCCATCGGCTACCTCGATTTTTCCGGGAACCTCGATACCTGCATCGGTATCCGCATCGCCTACAAAATCGGGAACACGGTTTACGCGCGTAGCGGCGCGGGCATCGTCCAGGATTCCGTAGCCACCACCGAATACCAAGAAACACTCAATAAGGCCGCGGCCGTTTTGGAAGCTTTGCACGACGCCGCCCAGCTGGAGGAATGCTAATGATCCTCATCATTGATAACTACGATTCATTCACCTACAACCTGGTGCAGCTGGTCGGAACTTTCCGCCCGGATGTCAAGGTGGTTCGCAACGACGCCCTGAGTGTGGCGGAGATTGACGCGCTGGCTCCGGACGGAATTATTATCTCCCCTGGCCCGGGTTTCCCCCGCGACGCCGGGGTATCCATGCCGCTGGTGGAACAACTGGCCGGAAAATACCCCATCCTCGGGGTGTGCCTGGGGCACCAGGCCATATGTGAAGCCTTCGGAGCTACCGTGACCTACGCCGCGGAAGTAGTGCACGGCATCGCCCGGCCGGCGCGCATGGATACGTCCAGCACGCTCTTTGCGGGGTGCGAGGAGAAAGAAATGGTGGCCCGCTACCATTCCCTCGCCGTCAAGGACGATACCCTCGGTGATGAGCTAGCCGTAACCGCGCGCTGCGTGGGGGACGGGGAAGTCATGGCGGTGGAGCACCGCCGCTTCCCGGTATTCGGGGTGCAATTCCATCCCGAATCGATCCTCACCCCCTGCGGGCGCACAATCATGGAGAATTTCCTCGCGCGGTGCCGGTAGCTGCGGCGTCGTACTCCGTCCGTTACTCGGAGCGTGTCACTCGATCTGCCAGGTAATTAGCTTGGTTTGTAAGAATCATCGTGCCGAGGAACATCCGAAAGAGGATTCGGGAAAGAAAGCCGCGCTGCCCGAAACTCTCTGTCAGGGTGACGAAGCAGCCTTCACCGGTAGCACTTGATACGGCTTCCGGATCGTTTTCTGCGAGCAGAGCGAAGCGGCGGGACTGTTGCTTGGGAGGTTTCTGCGTTCCGGAATATTCCCAGACGGTGGGCTGTCCTTCCGCGCCCGCGTAGCGGAGCACCCAGTCAGACCCATCGTGGGACACATCAGCAAAATTGGATGCGGCGAATTCCGGGGAAGCGGCGTATTCGCGTACTTTGCGGGCGCTGGTTGGCAGGTAGATGCGCAGCCGTTGTGTGCCGCTCACGCGGTGGGGCTGGGCTAGAGGTTCGGCTGCATCAAGTGCGGCAATGAGTTGCTCAAGGTTAATTCCAGCGCGTTCCACAATCTCGCGGCACGATGCTTCATCGCGAAGCAAGCGGACGGCCACCCCACAGTGATAATCATTGCCCGGGAATTTTCCGCTGAGGAATTTCTGTAGGTCCGCGGGTGGGGCGAGCTCGGCGGCGTCGTCGAAAATCTCAGTTCGGGTGCGTTCACGTAACTGCACGGGCGGTAACCCAAATTCTTCGAGGCGCTGCGCGTGGAGCTGACTAGCGTGTTCGCGCGCGGCGCGCAGGGTGAGGCCGGCACGGGCGCAGACGCGGCTGGCGCTGCCACCACTGGCGAGCAAGGCGAGGAAAGCATCAACGAGGGTGATTTCCTCACGCCAGGCACGGCGAGCTTCGAAAGCGGAGTTTTGGATGAGCTGCAGGGCAGCGGCGGCGGGGAGTTTCATGACGGGTTCCTAAGTTCGCGCGGCAGCCCCGCCGCGTATTTGCGATGGGCTGATTGCTTGGTTACCTCGAGGCAACGGCCAATATCGCTCCAGGACATACCCGCGCGCACCGCTTCCTCGACGTAGTATTTCGTGATGCGATCAGCCTCCACCCGCATGGCGTGGGCCGCGCGCAGCTTTTCCGCTATCACGGCAGGATCGGCTGGGGAAGCTGCTGTGAGATCACCCGCCTGCGGCCGTACGTTTTGCTGAGACTCAACCACCACGGCGTCAGTATATGCTGACGCTCATGTGTGGGGCAAGGGGGCATTACGCCTGCGGTGCACAGGCCCCGGGCCGAGTGGGGCGGCAGGCGTGGAGTGCTGAAGCGCAGACGCCCAGGGAGCCGACTATCCAGGCTGCGGCACCGATGAGGTTAAGTGTTTCGGGGCCGCTCGCGAGCCACAACGAAACGACGCCTGCGCAGAGCGCTACCGCGCATAGCGCGTAGGCGATGCTGGCTCGGGTCCTGCCGGCGAGGGCGAAGGTGGAGCGGGTGCCCGCGGCGGCCAGCAGGAGTGTGGCCGCAACAAAAACCGCGGGTGTGGCGGTTCCGGGTGTGAAGTACCAAGTGTCCGTCAGGTTGAGGGCTAGGGTACCGAGGCACAGCGTGAGTAAAACGAAAGAACTTGCGAGCGATCCGTAGCGGGCTGCGGTGTGCATGGTAGCGACACCTCCTCGTGAGATATTTTACTGATGCGGGTGCGGATGCGGCTGTGAATGCAACGCTCCCCGGGAAAGGCTGAGATTTCAGCCGATCCCGGGGAGCGTTAGTTTTCGTTTCTACGTGATCACACGATCACGTTCGTGAAACTTTTTAGCGGCGACGACGCCCAGCGACCAGGGCCCCACCGGCAGCCACCGCAGCAGCCGCGGCCAAGAGCCCAAGCGTCACATCAGCACCGGTGTGCTGCAGCTTCTTGACCTTCTTGACCTTGGTGGGCTTGGAGGCATCCGGCTTGTTACCCTTATCGCCCTTATCAGCATTCCCGTTGTTGCCGTTATCGGCCGGGCCGAGAAGCTTAACAGTCTTCTCGGCCGGGATTTGGGTTTCGGAGCCGTCGGGGAAGGTGACGGTTACGGTGCCGTCCTTGCCGACAGTCACTTGGGTGTTGTCGGGGAGGTCGGGGTTGGCTTTCTTGACCTTGTCCTTGACCTGATCTTGCTCTTCGGGGGTGAGGTTGTTCGGATCGACGACGCCGGTGATTTCGGGATCGTTGATCTTGATTTTCTCGTTGTCCTCGAGCTGACGGACGGTCTTGTCCGGAGTGATCGTGGTTGTTGACTGGTCCGGGAACGTGACGGTTACCGTGCCGTTTTCGGAGACGGTGATCGTAGTGCCGGTCGGAAGATCCGGGTTCTTCTTTTCGACGGCCTTCTTGACCTGCTCGCGTTCGGGATCGGTGAGCTTATTGACATCAACAACGCCTGTGAGGTCGGGGTCGTTGATCTTGGTCTTCTCGTTGTCCTTGAGCTGGCGGACGGTCTTGTCCGGAGTGATGTTCGAGGTCGATCCGTCCGGGAAGGTGACGGTCACGGTCCCGTCCTTACCGACGGTGACCTGGGTGTTCTCCGGCAGGTCGGGGTTGGCTTTCTTGACCTTATCCTTCACCTGCTCCTGTTCTTCAGGCGTGAGGTTGTTCGGGTCAACGACACCGGTTACTTCAGGATCCTTGAGTGTGATCTTCTCATTGTCCTTGAGCTGACGAACCGTCTTGTCCGGAGTGATCGTGGTTGTTGACTGGTCCGGGAACGTGACGGTTACCGTGCCGTTTTCGGAGACGGTGATCCCCCCCCCCCCCCCCCCCCCCCCCCCCCCCCCCCCCCCCCCCCCCCCCCCCCCCCCCCCCCCCCCCCCCCCCCCACTCCAGCGCTGCCCTCTCACCATTCACGTGCGCGTCACGATCCACCCTAACGATCCATATCCCTACTAATGGAGAAATAATGTCCCAACACACGGAGTCGACTCAGTCGGCGCCCGGAGTCTCCGCGTCTGTGTCCCGCAAGGGTGGGCATCGTCGTCGCACGAAAGTGTGGGCCGGTCTCACCGCCGCGGCGCTTATGACGACGTTTGCTTCGGGATTCGCCTACGCTGCACCGCAAGGGAATTCCGGTGCGGCGCCGACTGCTCCCGCAGCGCAGTGTCCGACGTATGTCGGTGATACCGCTGTTGAAGCAGGAGCGAACCAACCCGGCGCTAACCGACCGGATATTCCTGCCAAGCAAGATGCCATCATCGAAGCCGATGCTTTCAAGAATGGCTGGATCAAGACCACAACGGATGCCAGTAACGCCAAGAACACGCTCTCGGGGCGCGCTTTCTTTGGTGGCGTTGGTACGCCGGCAACCACGTCGAACGGTGCCACCCCGGTTCCGGATGGAACAAAGGTATACCTGCAGTGGCGCGATACCGATGGTTCTGCCTCCCCGATTTACTCCACCACTGTCCGAACGATCGACGAGAGCGATGGCAGCCAGATTGGCCCCGGCGCCTACGCCTTCGATCTTCGCGTTCCGTGGGTGGATAACACCGGAAAGCAGCACCTGTACAAGGCTGTTGCTGGCCAGTACTACCGCCTGTGGATCAACGATTTCACCAACCCGGCCGGCAACCCTGTCACCATGGTGCGCCAGGCTGGCGGTTTCTTCCCGGGCGCTTTCGTCAATAGCGTGACGGCTAATAATCTTGGCCAGTTCCCGCTTATCGGTACGAATATGCAGCGTACCGCGGTGTTCATGTACACCGATCCGAATGATTACCTCACCCGCCCGAAGAATGAGTGGATTCACGATGATAAGGGCGCGCTGCCCGATCCTGCTGTGACTCTCTCCACCCGGGATTCCATTTCCGGCAAGGTGTGGTTCGAATCCGGCGCGGGCGATCTTGCTAACTCGGCAACCGGCCCGAATTTCAACTCTTCCGGCGACGTGGTTGCCCCCGGCTACACGGTGGTGCTTTCGCAGCTGACCCCGGCCGGCAAGGCCGCGCTCCAGGAACTGCGCAACGCCACTCCGTCCGTCAATGACCGCGAGGTCAAGGTCCGTGACATGCTCACCGAGCACCCCGAGTACATCGAGGGCACTTACACGGCCACCACGAACGAAAAGGGTATGTACACGATCCGCCTGCCGAAGAACGCCGGTGCGGACGTGGACCGGATCTACATGTACGTGCTGGATCCGAACGGACGGATAGTTCCGAACTATTCCTCCTTCATGCGCCAGACCTTCAATATGTTCAACTCGAACGCCTCGTGGACTCCGCAGACCTCCGCCGCGGTGAACCTGATTACCAACAACTGGTACAACGTCAATTTGGCGCTGGTGCTCAGCGTGCAGGTGGAACTGGATATCACGAACTTCGATGCGCAGGAAAACTATGCGCTGCCGGGTCAAACCGCTGAAATCAAGCTCACCGGCAAGGCGCTTTCCCCGCTCCCCAATAAGATCGTGTGGACCGATTCGAAGGGCAAGGTTGTTCAAACCAATGGCGACCTGAAGAAGCTCAGCGACGCCAAGAAGGCTTTCTTCACCGTTCCGGAGAACGCGAAGGACGGCGAAATCTACACGGCAACTCTTTACGCTGCCGATAACGCCGTTTCTTCGGATTCGTTCATCGTGCGCGCGCTTCCGGTGAAGTACGACGCCGTCAAGGTGAAGAAGACTCAAACCGAGAAGAGCAAGGCTCCTTACGCGACTCGCGAAGCCAAGGGCTTCACGCAGGCCGGTAACAATAAGTACCGGCTGCCCGAGGGCACCAGCTACGCGCTGGGCGAGACCGCGAAGAACTGGGCCAGCATTGATCCGGCCACCGGTGTGGTGACCGTCAAGCCCGGCGCGGACGTGGCCCCCTGCGACTACCGCATCCCGGTGGTTGCTACGGTGACCGATCCGCTCAATCCCAAGAATCAGCTCAAGCTGAAGACCTGGGTTCCGGTCACGGTTGTGCCGCAGCTTTCCGACACCTACGATCCGATTTACAAGCAGGACAACACCGTTGAAGCGGGGCAGACCATTGAGGTTCCGGCTCCCACCTTCGACAAGCCTGCTACGAAGAAGGTAGAAAAGGACCCCGCTCCGACGGAAAAGGGGAAGAAGACCACCTTCAAGCTCGGTGACAATTCCCCGATTACCGCCACTGTCAATCCCGAAACCGGTGCCATCACGGTGACCCCGGCTGCGGGTACCGCTGCTGGCCCTTACGAAGTTCCGGTTGTCGTCACCTACCCGGATGGCAGCACCGATACCGTCAAGGTTCCGGTTACTGTCACCACTCCGGCTCCGGTGGATACCGATAACGATGGTGTGAACGACGACGCAGATCAGTGCCCGACTATCGCTGGCCCGGCTTCTAATAATGGTTGCCCGGCGTGGAACGACGGCGAGGGTAAGCCTGG
>NZ_JBQAIK010000007.1:11339-14546 GCF_051905915.1 Actinotignum sp. UMB0459 | reverse complement strand
GGTAAGCCTGGTGCTGATGTGACGTTGACGAAGGATCCGGCTAATGGCCAGATTCCGGCTTCGGCTACCTGTGAAGCGACCGGCGGTGCGACCTGCACTATCGGCCAGGACGGCAACGTTGTGGTCAAGGTACCCGCGGATGCCAAGGACAAGTCTGAGATCACCGTGACCATCAAGGATGGTGGCAAGACCCTGGACACCTCCAAGGTGACCGTCAAGGATCCGGATACCGACGGCGACGGCCTGACCGATTCCGAAGAGGAAAAGATCGGCACCGACCCGAAGAACCCGGACACTGACGGCGACGGTATCAACGACGGCGACGAAGTCAACGGCACCAAGAACCCGTTCAAGGACGATAAGTTCAATAAGGACGGCAAGCCTGGTAACACCGATCCGCTCAACCCCGACACCGATGGTGACGGCGTGAACGACGGCGACGAAGTTACCGGCAAGAACAACGGTGGCAAGCCGACCAACCCGAACAAGGCCGATACCGATGGTGACGGCGTTACCGACGCTGACGAAATCAAGGACGGCACGGATCAGAACAATGCTGACACCGATGGTGACGGCGTGAACGACGGGGACGAAAAGAAGAACGGGACCGATCCGAAGAACCCGGATACCGACGGTGACGGTGTTTCCGATGGTCGCGAAAAGGACCTCGGCACCGACCCGAAGAACCCGGACACCGATGGTGACGGCCTGACCGACGGCGAGGAAGTTGGCACGGACATCGACGAGAACGGCAAGCCGGCTCGTAACGAAGATGGCACTCCGAAGGTCGACGACTCCAAGGCCACCAAGACCGATCCGAAGAACCCGGACACCGATGGTGACGGCCTGACGGACGGTGAAGAGAAGAAGATCGGTACGGATCCGAAGAACCCCGATACCGACGGTGATGGACTCACCGACGGTGACGAGATTGCCAATGGCACCGATCCGAATAAGGGTGACACCGATGGTGACGGCCTGACGGATGGTGAAGAAAAGGCGATCGGTACGGATCCGAAGAACCCCGATACCGACGGTGATGGACTCACCGACGGTGACGAGGTGAACGGCACCAAGAACCCGTTCAAGGACGATAAGTTCAATAAGGACGGCAAGCCCGGTAATACCGATCCGCTCAACCCGGATACTGACGGTGATGGACTCACCGATGGTGACGAGGTGACCGGTGCCAAGAATGGTGGCAAGGCGACCAACCCGAACAAGGCCGATACCGATGGTGACGGTATCAACGACGGTGACGAAATCAAGAACGGCACCGACCCGTTGAACCCGAACGATCCCGGTAAGGCTGCACCGAAGACCAAGAAGGTCAAGAAGGCTAAGGGCCTGACCGCAACCGGTGCCGATGTGGCATCGCTGGCAGTCTTCGCTCTGCTGGCCGCCGGTGCGGGTAGCGTGGCGATTCGCCGCCGCAAGAAGTAACGCAGAGTTGCTGAGGTAGCCGAAAGGCAATCCACAAGGGGCCGCTCCTGAATATCAGGGGCGGCCCCTTTGTGTGTGGCGCGCAATCTAGGTAGAGCACTTGAGGTATACGCCTCTTCAGCGGATCCATTCGGGACAACCTGACGCTGGCCAAGCCGGATGCCACGGAGGAAGAAATTCTTACCGCGGTAAATCTGGCCGGGCTGGATTCGGTTATCGAGAGGCTACCCGCAGGGCTGGACACCCAGGTTGGGCCGGGCGGGAATGCGCTCTCCGGTGGGGAGAAACAGCGCGTTGCCATCGCCCGGGCCTTCTTGAAAGACAGCCCGATCCTACTTCTCGACGAAATAACCTCCGCGCTGGACAGCATCACCGAGGCGGTTATTGGTGAAGCAATACGGCGCCTCGCCAAAGGCCGCACGGTGCTCATGGTTGCGCACCGTCCCTCCACAATTGCGTGGGCGGACCAGGTGATTGATTTTTCGTATCTCGTGGCACGCTAAACTTGCGCGTACCCGGTAATGCGACGGGCCTGGTGAGGAGAGCCCTCATCGGGATTTCCGGCAGGTTAGTTCAGCCGCGAATTCTATCTGGGTACTGGTACGACGACGCTGACACTCAGTAAACTGGCACCTGGAAAATCACCGTTCACCGAGATAATCACCGCCAGCGACGAAGCTGGACGATGGGAGGGGCCAATGACCTGGCAGATCGCGGTAGTGTTAGTGGGTGCTTTATGGGGCTCCGCAGCTCTTAGTGGCTGGCTTGCCTATGCCTCCCGCAAAAAGACCCTGAAGCTTAACGAACTCATCGGGTACCGTACTGAGATCATCATGACGAACCAGGAAACATGGCGGGAAGCGCATGCCGCGGCCTGGCCGTGGACGGCCGCCAGCACGGCGTGCCTTATTCTCAGCGGTTTCGCCGTATTTCTTCCGCTTTCCAACGAGGCACTTGCCGCAATCATCATCCTCGGCATGGTGGTGCTGCTGGCCTGCATATGTGCAGGTGCACACCGCGCCCAGAAAGTAGCACGGGAGATTCTTGCGGTGGATGAGGATACAACGGATGAGCCTCTACATGTTTCGAAATAACCGAGCGGTGGATATACGGTAGCGTCAGCCAAAGTTGAAAAATAGCAGAATCTTTAGACTGGGCCGAGGGGTATGTGTTTTCTGAGGTGTACTGCATTTGTGCTACAGAAGCAGTACAGGTCTGAAAACATATGCCCTCCCCCGCACAGCCCTCGAAAGTTGTCGTAAGTGCTGCGTAAGCTTCTGAGTAGCAGCGCCCGCGAGGTGCTGCACGAACACTCACCACATCAGAAGTACACGTATAAAAAGAGAGGGTGGTTCCGGTGGCAAATACACCGACGTTTACCATGCGGATTGATCCGGAATTGAAGTTCGAGGCGGAATCTGTTTTTCGAGGTTTTGGACTTTCCATGACCGAGGCAATCAGAATTTTTCTTCACAAGGCAGTCATGGTCGGGGGCTTCCCCTTCCCTGTGAGAGCGCTGAAGTATCAAGCCACTACTGAGACAATCATGATTTCGAACGAATCAGAGTATTACAAGTCCAGTGACACCGGAGATGATGAGGAATTCCCTTGGGATTACTTTGACTCGTGGCAGCGGTAGCAGTGCTGTGAAGTAGCGGTTAAGCGCAGTGGGGGGGGGGGGCCCCCAACACCCCGCCCCCCCCACCCCACCCCCCCCCCCCCCCCCCCCCCCCCCCCCCCCCCCCCCCCCCCCCCCCCCCCCCC
>NZ_JBQAIK010000007.1:0-11329 GCF_051905915.1 Actinotignum sp. UMB0459 | reverse complement strand
TTCACGTGTTTTTTTTTTTTTATTTGTTTTGTTTTTTTTTTGTGTGGGTGGTGTTTTTGTTTTTGTTTTTTTGGGTTTTTAGGGGGTGGGGGGGGCCCCAAAAACGCGGGCCCCCCCCCCCACTGCGTTCGGCTCAGCGCCGCGCATCGGCCGTCCATGCCGCGCGCCGGCGGCACCGGCACCGCTTGGCCCAGCTCAGTCCATGCCGTGAACCGGCGGCACCAGCACCGCCCGGCCCGGCTTCCGACCCGCCCGCGCTAATCCCCGAGCCACTCCAGCATGCGGTAGAGCAACTGGGTGGCGCCAGGCATGAAACCGGCCCCGTGGTGATAGGTGGCATCCATCGTAGATACCACCAGCTCGGCCGCGAACGTCACATTATCGTGGTAGAGCAGCATATTCGGGTTATCTGGAAGTGCCAGATAATACCCGCCCCAGGGATCAACGCCCGGCCCGGTTTGCTCCACCTGCGTGAGCACCACCAACGGCGTCGCCCCCGCCGGAGGCGCGAGCACCCCGTGATAATGCCAGTGGACGGCCTCATCGGAAAGATACTCCCAGAGCGGATGATCAGTGTTCACCGAACGCCGCCCCAGATCCTCACCCGTGCGCCAGGACCAGAAATTCGTGCCGCGCGGAGTCTCGGACGTCCCCGGTAGCCAGCTATCCACCTGGTTAATTCCGTCGATAAATACTTTTTTACCGGCCTGCCCCAGGAAGTCCAGCACCTGGCCGTGCTTCGCGGCCACCACACCCGGGTGATTGCGCGCGGCCAAGTAGACGGCGTCGAACTCCGAAAAATCTCCCGAATAGTCCGGCCAGTACACGGGGGTGACCGGGCGTGCCCGCACCGCGGGATCCTTCACGGTCGCGAGATGGAAAAACGAACCGGTGTGCACAAATGCTATTTTCTTCATCGTTACTTCTCCAGGTACTCGGTGATGGCGCGGCGCAGCCCGGCGGCGGACGTCCCCGGGAACGCGAAACCGCTGAGGTCGTTACCGTTGTGGACAATCACTTCGCCTTCGCCCAGCCGGTAGCTGACGTCCACCGGCAGCTTGCCGGGCCCGATTCCGGTGATCACCCGCGCGCCTGCGGGTAGATCCGATAGGAAGGAACGCGCGTAAAAACCGGCCACCCCGATCTCGCGTAATTCCTCGAAAGAATGCTTGCCGGGCACGCCGGTGCGCAGCAGCATATCGCGACGCTCAACACCCTCCCAGATCGGATGCGGCTCCACAGCGCTTAGCCACACATCATCCAACCCGTGAAATTCCATTTTCCGGTGGGTGGGTAGCCCGTCCACCCAGCGCCGCATCGGCAGGCCGTTGGCGAGCAGTTTCCCGCCCGCGCGCACCCAGTCGCTCAGGCGCTCGCGCTGCCGCTCTAAAAATACCTGGTCGGCGCCCATGGACACCACGATTCCGCGGTAATTACCCAGGTCAGTGCTGGGTAGCTCGTAGGTATCAATAAGGTCAGGTGGCGTGCTTGCGTCGCGCACCATATTCATAATCGTGAGGATATTACCCATCGTGGTCCTTTCTTTGCGAGGGCGGTGTGGAAGCGGAAGGGGCGGCGTCGTTCGCACTAAAATCCGGAACGACGACGCACTGTGAGCCACGGTCAACCGGAACATCACGAACCCGAATAGGCGTGCGGTAAAGCGAGCTCAGCCGTGCTTCGGTGAGTTGGCGTTCGGTGGCGCCAATGGAGAGGTCGTCAGCGTCCATGACGAGGGTGGTGCGCGAGGTCAGGAAGGCGTGCGCCGGATCGTGCGTGGTCATAATAATGGCCAGGCCCTCGGCCGCGAGCGTGCGAATAATTGTGAGGACACGGCGTTGATTGCGCAGGTCCAGCGCGGATGTCGGCTCGTCCAAAATGAGAGTGCTCGGGGTGGCGACCAGCGCGCGGGCAATGAGCGTGAGCTGGCGTTGCCCGCCGGAAAGCTCGGCGTACGTAGCCCCGCCCAGGTGCGCGATCCCCACCCGTTCGAGGGCCTCCCACGCGGCCTCGCTATCGGCGGCCGAGGGGCTGGCGAAAACTCGCATGGTGCGGGCCCGACCCATGAGGACCATGTCGTGCACGGTGAACTGGTGGTTTGCCGCGTGGGATTGCGGCACGTAGCCGATGGGCCCGTCCGAATGCACGGTGCCTTCCACCGGGGTGCGCACCCCCGCCAAACAGGTCAGCAGGGTGGTTTTTCCGCGCGCATTTGGCCCGAGCACCGTGAGTACTTCGCCGGGGCGGGCCTCCAGCTCCACCCCGCGAAACAGCCACGGCCCGCCGCGATAGTGGTGCCCAAGATTTTCTGCCTTAAGCAAGAGCCCGCCCCTTTCGCGCGCGCCGAATGAGCAACCCGATAAATACCGGGGCGCCGATCGTGGCGGTCAAAATTCCCACCGGTATTTCCACCGAGGTCGCATTGCGCGCAATTGTGTCAATAATGAGGAGATACATCCCGCCCATGAGGAAAGATTCCGGGATAACCACGCGATTATCGTGCCCGACCAGCAGGCGCACCAGATGCGGGATCACCAGGCCCACCCAGCCAATGATTCCGGCGGCGGCCACCGAAGCTGCGGTAAGGAGGGCGACGGCGAAAATACACACCCAGCGCATCGTACTCGGATTAATACCGAGAGCTCGGGCATCCTCATCGCCCAGCGAGAGCACATTAATACGCCAGCGCAACGCCACCACCACGATAAGCCCAATAATGACGGGAATAATAATGGTGGTGACTTTTGCCCACGACGCCGCAGCTAGTGAGCCCATGAGCCAGAAGGTAATCGAGGGGAGTTTACTGTACGGGTCGGCCACGTAGGTCATGAGGGAAACCATGGCGTTGAAGAACGCGGAAACCACCACGCCGGCCAGCACGATAGTGAGCGTGGCCGAATGGGAACGGATCCGCCCGATGAGCATCACGCAGACCACCGCGGAAAGCCCGAAAATGAAGGTGGATCCCATGAGGATGAAGCTCGAGGTGCCCACCAGAATCGCCAGCACCCCGCCGAACGCAGCCGCGGAGGAAACACCCACGATATCGGGCGAGACCAGCGGGTTGCGGAACAGGGACTGGAGCACCGCGCCGGAAACAGCCAGGCAACCGCCGAGCACGACGGCAAGAATGACTCGCGGGGCTCGAATTTGGTTAATAGCCACGAGGGCCGAGCGATCCACATCATCCGGACTCGAGAAGAGAATACGCACCACGTCCGGAGCGCTAATGGAGAGCTGACCCATGCCCATCGCCACCACCATCGCGCCGAGCAGCGCGATGGTGGTGATGACGAGCACCGCGAAGGCCGCGGTGCGGCGCCGGGCGATGGTGCTGACGGCCTTAGCGGGCTTAGCGAACAACGTCATAATTGGCGCTGCCGTTATTAATATCGGTGCGCAGAACCAGATCGATATCTTCGTCGGTGAGATCGTAGTTGTAGATCCACTTCGTCTTTTCGCGCATGAGCGCGGGCATGTCGACCTTAAATTCACCCGGGTAGGCGAGGGCCGCTACGTAATTCCAGTACAGCGGGGATTCGGCGCAGGGCACCTGCCAGCGGTACACCCCCAGCGGGGCGCGGTAGACACGCTTATTCTTAATCGCACTTACCTCGGATAGGCGCGGATCATTGTACAAATCATCAGGCACGGCTTTATCAAAAGCGGAGAGGAAAATAATTTCCGGGTCCCAGGCGAGGATCTGCTCCGGGGAGACAATCCCGTCCTGAACCACGTCGGAGGTGGCCATATTTTGAATACCGGCCACGTCAAAAACGTGCTGCCCGTAGCTCTTCTCTGTATTTGCGGACATCTTTTCGGCCGAGTAGCTCAGCTGCAAACCGCGCGGCTTGGGCTTGCCCAAAGCTGCGACCTGCTTGGAGATGGAATCCTGCTCGCTGTGCATATAGTCAATAAGCTGCGCGGCGCGATCTTCCTTGCCGAGGATTTCACCGAAAAGCTTGATCCAGGTTTCTAGGTTTTCCTGGGTGCCGTACTTGAGCCCGAGCACCGGAATGCCGGCCGACTCGATAGGCGTAATAAGATCCTCGCTGCGGTCACCCCACTGAATAAATACGTCGGGGTCCTGCGCCAGGATAGTTTCCATATTCGGGGTGAACTGGCGATCCGCAATCACCGGGGTGGTCACCGAGGCCGGGAAAATCTTTGAAATAATGCCCTGCTTATTGGCGACCAGTAGCGATTCATTAATGCCAACAATGCGATCCCAGGACCCGTCCACCGCAGCAATAATGGTGGGCGCGGGGATCACCGCGGAAGCGATCTTTTGCACGGGGCGCTTGACTTCCACTTGGTGGCCGCGCTGATCGGTTACGGTGAGTGGCCCGCTTGCGGCATCGTTCGCGGCAGGTGAGGCCGACGACGCAGCCGCGCTGGCACCGCTCGAACTGGTAGGTGATTCAGTAGAGGTGGACGATGCGGAACAGCTCGCCAGCAACCCGGCGCACAGCGCGCTCAAGGCAACGGTCATGACACGGCGTTTCACCAATGCTCCTTTGTTAGCGGCCGGGGCGTGAAACCGGCTCCCGACCTAGTGGTTAGGTGGCCCTAACTTTATGAAGTGGAGCGCGGGGTGTCAACAGTTATGTGGCGTGAAAATCCTTGTCAATGCTTGAAAATCCGGGGGTTGGTATGGGTATGCGTGGGGGCGGTGCTGCGGCGGAGCGGGGTGGGAGCTACTGGCCCAGCGCACTGAGCGGGAAAGTGATCACGCCCTCGCCAGCGGGCCCGGTTAGTCCCGTGCCGGTGATAACAGCGAGGAAAGCGGGTTCGCCGCGACAATTTCAGTGTCCATATCCTCAGTTTAGAGGTTGCGTTACAAAATGTAGAGTGCTTACGTTGCAAAATGTAGGGCTATTACGTTGCAATTTGTAGGTTCTCTACGTTGCAAAATGTAGGATTCAGGTCCGCGGGCCCGCAGCCAGGTGGCAAGGTTCCGCACCGCCTGGCTGCGAGCTTCGCGCCCGGGCTAGTCAGCGTTACTCTGCCGGGGCGCCCAGCTGCCAGCCGGCCGCGCGCCGTCGATCCTCCCAGAATTTCCGGTACAGTCCGCCGCTTTCCAGCAACTGTGCGTGGGTGCCCACTTCGCGCACGGTACCGCCCGCGTCGAGCACCACGATCTGGTCCGCACCCTGCACCGTTTCCAGCTTATGAGCAATTACCAGCACCGTTGCCTCCCGGCGCAGCTGCTGAATGCAGGCCCGGATAGCGGCGGTATTTTCCGGATCGAGGGCCGAGGTGGCCTCATCGAAAAGTACGATGGGAGCGTGTTTGAGGAGCGCCCGCGCGATGGAGACTCGCTGGCGTTCCCCGCCGGAAAGCATTCCGCCGCGCTCACCCACCGGGCTCTCCCAGCCGCCGGGGAGCCGCGCGGCAATATCGCTCACGCCTGCCATATCCGCCGCCGCCCGCACCTCGGCATCCGTGGCGCTTTCGCGGCCCACCCGGATATTCGCTTCGAGGGTGTCATCGTAGAGGTACACGTCCTGGAACACCATGGACAGCTGCGCCATGAGCTGCGCCGTCGTTTGATCACGCACATCCACGCCGCCGATTTTTACGCTGCCGCCGTCCACGTCCCAGAAGCGGCACATGAGGCGGAAGAGGGTGGATTTGCCCGCCCCGGACGGCCCCACGATCGCGGTGAGGGTGCCCGGCTGGGCCGTGAAACTCACGCCGTTCAGCACCGGGGTATCCGCGCGGTACCCGAAACGAACGTCCGTGAGGGCAACTTCGCCGGGCGTGGGAAGGGCGACGTCGCTGGCCGGCTCGCTGGGCACAGGTGCATCAAGCACCTCGTGCATGGATTCGAGCGGAGTGCGGGCCACCTCCGTTGCCATAACGAAAGAGGTGAAATCCTCCAGATTCCGCATGAAGCGCAGCGCTACCCCGAGGAAGGCGAGGGTGGCCGCCGGATTAAGAAGCCCGCCCGTGCACAGATGTACCGCGAGCGCGATGAGGCTAACCACCAGTAGCTGCGCGCCCACCCCGGAAAGGAGGTTCGCGGCGATTCCCAGCCACAGCGAACGGCGCTGGGCGGCGAGATTCGCCTTGACTGCGGTATGGAGCGGCGCGAACGTGGCGGCCTGGCCGGTGGCCCGCAGGATGGGCTGGCACCGGGCGTATTCCACGATCCGGTCCGCCAGGTCGCTTTCGGTGGCGCTGGTGGCCAGCTCGGAGCGGCGTCGTAATACCCGTGCCGCGGCGGCCAGCGCGCACAGCAGCGGGAAAGCAACCGTGAGGGCGAGCCCCAGCTGCCACTGCCAGATCCACATGCCCACTAGCAGCACCAGCGCCGCGGTGGCATTGCGAATAATCGGGGTGGTGAAATGGGCGATGCCCTGGCCGATAGCCATGAGTCCGTCCGTGACCAGGCGGGAGAGCGTGCCGGCCCAGCCGGAACGGAACCATCCCAGCGGTAGGCGGGAGAGCTGGTCGCCCAGTAGGCTCAGGCTGTGCCGGATCACGTCCATCGCGGCGGTGTAGGCCATCACCGCTTGGACGTAAGCGGTGAGTAGCCCGGTGACCGCGAGCGCGGCGAGTACGCTGATCCAGCCGCCCACACCGAGGCCGAGGGTGGGGGTGCCGGTAGACCAGGTCAGCGCCAGGGGCACCACGGTGAGCAGCGCGAGTCCTTCGATCATTCCGGACAGAATGACCAGGGCAATGGAGCGGCGGTAGTAGCCGTGGCCTTCCTCGGTGAGGACCGAGCCGTAGGCGTGCACGAGGAGCGGATCGGAGAAACGCCCGGCGTGCGTGTGCCCGGCGTGCCCGGTGCGCGTGTGCCCGCCGTACGTATTCGTAGCGGGGGAGTTGTGAGGATTCTTCGCGTTAGGCATCTTCGCGTCCTTCCATGAGCCGCACCCAGAAGGGATGCGTGGCTACGTCCTCCGGGGTACCCAGGGCGGATATCCGCCCCTGTTCCAAAATGCACACCTGATCCACCCCGAGCACCGATTCGGCGTGGTGGGCGATGACGAGCACGGTGCGCCCGGCCACCAGACGGTTGAGGGCGCTTTGGATTTCCGCTTCGCACTGCGGATCGGTGGCTACGGTCGCTTCATCCAAAATGAGCAGATCGGCGTCGGCCAGCAGCGCCCGCGCGATAGCCAGGCGCTGATATTGACCGCCGGACATCGCGGTATCTTCCCCGAGCACGGTGTCCAGCCCCGCGGGAAGGGCGCAGATATCCTCCCAAATATTGGCGGCGCGGGCCGCGTGCTCAATGGCGGCGTCGTCGGCATCGGGACGCGCGAGGCGAATGTTATCGCGCACGGACATGCGCAGCATTTGCGCGTCTTGCAGCACGAAAGCCACCCGCGCGTACAGGTCTTTTTCGGAGAGGGTGCGCAGGTCACGCCCGTCGAGGAGCACCCGCCCGCTATCCGGGTCGCGGAAACGCGCGAGCATGGTCGCCAGGGTGGATTTGCCCGAACCGGACGGGCCGAGCAGGGCAGTCACGGTGCCGCGGCGCAGCGTGAGGGAGACGCCGTCAAGGGCCTGGATGGTGCGCCCGGCGCGCGGATAGGAATAGCTAACCTTGTCGAACACCACGTGCGCGGGGGCGACGCCGCCCGCGGCCTCCCGGGTGAGTGCGGCTGCGGGGGCCTCGGATTCTTCGGCGAGGGCCTCTAACCGGGGCAGTTGCTCCACGCTCGTCACCTCGATAATGCGCAGCGCGGAATTACCGGCCAGCTGATAGGACCACATGCTGGTGGAGAGGGTGTCGAAGGTGAGCGGCACGATGAGGCCGATGAGGGAGCAGGCGATGACCTCGGGGAGGGTGGCGGCGCCGGCGGCCAGAATCAGCGAGCCGAGCCCCATATTGACCAGCAGCACCACCGGCGCGGAAATGAAGGACATGGCCAGCGCGGAGCCTTTCAGCATCGGGCCGCACCAGTCCCAGTAGAAATTCCCGAAATCATCGGCGGCGCGGGCGAAAGCGCGGTGTGCGTGGCCGACTTTCCCGAAGCTCTTGACCACCTGGATGCCTTCCACGAATTCCACCCCGCGCGCGGCGAGGTAGCCGAGCCGGTCATCCATCTCCGCGGTCTTTTCGCCCATATCCCGCATCATGAAAATCTGCGCCGCGAAATAGAAAGGCAGCGGGATGAGGGTGAGGAGCCCCAGTCGCCAATTCACGGTAAAGGCAAAAATGACGAGGGCCAGCGGGGTGGCCACCGCGGCCGTGGTTTCCACCGGGGCGTGCGCCACCAGGGTGTGCAGCGTGGTGGTGTCGGCCTGAATCGCCTTGCGGATCTGCCCCGAGCGCGCCCGGGAAAACCACGAGAGCGGCGCGCGCGAAATCTGCGCGATAATGCGCTCTTGGAGCAGGCCGCGGAGTTTGAGATCCGCGAAATGCGTGATGCTCAGCGCCAGGAAATAGAGGAAAAGCTGGGTGCAAAAAGCCCCGGCAAGGAGTTTGACATTCCAGCTGAGCGCCGCGTTATCTATCGGGGTTCCCGCGCGCCAGGCCGGCAGCAGAATGTCACCGATGCGCACCAGCGCAATAAAAGGCGCCACGGCCACGAGTGAGGAGCACACCGCCACGAAGCGGCCGAGCGCCAGGCGCGGGGCAATCGGTGCCATGAGTTCTTTGAGGGCGCGCTGTCCTTGCGCGCGTTTTTCTTTATACGTATCGACACGCGTGGCGGCACCGCAGTTCGGGGCGGTGCCGGCATCTGCGTGGGTGAGTTGAGCCGTCATCCCATTCCTCCGCGAACAGTAGGAGAGGTGCCCCGCGGGCGATCCGCGGAGCACCTCCATATTAGGCTCCCCTTACCTAGCGGTAAATAGGACTCAGAAATTACTGTGCAGTAGCGAGGGCCTCCTCATTTTTTGGTACGACGACGCCGCTACCGGCTTTCGCCTCCCGGGGCCGGGACGCGTCGGGATGGTCGGTGCGCCGTCTTGTGATGATGGCGGCGAGGACGGTGGCCAACACCGAGGCGGCGAACCACAACCCGAGCACACCCGCATAGGTACCGGTATCAATCGGGCCACCCGCAATCGCGGCCCGCAGCGCGTTAACGGTGTGAGTGACGGGCAGCAACGGGTGGACGGCCCGGAAGAAGCCCGGGGCGGTTTCCACCGGGTAGATGCCGCCAGCCGCTCCCAACTGGATCACGATCATGAGAAGCGCAATGAACCGCCCCGGGGCTCCGAAGAGCGCAATGAGGGCCTGGTTGATCGCGATATACACAAGTGAGGAGGTGATGCAGATAGCGAAGGTGGCACCCGGGTTGATGAGATCCACATTCCCGAAGAAGTGCAGTATCCCGACCAGCAGGCCCGCCTGCACTATTCCCATGAGTGCCCCGATAGCAACCGAACCGAGACCGAGCGTCAGCCCGGATACTCGCGCCGCCGTGAGGCGGCGCGAGAGAGGGGGCCTCATGAGGTAGAGGCCGATAGCGCCAACCCACATCGCCAGCGCGATGAAGTAGCAGGCGACTGCCGCACCGAAATCGCTGACGGGATGAGCGCGGGTGGTACTCAACTCCACCGGGGTGGCGCCCACCCGCTGCATCGTTTCCGATTCGCCCGGGGTGTAGACCGGGATTTTTTCCGCGCCTTCAGAGAGTTTCACTTCTAGAGTGGTGGCACCCTCGCGCAGGGTATGCAGGCCATCGCGCAGAGTTCCCTGGTTATTCGCAAGCGTGGTGGCGCCGCTGCTCACCTGGGCGGCCCCGCTGTGGGCGGCCCGCGCCCCGGCGGCTAGTTCGGGGGCGCGGTTGGCCAGTTCGCTACTTCCGGTGGCGAGAAGCGCGGTCCCGTCCGCGAGGCGGGTGGCTCCGGTGGCCGCCCGAGTACTTCCCGTGGCGAGAGTATCAAGCTGCTGGGCAAATTCCGTGGTGGCAGCAAGAGCTTGCTGGGCTCCCGCGGCGGCGCGCTCCGTGCCCGCGGCCAGCTGGGCGGCGCCGTCTTTGAGCTGTGCCGCTCCGGCGCTCGCGGCCTGCGCCCCGCTGGCAAGCGCGGTCAATCCGCCACTCTCGCCGCCCGCGTCAGGTCCAAGGCCCGCATCGGGCCCAAGGCCCGCGCCAGGCCCGCCGCCGACGAGGGTGGCGATTCCTCCCTGGAGCTGGGCGGATCCCTCAAGAAGGCGCGCGGTGCCGGCCTGCGCTTCGGAGAGTTTGGCTTTCACCACTTCCGGGGGCAGCACATCGTACATAGCGATAAGGGTGCTCAGACCGTCATCGAGGGTGCTCAGGCCGCCGGTAAGTTTCTCCGATCCGGCACTCAGCTGCTGCGCTCCGGCTAGGGCCTGGCTAGTACCCTTCGCCAGCGCGGCGTTCCCTTCCGCAACTTTCTGGCTGCCCGCGGCCAGATCGCGGCTACCGGCCGCCAAGGTATCGAGGCCCGCGGCGCTGCGCGTAGCTCCATCCCGGAGCTGGCCGGCCGCAAGGCTTGCAGCACTGGCCCCCTCGGCTACCCGGGATACTCCCTCGCTGAGGGCGCCCGCCCCGCCGGCGGCATCGCCCGCTCCTGCGGCGAGCTGAGCTGCGCCGTCGTTCAAACGCCCCGCGCCGGCAGCCACGGTTTCCGTTCCGGTGGCGAGGCGCCCGGCACCCTCGGCCAGTTCGCCGGCCCCAGCCGTGAGTCGGGTTGCGCCGCGGCTAGCATCGCGCAGCCCGGCACCCAGCTCTCCGGCCCCGCCTGCCGCGGCGCGGAGCTGCTCGCTCAACGTCCCGAAGGAGAGATAGATGCCGTCAAGGTATTCGGCTGACACCTCCTCCGAAACCGCCGCCGTGGCGGTGGAGGCGATGACGCGTCCCACATTGCCGACAATATAGTTAAGGGCATCGTCGGTGACGAAGGAAAGCCGGGCGCGGGTGGCAGCGCCCGGGCCGCGCGCCACCGAGGTAGCATCGTTGGAAAACGACGCCGGAATACTGAGCACCGCGTAGACCTGGCCATTTGCAAGTTTCTGGGTGGCTTCCGCGGCCGAGTATTCCCGCCACTGGAAGTTCTGGCGTTCCTCGGTTTCCAGGAGCTTGGCGGTGATCGTTGCGCCTAGATTCACCTCGGATCCATCCAGTTGTGTGCCGCGGTCTTCGTTCACAATCGCGGCCGGGATCTCACTGAGGTTGCCGAGGGGGTCATCGTAGGCGCCGGTGAGAATCAGCGCGTAGATCATGGGAATAATGGCGAGCCCGAACATGATAATCGCCGGGCGGATGCGCTCCCGCCAGCTACGGGAAGGGGCAGGCTGCGTGATCTGCTGCGCGAGCGGCTGCGAAGTTGGTGCTGTTTCGGTGGCGGCGCGCGGCGTGCCGGGCTGCGCGGTGGTGCTTCGTGATTTGCTCAT
>NZ_JBQAIK010000006.1:0-39353 GCF_051905915.1 Actinotignum sp. UMB0459 | reverse complement strand
GGTCAGATGCCTTTCAACAGCGAGGTGATACGGGACATGAACTCGGAAAGGAAACGCTCCACGTCCACCGCGATGGCCACATCCGCGGTCTTGACCGGATCATTGAGCCGTTCCTCATCGCAGATAGTGCGCCCACGCACCGGTTCGTGCAGATCAACCTTGATATTGCAGGGGAAGAGCGTGACCAGCGTGGGATCAATAGCCACGGCAACGGCCAAAGGATCATGCAGACCGCAGCCGCCCAGATGCGGGGCGGTGGTCTCATAGGCCTTGATATAGAAGTCCGTAATATCTGCCAAAGTAGTGGCGGCCGGGGTGCCAAGATCGCGCCACTGTTGCGTATGTTCATAGGTGAGCAACGTCTGAAGCGTGACATCCAGTCCGATCATGGTCACGTGAGCACCTGAGCGGAAGAGCAGATCCGCGGCCTCCGGATCCTGGGAAATATTCGCTTCCATGACGTCATTGCAATTCCCGGGAACCGTGAGCGCCCCGCCCATAATGACGATGCGGGCATTGTCTTTGAATGTGGGGTCCAGTTCAATAGCGCGGGCCAGATTCGTCATGGGGCCGGTAGCAACAATAACGACGTCGCTGCCATACTCCCGCACCGCTTCCACCATAAATTCGGGTGCCAGCGTGGTTTGCGGAACCCGATTCGACACCGGAATCTCAACTTCCCCGATACCGTTCTTACCGTGAATAAATTCCGAAATCTCAAGGACCTCAAAACCGTCCTTTTCACGAGCGTGCGGGATCCCCGGATAGACCGGCACCTCCGGATGCCCGAAAAGATCAAGAAGGTCAAGATCGTTTTTCACGCCGGTGTCCAGCAGAACATTCCCGTAGGTGCCGGTAATGCCAATTAATTCGACTTCCGGTGAGCCGAGAGCGTAGGTGATTGCCAGGCAATCATCAACACCTGTATCCAGGTCCAGAATCATCTTCATTGTGGTTCCTCCTTAGATTCGGTCACGACCTTCGTGCTGACCGTAATCACCACCCGGCACCCTTGCCGGATATCATGAGTATACGAAACAAATATCGGCTGCGGGCTCTTTAATGAAAGGGACAATAATGGTAATTTCCGCCGCGGTTATCTCTGTCCCCACCGCGCCTTTTATCACCGTTCCGGCAGTTCTTTTCCGCGGTGACACGCAATGATCTTCGGCGGCGAATTCACCGCACTCCCGCCCCGCTCCGCTTCGCGCGCGCTCCCGGTTCCACCCGGCGCGATACTGGTGCAATCGGGGCGACAGGCTCTTAGCCTTATCGCCCAGGCGCTCGCCGCCCGCGGTATCCGCCGCGTAATCGCGCCGGGCTTCCTGTGCGCGACCGCGCTCACACCGTTCCAGCTCGAAGGCATCCGGGTCCGCTGGGTGCAGGTTGGCCCGGATCTCGTGCCCGATCCGGCCACCCTTGCCAAACTCCTCACCGATCCGCGGCGCTGCGCGGTGCTCATCTCCACCACTTTCGGCGCCTGGCCCACTCCCGAGTTGCGGGCCGTGCTCGAGGGGTGGGAGGGCCGCGGTGGCGTCGTCGTCGCTGATTTCACGCACGCACCTTTTGGTGACGCGACGCGAAAGATCCCGGCACATTATGCCGCAGCGTCCTTGCGGAAATGGTTTCCGATTCCCGACGGCGCC
The DNA here is from genome assembly GCF_051905915.1 of Actinotignum sp. UMB0459. Taxonomy (NCBI): domain Bacteria; kingdom Bacillati; phylum Actinomycetota; class Actinomycetes; order Actinomycetales; family Actinomycetaceae; genus Actinotignum; species Actinotignum sp. UMB0459. The sequence goes on along the minus strand of NZ_JBQAIK010000006.1, from coordinate 37,707 downwards.
TGGGCGTTCGGCGCCGCGCTTCCTGCCGCAGCTGCGGATAATGCGGCGGCCCGCGAGGTAACCCGGTGCGGCTTGCTGCAATTGCGCGGGGAGGAGAACGACGGCGCAGCTGAGGCCGCCATTGATGCCGCTCTCAGCCCGAGCTCGATGAGCGGTGCCGCCCGGGATATTCTCGCCCACCTCGATGTCGCGGCAGTGCTGGATCGGAGGAGGACCAACGCTCGGGCTTTGCGCGCGGCCCTGATGAGCCAAGGTGTACCGGAGGGGGCGCTCTTCGGCGATGGGGAAGAAAGTCGCGGGGCTACGAACAGCGAGCTCTACGCCCTCGCCCTCCGTCTGGACGCCCTGCCGCCAAGCTGGCCCGCGTCACATAACCCGCACCATTGTGCCGAACTCCTTGCCGCCCACGGAGTTTTCACCCCCGCTTTCTGGCCGCGCCTGACTCATGCGGTCAACTGGCCGAATATCCTTGCCCTACCCATCGATCAGCGCTATTGCCCAGACCAGATGCCCGAGCTCGCCCGGCGAGTGACGCAGGTGCTGCGCACGTAACGCTGGATATGATGAAACAATTCGCATCTCCTAGCCCGCAGGGATAACCATGTCGCTTTCCTTCGAGTTCACCGCCGACCACGATGCGGCGCTGGCCCGAGCCCGGGCCGCGAATGCCCAGCTCGCCGCCGCCGTGAATCCGCGCTGGTACCCGCGTTTCCATATCGCGGCACCCGCCGGCTGGATCAACGACCCCAACGGCCTCGTCCATACCGGCGAAGAACTCCACGTGTTCTTCCAGCACCACCCCTATTCCACCGAGTGGGGACCCATGCACTGGGGCCATGTGGTTTCGCGCGACGGCGCCACCTGGGAGCGCCGCCCCCTCGCCCTGGCTCCCTCCCTGGAAGCCGACCGCGACGGCGTCTTCTCCGGCTCCGCACTCCAGGCCCCCTGCGGGCACCTCGAGGTGTTCTACACCGGGAATCGCAATATTGCTGAGCAGCCAGATGCCGGTAGCGATCCCGATTCGGCCAGCGAACCACCCGCCAGCTGCGGGCAGTCGCAGTGCCGGGCGATCTCACGTGACGGAGTGACCTTTGAGAAGAAAGGCGTCGTCGTCCCCACCCCGGAAGGCGTGCGCGATTTCCGCGACCCGAAAGTCTGGCGCCACGGCGATACGTACCGCATGGTCGTGGGCGTGCAAAGCAGCGACCGCCGCGGTGAAGTGTGGATGTACACCTCCCCGGATCTGGCGCGCTGGAGCTTCGAATGCGTGCTCTACCGGCACCCTGATCCGCGGGTTTTCATGCTCGAATGCCCCGATTTCTTCCCGCTCGACGATACGTGGGTGCTGATTTTCTCCCCCATGGGCATCCGCCCCGAAGGTTTCGCGCATTGCAATGTCAATAGCGCCGGCTACCTGTTGGGCAGCTGGGAGCCTGGCGAAAGCTTTGAACCCACCGCGCCCTATCGCACCCTCAATTGGGGGCACAGTTTTTACGCGCCGCAGACCTGCCTCATTGCCGGGCAGCGCACGCTTGTCGGCTGGATGGGCAGCTTCGGGCGCGCCCCGGCCTCCGCGGCCGACCGCTGGTCCGGCCAGCTCACGGTACCAATGAGCGTCCATCTCGAGTCCGGTGAACTGTGCTTACGGCCCGCCCCTGCCCTCACGCGTTTGCGGGGCCGGTGTCTGTGGAACGACGACGCCGCACTCGCCGCCAGCGCACCCCTCACCATCGCCCGGGATGTGACCGCAGCGGATATTTCCGTGAGTGTACTCACGGGTGAATGCGAACGACTGCGGTTGCGCATCGGTTCGGATGCCAGTTCCGTGAGCATCATCGTGGATCGCAATAGCGGCACTATCGGGGTGGACCGCGGCGCTGCGGTGGCGAATCTGGGTTACCGGGCTGCCCCCTGGGCACCTGCCTATCGCCTCTGGGGCGAGCGCGCCGGTGAAATTGCCGGTGCGACAGCCGCTAAGAAAGCGGGAGAATCTGCGGCTGCGGGCGAATCTGCGCTAGCCCCGCTGAGCTTCCGGGTGCTCGTTGATGCCGGATCGGTGGAAGTGATTGCCGGGAACGGCGAACGGGTACTTTCCTCTCTTGCTTTCGTGGAGGGCAAACGTCATATCACCCTCCTGGCTGAGGAGGGTGATATCACGGTCGCGGGCTCGGTATGGGAGATGATGGATGCTTTCCCCCAGGCCAAGACTGAGCCAGAAACGGAAGCCGAAACGGAGAACTGAGCGAAATAAACGCGGGCAGCCAGCTCTACCGGGCAGCCGCGAGCGCGGTGCTGACCGTTTCGCTCAGTTCCTTCCAGGAAACGATGAACTTCTCCACGCCTTCGCGTTCGAGCTGGGCGGCTACATCACCCATATCGACGCCCACCGCGGCGAGTTCCTCGAAAACCCGATGTGCCTGCCCGTAGTTCTCCCGCACCGTGTCCCCGGTGATCTCCGCGTGATCCGCGGTGGCCTCCAGGGTTTTCTCCGGCATGGTATTGACGGTTGCGGGAGCCACCAGCTCGGTAACGTAGAGCGTATCGGGATAATTCGGGTTCTTGACCCCGGTGGAAGCCCACAGCGGACGCTGGGCATGCGCGTGGTCCGCGGCCAGCACGGTGAAACGTTCGGAAGCGAATTTCTTCTCGAAGATTTCGTAGACCAGGCGAGCATTGGCTACCCCGGCCTTACCGCGCAGCGCCAAGGCTTCCTCGGTACCGATCTTCTCCAGACGGGCATCCACTTCTGTATCAACACGGGAAACGAAAAGCGAAGCCACCGAGTGAATATCGCTGAGTGCATGCCCGGAACGCTGGGCCTTTTCCAGGCCGGCGAGGTAGGCATCCACAACCTCGCCGTAGCGCGCCAGGGAGAAGATGAGGGTGACATTCACGGAGATCCCGTGGCCGATCACTTCGGTAATAGCCGGTAGGCCTTCCTTAGTGGCCGGGATTTTAATCATGGCGTTCGGGCGATCCACCCGGTCCCACAGCTGGCGGGCCTGGGCCACGGTGGCCGAGGTGTCATGCGCCAACTCCGGGGAAACTTCGATGGAAACACGCCCGTCTTCCCCACCGGATTCCTCATAAATGGGGCGGAAAATATCGCAGGCGTCCTGAACGTCCTTAATGATGATGTCAAAAATCGCCTCGTCGCCATCCTTGCCGGCCGCCGCAGTAGCGGCCACCTGTTCGGTGTAGCTTTCCCCATTGCGCAGGGCCGCGGCGAAAATTGTGGGATTCGTGGTCACGCCTCGCACCGTATGGGTGTCAATAAGGGAAGCGAGATTCCCGGAGGCAATACGCTCGCGGGATAGGTCATCCAGCCAGATACTCACTCCGGCATCGCTCAAGCTAGCGGTACTCATCCTTGCTGTCCTTTCTCCGTGGTACCCGAAGGCATCCTAGTTATCCGCAGCGTTGCGAATCTCCAGGTCATGCGGGACGGGGTGGTCAAGAGTGCGTCCCACCGTGCAAGCCCGCTCAATGGCGCGGTCTACCCGCCCCAAAAGCGCGGCGCGCGCTTCTTCTGGCATATCGGCAAATTCCACCTCGAGAGCGGTGTGGAAAGCAGTGAACCGGTTATCCTCGCGGTCCGCATCCGCACTCACCGTGAAGGTGGCACGGTAGTTTTCCCCGAGAGCCTGCTCGAAACGGGAATCCGCGCTGAGGGCCTGGCAGCCGGCCACCGCCAGTTGCATGAGTTCCCCGGGGGTGAATTGTTCGGGACCTTTCCCGATTTCCACGCTAGCACCGCGATCATTAACGGCGGTGAAATGAAGATGCCCGATACGCCGGGCAGAGAGCTGAGCCATAGCTACCTCCTTGTTTCTTTCACTTTACGGGAAAGCTCAGCGCTGTGGTGAGCGCGCTTTCCACCAGCGGAAAAGTCCGGCCAAGAAAAGACCGACAGCTGCCAGTACGCAAGCACCCCACAGGGCCGGGGTGAAGGAACCGCCGTGGGCACCGGCACTTGCCGCGGCCCAGCGCGGGGCGACAACGGCGGCCAGCGAGAAACCGAGGAACATGAGGCCGTAGTTGGTTCCGTTATGACGTGGCCCGAAGCTTTGCATGGTCAGCGGCGCAAAAAGACTCATGGTGCCCCCGAAGGCCAGGGCCACGAGGATGGCCCCGGTAAGGAAGAGTACCGTTGCCCCGCGCTCGGATAGCGCAAGAAGCGCAAGCCCACCGGCTGCGCAGCCGAGCACCGCCACCAGGCACAGCGGAATACCGATGCGGTCGGAAAGCCAGCCCCAGGCTAGCCGCCCGGCCGCGTTCGCGACCGCGAAAAGTGAGACGGTGAGAGCCGCGGCTGCGGCGTCGAACCCAATACTGGTAGCGAGCGGCGCCATATTGGCATTCACCATGATGCCACCGAAAGCAGCCGTGACGAAAATTGCGAGGATGAGCCAGAAGGTGGGGGTGGCGAGCATCTGGAGCGGGCTCAGGCTCGCGCGCGGTCCGGCGGCTGCGGCGGTGCCCGCCGGGCGAGGTAGGTAGGCCCCGTATTCTTCCCGGAAAGGACGCACCAGGAAGATGACCGCGGCGGCGTTAATAACCGTAAAAGCGATGCCGAGAATCACCAGGGCACTGTGCACGCCGTAGCCGGCAATGAGATGCTGGCCGGCCGGGGCGATAATCATGGGGCCGATTCCCATCCCGGCGGTGATAAGACCGGCCACCATACCGCGCCGGTCGGGGAAGAAACGCATGGTATTAGTGAGCGCAGCCGAGTAGAAGAGACCCTGACCGCCGCCGGTGACCAACCCGTAACTGAGCACGAACAGCGGGAGGGTGGGTGCCAGACCTGCCAGGATATGTCCCAGCCCGAAGCAGATACCGCCCACCGCCATCATCTGGGCCGCGTAACCGCGCCGCAAGAGCGTGCCGGAAGCAATCATAATAAAGGGCACTACCAGGGAGGCGAGCCCGAAGGCCAGCATAATATCCGGCGCTGCCCAGCCGCGGCTCGCGGCGAGCGGGCGCACAAAAATAGAGAAGGCGGTGAGCGCCCCCGTGGTCATAATGGCAAGAAGTGTTCCGATAAGAACGCGGCTGCGGCGCGGCATCGTTGCCGGCGGCTGGGCCGCGGGATGCTGAGCCGCCGGGGCCCGGTTCCCTAGGTGCTGGTCAGCAGACCGGTGGGCCGCGGGTTCTTGAGCGGCAGGGTGAGTGCTAGTCACGTTAGTCGTAATCTCCATTTTTCCAGAGCCGCACCGGGGCTTCGCACCCGGCTTGCATGGCGGCAAATGTTTCGGGCACGTCGATAATGCGCTGGTTCTTCGAGCCGCGGAACGTGAGGTCACGAATGAACTGGGATTGGATAAAAGGCCCGTCCACCAGCACGTCCACGTGGGAAAGAAGTTCGCGCTTATCTTCGGTTTCTTCCAGGAGCTGCTCGAAGGTGTATCCGCTCCAGCTCCAAATTGTTTTACTATTCCCGAAGCGCTCCCGGAAACGCCTCGCTAACGGCAGTAGAACCGGAGTATTGAGGAACGGTTCCCCGCCCACGAAGGACACTCCGGCCACGTAGCTTTTCGCGCAGTCCTCAAGGATGCGTTCTTCGAGTTCTTCTGTGTAGGGGGTACCGTAGCGAAAACTCTGGGCCGCCACGTTATAGCAGCCCGGGCATTTGAAGGGGCAGCCGGAAACGTAAATGGCGCAACGCACCCCTTCCCCGTCCACCATGACGAAGGGCTTGTAATCCGCAACGTAGCTGCGTGACAAACGCCTCCCATCCCACGCGCCGGGACGCTTGGGTTGGTGCACCCCCGGAGCTTCCGGAGGTGTGGAGAGCAGGCGCAATTCTCGCATTCTTCCTTACCTTTTCACAGTCCCTAAGTCACAATACTCCCCGCGCCCGGCACATTCGCCGAGTGCGGGGAGCCTTGCGAGAGTGCGCCAGCGAAGAGCTAAGACGCACGGGGCCTTAGGCGCTGGGATACGCCGGCACGCGGCACCGGACACCCAGGAGTTTAGGCGCAGGGACCGTCCATATGCTTAACGCGGGAAATGATTTCCTCATGCCGGCCGTGCACCATGGGGCGCTTGACCGGATTACCGAGGTACCCGCAGGTCCGCTTGACCACATCGCACCGGTCGGGATCATCATTACCGCAGTTCGGGCACTTGAAACCTTCCGCGGTGGGATCGAATTCCCCGCTGAAACCGCATTCGTAGCACTTATCAATCGGAGTATTGGTGCCCAGATAGGCCACCTTATCGTAAGCGTAATCCCATACCGCTTCCAGAGCCGCGGTGTTATGGGTCAGCTTGGGGTACTCGCAATAGTGGATGAAACCACCCTTGGTGTACTCCGCGTAAGGCGCTTCGAAGTCAATCTTTTCGAAAGGAGTGATCTTCTTGCGCACATCGTAGTGGAAGGAATTCGTGTAGTAATCCTTCGCGGTGATATCCGGAACCGCACCGAAACGCTCACGATCCATAGAGCAGAAACGGTTGGTCAGTGATTCAGCCGGGGTGGAGTAGACGGAGAACCAGTAGGGGTACTCCTTCTTCCACTGGTCAGCGTACGCACTCAAGCGGCGCACGACATCCAGGGTGAATTCCTTCGCTTCGGAATTGTGCTCCCAATTAGGGCCGTAGAAAGCGGTAGCCGCTTCGTACAGGCCAATGTAACCAATGGAGAGCGTAGAACGCTGGTTGTGGAAGAACTTCGTGACGTCCTCATCGCCTTCTTCCGCGCGGATACCCAGGGCACCGTAGCGGTAGAGAATGGGGGCGTTTTCCGGAGTGGCATCCTCGCAACGCTGGGCACGGTAGACCAGAGCTTCCTTAACCACCTGCATGCGCTCATCGAAGATCTTCCAGAAACGCTGCTTATCCCCGCGCGCCTGCAGCGCAATACGCGGAACGTTGAGGGTCACCACGCCCAGGTTATTACGCCCGGCGTTCACAGCCTCACCGGTTTCCGGATCCACCCACTTAGGCAGGAAGGAACGGCAACCCATGGGAGCCTTGTAATCGCCTTCCAGTTCGGTGAGACGGTCATAGGAAAGGACATCCGGATACATGCGCTTCGTGGAGCATTCCAGGGCCAGCTGCTTGACGTCGTAATTGGGATCCTCGGGGTTGAGGTTAACGCCGCGGCGCAGGCCGAAAACAAGCTTCGGGAAGATCGCGGTATGGCCATCGGCCCCGATGCCTTTAATACGAATGGTCAGGATTGCCTTCTGGATTTCCCGCTCGAAACGGTTGGTGCCCAGGCCGAAACCGAGGGTGACGAAAGGAGTCTGCCCGTTCGAGGAGTAGAGAGTATTGATCTCATACTCCAGGGACTGCATGGCATCGTAGATGTCCTTCTTCGTCTTTTCCCAGCAGTACTCATCGCGCTTATCTTCGGCAACCCAGCGCTCGGCATCCTTGAGATGCTTGGCGTAATTGAGTTCCGCGTAGGGGGCGAGCACTTCATCGCAGCGATCCACCGAGCAGCCGCCGTACTGGCTGGAAGCCACATTCGCGATGATCTGGGCGATCTGCGCGGTAGCGGTGTTAATGGAACGCGGGGATTCCACCCGAGCATTACCGATCTGGAAGCCATCACGCAGCATGCCCTCAATATCGATCAGGCAGCAATTGGTCATGGGCTGGAAGGGGTTGTAATCCAGATCGTGGAAGTGGATATCGCCCTTAATATGCGCATTGGCTACCGCCGGGGGCAGCAGGTACTTGAGAGCGTAGGCCTTGGCCACCGCACCCGCGGTCAGATCACGCTGGGTGTTAAAAACAGTGGAGTCCTTATTCGCGTTCTCATTGACCACGGTCTTATCGCGCTGCATGAGCTTATCCAGGGAGCGCGAAATATCCATGGCCTGTTCGCGCGCGGTATCGCGATCATGGCGGTATTCGATATAGGCGCGCGCTACCTGCGGGTAGCGGGAAGCCATGAGAACGTTTTCCACTTCCGTCTGGATGGTGGGAACGTCAAGCTTGGCAGCATCAAGATGATCGATCACCGTGCGGGTGGCTTCCTCAACGAACGCGTAATCGTCAATGCCCTGGCTGTTCATTGCCAGCGCGATTGCGCGGTAGATCTTACCGGCGTCAAAGCTAACCGACCGACCGTCACGCTTGGTGACGACTACCCCCGCGGTCGTTGAGGTATCAATCAACATCTTGTGCCTCCGTAAAAATCGAACACTACATATAGTAGTCGGCCAGAATGACACCGGTGTGCTTCGCTTGTCACACGGGTGCGTTTTTTGCGCCGCGGGCGCCGTGCCTAGCCCCGTAAAGGGCGACGCAGCGCCACTCTCGCCCCGCGCCCGCCACGTTTATGATGTGCAACACATTTTTTCGGCGCCGCGTTTCGCGTCCACCGAGTGAGCTTACCACTATCTATAGGGGCGTCACCCGCTTAGTACCCCTACATCTTGCGATCCGGGAGAAAATGGCTCCAGGCCGCCACTTCCACCACGGCTAACTCGCGGCCGACCGGCGGCGTCGTCGTACTTCACCACCACAAGCGGTATTTCAGTGGTCTAGCTCACAATAAGGCCGGTAATGGGAACGTAAGTTAACGCAACACTGTTGCACGCGTTTATTATCGGAGGTGGTGGCGTACGCCACCCGGGTACTCAACCGAGGATCCGCTCGAGATGCCAGCGCTGCCGTCCACGCGGACAGCGCCGGCCCATATAAATGGAGTTTCAGCTATGAGTGCACCAGCTGACACTGCTCTTCCTCAGTATTCTGAGGAAGAGGAAAAATATATTATCCGGAACCGCCACGGTGTTCCGGTCGGAACAAAACCGCATACGAAGTGGACGCTGCCGCGCATCGCGGTGTGGGTCCTCGTCACAGCCCTCGGTGTTGCGGGCTGGTACATGCTCGCCTTCTATCGCGGTGAACAAGTTAATACCGCGTGGTTCGTGGTGACGTCGGTCTGCACCTACATGATCGCCTACCGCTTCTACGCGCTCTTTATTCAAAAAACCATTATGAAGCCCGACGATTCCAACGCGACGCCGGCCGAACGCATCAATAACGGACGCGACTTCGACCCGACGAACCGCGTGGTCCTCTACGGGCACCACTTCGCCGCTATCGCCGGTGCCGGCCCGCTGGTGGGCCCGGTACTGGCCGCCCAGATGGGCTACCTGCCCGGCACCCTGTGGATTATCTTCGGGGTGTGCGTGGCCGGTGCCGTCCAGGACATGCTTGTCCTCTTCTTCTCTATGCGTCGCGGCGGACGCAGCCTCGGCCAGATGGCCGTGGACGAAATCGGGAAGATCGGCGGGGCCGTGGCCGCGGTCATGATCCTCGTCATGCTCATGATCGTGCTGGCCGTGCTCGCCATGATCTGCGTGAACGCGCTGGCCGATTCGCCCTGGGGCGTTTTCGCCGTCGGTATGACCATCCCCATTGCGCTGTGTATGGGCCTGTGGCTGCGTTTCGTGCAGCCCGGCAATATCACGATGGTGTCTATTGTTGGGTTCATTGCGCTGCTCGGTGCGATTATCGGGGGCCGCTACGTGGCGGAATCCGATTTCGGCCAGGCCTTCCTGCACCTATCCCCCACCACCCTCGTGTGGTGCATGATTGTGTACGGTTTCTTCGCGGCGGTGCTGCCGGTATGGCTGCTCCTCACCCCGCGTGACTACCTGTCCACCTTCATGAAGGTCGGCACCATTGTGGTGCTGGCACTGGGCATCCTCATCGTGCGCCCGCTGGTGGAAATGCCGGCCGTCACCGAATTCGCCTCGAATACAGACGGGCCGGTGTTCGCCGGGGAACTCTTCCCCTTCCTCTTCATTACCATCGCCTGCGGGGCGCTCTCCGGGATGCACGCAACGGTGTCCTCCGGGACCTCCCCGAAGATGATCCAGAAGGAATCCCAAGTCCGCATGATCGGCTACGGCGGCATGCTCATGGAATCCTTCGTGGCAATTATGGCGCTGGCTGCGGCCTCCTCCCTCAATATGGGTATCTACTTCGGTATGAATACCTCCGAGCACACCACCGATAAGCTGGCGGGCACGGCCATCGTGCAGATGACCGATAACCGCGCCGAGCTTTCGGCTGCCGCGGTGCAAAACCTCGCGGTCACCGATACCCACGGCAATTCGGTGGAAGCCCGGTGGGAATCCTGGGATGAGAACGGCAATGAGAAAACCTACGTGGGAGCGGAAGCCTTCGATAAGGTCGCCGAGGACGTTGGGGAAACCTCCATCACCTCGCGTACCGGTGGTGCGCCCACCCTCGCGGTAGCTATCGCCCATATTCTGCACCAGGTAGGTGGCGGCCAGGCCATGATGGGCTTCTGGTACCACTTCGCGATTATGTTCGAGGCGCTGTTCATTCTTTCCGCCGTGGACGCCGTGACCCGCGTGGCCCGCTTCCAGCTGGGCGACGCCCTGGGCAATGTGCTGCCCAAGTTCAAGGATCCCTCCTGGCGAGTGGGCGCGTGGATTACCACGGCCGTGGTGGTGGCGGCCTGGGGTTCGCTGCTGCTCATGGGCGTGACCGACCCGCGCGGTGGCATCCAAACCCTCTACCCGCTCTTCGGCGTAGCCAACCAGCTCATCGCCGCCCTGGCGCTTATTTTGTGCACCGTGGTGGTGGTCAATAAGGGCTGGGCGAAATGGGCTTGGATCCCGGGCATTGCCGCAACCTTCGACCTGATCGTCACCTTCGCGGCATCCTGGCAGAAGATTTTCTCCTCCGACGCCGCCATCGGGTACTTCACCCAAAACACCAATGCGAAGGCAGCGCTCGCCAAAGCGCAGGCCGCGGGCGATACCGAGGCCATCGGTATCCAGTCCGCGATTGTGCGTAACACCTTCATCCAGGGATGGCTCTCTGTGATCTTCCTGGCCACGGTGGCCTTCGTGCTGGTTTGCGCGATTATCAAGATCATCCGGGTGATTGCCGCGAAGAAGTACGTGACTTCCGAGGATCCCTACCAGGAGTCCAACTTCTACGCACCCACCCAGCTCTTCCCGACCAAGCTGGAGAAGAAGGTGGTGGCGGAATACGCCGCCGTGGGCGATCCTGCATTGATTCCCGGTTACGATCACCGTAAGGGTGCTGGCGTTGGTTCTGGTACGACGACGGCGCAACCGGGCACGGCGGGCTCTGCCAGCGACTCGGATTCTTCCGAGTCCGCCCAGCGCTAGGAGATCAGGCCCATGTTCATTACCCAGCTTCGTGCCTTCGCGGCACGAGCTCGCAGCCTGTGGCGGGACTTCACCGGCGAATCGGCCTACGAGAAATACGTAGCTCGGCACGCCCGTGAGCATCCCGATCATCCGCCGCTCGCCAAGCGCGAGTTCTGGCGCCAGCGCGCAGCTTTCGACGAGGAGAATGTCTCCACCGGCTGCTGCTAAGCGCTGAGCGCTGAGCGCTGGGCGCTGGGCTGGCGGTCGCCGCCGGGCGCTGGATCCGCGCCAGCCGCTGAGCTGGCCGAATGCGCAGGCTGGCGGTCGCCGCCGGGCTGGAACGGGCTGGAAACTGGCCATCAACACCGCTCCCCGAACTTCGGACTTCGGTCCGCCGTTCGGGGAGCGGTGCTTTGTCCCACTTCCACGTGTCTCGCTTTTCCGCTCCACACAAAATGCAACAGCAAATACATTAAGTTTTCCAAATCATGCGCCGGCGTTGCTTTCTGTGGCCCCCACCGTCATAGCGTTGCTTTCTACACGTCCTCAGGTCGAGAAGATGCATTTTTCGGTCTCCGATAGGGCGCCCGCGACGATCACAAACAAAGTGGTACTGGAGCTACAACCAGTACCCGTTTTTCTGTCGTGCAGTACCACTCTGTCAGGTCCGATGTTCTCCAGTACCACTACGCCAACCACACCCACCCGCGACACCGGCATACCGATATGCCTCACCCCACCGCCAGGCAATCCACATCCACAATCCGCCTCGCGAGCCCTTCGAGCATAAACTCCGCGGCGGCGGGGCGGGGCACTTTTCCCAAGGTGTACTTCGCATGTACAACAATTGCAGTACAGCTCTGAAAACACATAGTGCCTCGCCGGTCCGGCCCGCCCGATTCAGAACGCCCGGTCCGGCCCGCCCGGCTCAGAGTGCCCACCCGACCACCCCGAAAGGCCCCCGCGGCGAAAGCGCCCTACCCGCACTGAAAAACCCACCCATCGCGGGACCTCGGGCCTAGGCGCGCCGGCCAACCCGCCCCTGCGCGGCCACGGTGGTGCGCGCGCGGCAGCGGCGTCGTCGTACCTGGTCCCAAAAACTGGTGACTCAGCCGGCCTAGGATAAAAGAGAGGCAAAGGAGCCTCATCATTTTATGTCGAGGTAATTATGGGACGTTGTTTTTCTGTATCCACACACAAGAACACCTCGCGTCCACGCCGGCTGCTCCCCCTGCTCGGGGCGCTCACGCTGGCTCCCGTTGCCCTAGGTTCGTGCGCCGCTTCCGCGAGCGCGCCCGCCGGTGAGGCAACTGCGCACGGAGGTGAAGCAAATATAGTACTGCCCGATCTCTCGGGTGTGAGCGCGGTGGGCGGGGTCTCCGGCCGGCTGCTGCTCCTCATCGGAGTGGGGGTATGCGTGCTGGGGCTGTGCTTCGGGCTCATCACGTATATGAATCTACGCAAACTTCCGGTGCATCGGGCCATGGCCGAGGTCGCGGACCTGATTTACGAAACCTGCAAGGCCTACCTGGTTAAACAGGGGCGGTTCCTGCTGGTGCTCTGGGCCTTTATTACCGCGGTTATCGTGGTCTACTACAAGTTCCTCGTTGGTTTCACCTGGGGCAAGCTCGCGATCGTGGTGGCGTTCTCGCTGCTGGGTATGGGAGGGTCCTACGCGGTGGCGTGGTTCGGGATTCGCGTGAATACCCTGGCCAATGCGCGCACAGCTTTCGCGTCGCTGCGCGGGCGGCCCCTCCCGCTGCACCAGGTGCCGCTGCGTTCGGGGATGTCCATCGGGATGGTGCTCATTTCCCTGGAACTGCTCATGATGCTCGTCATTTTGCTGTTCCTGCCCGCGGATGTGGCCGGGGCCTGCTTTATTGGCTTTGCCATCGGGGAATCGCTGGGCGCTTCAGCGCTGCGGATCGCCGGTGGTATTTTTACGAAAATTGCCGATATCGGCTCCGACCTGATGAAAATCGTTTTCAAAATTGATGAGGACGATCCGCGTAACCCGGGTGTCATCGCCGACTGCGTGGGCGATAATGCCGGGGATTCCGTGGGGCCTTCCGCTGACGGTTTCGAAACCTACGGCGTGACCGGGGTGGCGCTGGTGACCTTTATTGTGCTGGCCGTGCATGATCCAGCCTTGCAAGCCACTCTGCTGGTGTGGGTGTTCACGGTGCGGGTGGCCATGATTATTGCCTCGGCGCTGGCCTACGGGCTCAATGCGCGCCTGGCTGCTACCCGCTACGCCAGCGTCACCACCCTCAATTTCGAAAAACCGCTGAGTTCACTCGTGTGGCTCACCTCGATTTTCTGCATTGCTTGCGTGTATGGGATCTCCTGGCTCGTTTTGGGTGGGCACGACGGCGCACTGTGGCTCGCACTCGCCACTATCGTGACCTGCGGGACTCTCGCGGGGGCGCTCATCCCGGAGCTGGTGAAAGTCTTCACGTCCACGACCTCGCGGCACGTGCGTGAAGTGGTGAAAAGTTCGCGCCAGGGCGGAGCATCCCTCAATATTCTGTCCGGTGTAGTGGCCGGTAATTTCTCCGCTTTCTGGCTGGGTATCACCATCGTGGGGCTTATGGCCGGGGCTTTCGTGATCGCGGATGCCACGCTCGGTGAGTTCATGCTGGCGCCGGCTGTTTTCGCTTTCGGGCTGGTGGCTTTTGGTTTCCTGGGCATGGGCCCGGTCACTATCGCGGTGGATTCCTACGGTCCGGTCACCGATAATGCCCAGTCGGTCTACGAGCTCTCCCGCATTGAAGCGCTTCCGGATATCGATGCCGATATTCGTTCCGGTTTTGGTTTCGCCCCGCAGTGGGATCGTGCCAAGCTCATGCTGGAGGAGAACGACGGCGCCGGCAATACTTTCAAGGCGACCGCGAAGCCGGTGCTGATCGGCACCGCGGTGGTGGGTGCCACCACGATGATTTTCTCCATTATTATCGGGCTGACCGGTGGGCTGACCAGCGGGATCGAGATGCTGTCTCTTATGCACGCCCCGTTCCTGCTGGGGATTATTAGCGGAGGCGCGGTGATCTTCTGGTTCTCCGGGGCGTCCATGCAAGCGGTGACCACGGGAGCGTACCGGGCGGTGGAGTTCATCAAGGATTCCATCCATCTGGATAAGAATGCGGAGCGGGCTTCCCATGATGACTCGCGGCGCGTCGTCGAAATTTGTACCCAGTACGCGCAGCAGGGAATGCTCACGATTTTCCTAGCGGTTTTCTTCGCTACCCTCTCCTTCGCTTTTATCGAGCCGTACTTCTTTATTGGCTACCTCATCTCCATTGCTATTTTCGGCCTCTACCAGGCTATTTATATGGCGAATGCGGGCGGGGCCTGGGACAATGCAAAGAAGATCGTGGAGGTGGATCTGCACGCGAAAGGCACCGCACTCCACGATGCCACCATCGTGGGCGATACCGTGGGCGATCCTTTCAAGGACACCTCCTCGGTGGCTCTCAACCCGATTATTAAATTCACGACACTCTTCGGGCTGCTCGCCGTGGAGCTGGCCGTGAGTCTCAACGCCCAGAATCTCACCGCGGTGGTCACCGGCCTGGCGGTGTGCTTCGGGGCACTCGCGCTTGTCTTTATTTACCGTTCCTTCTACAGCATGCGAATCCAGGCCTCCACGGAGGATCCGCTGCTGGATGAGCCCTTGCCTGAATCTTCGCCTGAATCCGAGCCGGCACTCGAACCGCAATCTCGGTTTGAGACCGGATCCGAACCCGAGAAAGGAGTCCTGGCATGAATATTGCCGTGCATTGGTCCGGCGCCCAGATCAGCCCGGAAGGAAATATCGCCGGCCAGGATGCCGGTGCCACCCTGCTGCGTCGCCTTCTGCGTATTTTCCCGGGTGCCGCGGTTCTTGATCCGAGGGCAGTACCCGCGGAAGATCTTGCCCCGGATACGGTGGTTATCACCATGGATGTGCATGACACTCCAGCCCTGTGGGAACGCCTGCGCAAGGCTGGCCACGCCGCCCCGCGCCTTATGAATTTTGTGTGGCTGCCGGTGTCCACCCTGGAAAGCGCGGAAGAGATCGCCCCGGTGGCACTTTCCTGCGCGCTCTTCCCCACTTTCGCGAATTCGGAGCGCACCGCCGGGGAAATCCGCGAGATGGTCAATAAGTGGACGGTGCCCCCGCTGGCGGGGCGGCTCAAGCTCGGCTGGGTGAATCTCGGTTTCCGCCTCGACCACGTGCAGGAGCGGCGCGAACCGGAAGTTCCGGTGGTGCTCTATCCGGCGATCTACCTGTCCCCGCGCAAACGCCCCGATTTCTTTATGGACGTGCTGACAAGGGTGCAGGAGTTTATTCCCCTCACGGTGGAGATGCGCCTACACGAAGCACACCTGGTGTCCGAGAAGGCGATGACGTATTCGCGCTTGCCGTGGATGCACGTGGGGCCACTCACGGACACCCGCACCTCGTATTATGAAGCCCTCGCGCATACCACGGCCTTCCTGGCCACCGCCACGGAAGAATCCTACGGGCTGTCTTACGTGGAGGCGCTGGGGGCCGGGGCGCTCGGGGTGTTTCCGGATGTGGCCTGGGCACGCGCGCTCCTGCCGGAGAATTATCCCTTCTTCTACCCGGACGGGGATACGGCGGCAGCGGCGGCTATGCTCACCCGGATTCTCACCCGCACCGCGCAGTGCCGGGCGGATCTGGATGTTGCCTGCGGAGGGAGTTTCCGTGAGTGGATCGCGGCGCATCACTCCGATGATGCCTTTGATCGGGAAATCGTGGCCGCGGTGCGGAGGTGGTTCGGGTAGCGGTTGCGAACAGAATTAACGACGGCGCCGCAGCCCCGCCCCCGCACCTTATTCCTCGGTGATAGCGGGGGCGGGGCGTGCCGTGTAGGACGCCGTCGTACCAACAAGACGGTACGCGACGGTGCGGTTGAAGAAATCGACGACGACGCCAATTCCCAGCGCCATAATCGCGGTGCCAATGCCGATGACGCCGCTGCTCAGATCGAAGCGGAACAGCACGAGGGCGATGAGGACCACGATGAAGTCCTGGGCCACACGGAAGGTGCGGTAGGAGTGGCCCGGGAAGCGGCGCAGGAGGACGGGGACGATGCAGTCGGCGGCGCCCTGGCCGATATCCGGGGTGATGTAGAGGGAGAGCCCCAACGCAAAAATCACCAGGCCGATGGCGAGGTGAGCAAGCATCCCGGGGATTGAATACGTGAAAACGTAGATGGAGTCGAGGATGCCGGTGAAGCTGGTGACGAGCACGCCGACCAGGGTGAAGTTGAGAACGGTGCCCAGCCCGAGGACTTTGTGATCAAAGGGGAAAATAAGGGCGATGAGGGCGATGTTGACCACCGGGACCACCCAGGAGAAGGACAGGCCGGTGATGTGGCTGACGCCCTGGAGAAGGGCGGTGAAGGGATCCACGCCGGCGTGGCCTTTGAGGGCCACCGTGATACCGACGGCGGTGAGGATCACGCCGATGAGGCAGACCAGCGAGCGCCGCAGCAGGCTACCCGGGCGCAACGTCCATTCGCGGGCGCAGCACAGTGTCTCAAACATGACGAGCTACCTTTTCGATCTCAGGGAAGCCGCCGTGCCACACCGCGGCATCACCAGCGTAGTGCATGCGGGCGGGCATTTCCTGGGCCGTGGCGGAGGTCGCTTTCGTAATGGTGAACTCGGCTTCAACCGTCAAGGATGGGCTGGTAGAGAATCCCTCCAGAGGATTCTCTACCAGCCCCTCGCTTGTACTATTCGATTAGTTCAGCAGCTATGCCTTACGGCGCCGCGTCACCGCGAGCCCGCCAGCAAGCAACAGAAGTGCCGCAGTGCCAGCAAGACCAACGCTCGTCGCACCAGTTACCTGAAGAGTCTTCTTGACCTTCTTGGGCTTCGGTGCCGGCTTACCCGGATCGTTCGGATCCAACGGATCGGTGCCGTTCTTGATTTCGTCACCGTCGTTGATGCCGTCACCGTCGGTATCGGCCTTGTTCGGGTTGGTCGGCTTGCCGTTGTTGTGCTTGCCGGTAACTTCGTCACCGTCATTCACACCATCGCCATCCGAGTCAGGGTTGAGCGGATCAGTGTTACCAGGCTTACCGTTCGGATCAGACTTATCGTCCTTGAACGGGTTCTTGGTGCCATTGACCTCATCACCGTCATTGATACCATCACCATCAGTATCCGGATTCTTCGGATCAGTACCGATCTTCTTCTCGTCACCATCAGTGAGTCCATCACCGTCGGTGTCCGGGTTGTTCGGATCAGTTCCGTCCTTCTTCTCATCCCCATCCGTCACGCCGTCACCATCGGTATCGGCCTTGTTCGGGTTGGTCGGCTTACCGTTGTTGTGCTTGCCGGTAACTTCATCACCGTCATTCACACCATCGCCATCCGAGTCAGGGTTGAGCGGATCAGTGTTACCAGGCTTACCGTTCGGATCAGAAGCTTACAAGCCCACCACCCAAAACACAAACCACACCAACGAGACACCCACCACACCCCACCCAAACACCCCAAAAAACCAAACAAAACCAGGGAAAACTACATCTCGATAGCCTCGATGGAGACTCCTAGGACTCCTCTACACTTTCGCGAACCGCCTGCGCCACGGCAGCTGCCGCGCGCTCGTCAAAAGCGGAAACGATGATGTAATCCGGATGAGCATCCTCCCCCACCAGATCAGCAAGGGCCTGCGCTGCGGCCAGCAGCATCGCGTCGCTAACTTCCGTGGCATGCGCATCGAGTAAACCGCGGAATATCCCCGGGAAAGCCAGCACGTTATTGATCTGGTTGGGGTAATCCGAACGGCCGGTTGCTACCACCGCGGCGTGTTCGCGCGCTATTTCGGGGGCAATTTCCGGGGTGGGATTGGCCAGGGCGAAAACGATGGCGTTATCAGCCATGGTGTCCAGAGCTGCGCCGTCGAGAATATTCGGGCCGGAAACGCCAATAAAAACATTCGCACCGCGCAGAGCCCCACGCACATCGCCGTCGATCTGGCGGGGATTGGTGCGGGCCGCAACCCAGGCATGCCCCGGGTTGGTTTCGCTCCGGAACGGCCCGAGCGTTCCGGAGCGGTCCACGGCAACGATATCCCGCACCCCGTATTCGAGGAGCAAGCGGATAATCGCGGTGCCAGCGGCACCGATTCCGCATACCACGACGCGCGCGTCGGACGGCCGCTTCCCCACTACGCGTAGTGCCGTCATGAGGGCGGCCAGCACCACAACCGCGGTGCCGTGTTGATCGTCGTGGAAGACTGGGATATCAAGTTCCGCACGCAGGCGTTTCTCGATCTCGAAGCAGCGCGGGGCGGAGATATCTTCCAGATTGATACCGGCATACGCGGGCGCGATGGCTCGTACCGCAGCGATGATTTCCTCGGTATCCGTGGTATCTAGGGGTACCGGCCAGGCGTCCACCCCGGCGAAACGCTTGAAAAGCGCGGCCTTGCCTTCCATCACGGGAAGAGAAGCGAGCGGCCCGATATCGCCCAGGCCGAGCACCGCAGTTCCGTCTGTCACTACCGCCACGGTATTGGATTTCACCGTGTAGCGGCGGGCCAGTTCCGGTTCGGCGTGAATTGCTTCGCACACTCGCGCCACCCCGGGCGTATATACCCGAGCCAGGTCTTCCCGGTTGTTGATAGCGGCGGTCGCGTGAGTTTCGAGTTTTCCACCTTCGTGGGCCGCGAAAATCTCACGTTCGGAGGGCGGGGGCGCGAACTGCGCGGCTCCGTCAGTTCGTGCAGCGCCTCCAGTGCGCGCGGCTCCGTTAGCTCGCGCGGCTCCGCCCGGTTCCGACAGTCCGTCCGTACCTGCTTGTGTTCGCGCCACCTGCGCCTCCTTCATGAGATATTTCGGGCCCTTACCGGCATACCACCGGGTACTACTGCGCGCCGGCACGCTCCATAATGAGAGCGCGCACGGCACCGGCGTCGGCCTTACCGTGGGTCGCCTTCATCACGGCACCGATAATTGCACCGGCAGCCTGCACCTTTCCACCGCGAATTTTTTCGACGACGTCGGGATTAGCAGCCAGTGCCTCATCCACGGCCTTCTCCAGGGCCCCGCTATCGGAAACGATCTCCAGGTTACGTGCGGCAACAACTTCCTCCGGGCTGCCTTCCCCGGCGAGGACTCCCGCCAGCGCCTGGCGCCCCAGTTTGTCATTGAGGCGCCCGCTCTGGATGAGTCCGTCCAGCTCGGCCACCGCGGCCGGAGTAATGGGTGCATCCTCGAGTTCGACGTCGTTATCCTTGGCGTAGCGGGCGATATCGCCCATCCACCACTTGCGGGCTCCGGCGGGCGTTGCCCCGGCCCGCACAGTGGCGTCTACCAGATCCACCGCGCCAGCGTTAATAAGATCGCGCAATTCCTCCGGGGAAAGTTCCCATTCCTCGGTAATGCGGGCGCGCTTCGCGGCCGGCAATTCGGGCAGCCCCGCACGCACCTTCTCCACGTAATCCGGAGTGCAGATCACCGGGACCAAATCCGGTTCAGGGAAGTAGCGGTAGTCATCCGCGTCGGACTTCACGCGCCCGGCGATGGTGCCCTGGATTTCTTCCTTGTAATGGCGCGTTTCCTGGAGGATCGTGCCACCGGCAGCCAAGATCGCCGCCTGGCGGGAAATCTCGTAGCGAATGGTGTTTTCAATACCGCGGAAGGAATTGACATTCTTCGTTTCGGTACGGGTACCGAAAGGAGCATCCGGGCTTTCCCGCAGGGAGACATTGACATCCGCGCGAATATTTCCGCGCTCCATCCGCCCCTCGGAAATGCCGAGCGCCCGCACCAGTTCACGGATCCCGCGCACGTAGGCGCCGGCGATCTCCGGGGCGTTCTTCCCCACCCCGGTAGCCGGGTCGGAAACGATCTCAATGAGCGGCACGCCGGAACGGTTGTAATCCACCAGCGAGTAGCGCGCCCCCTGCAGGCGCCCATCCGCCCCACCCACGTGGGTGTTCTTCCCGGCATCTTCTTCCAGATGCGCGTGTTCAATGGGGAAACGGTAGGGCGTGCCGTCCGCCAGCTCAATATCCAGATAGCCGCCCAGGATAATCGGCTGGGCGTTCTGGGTGATCTGGTAGGCCTTGGGCAGATCCGGGTAGAAGTAGTTCTTACGTTCGAAACGCGAGAGCTCGTTAATGCGGGAATTGAGGGCCAGGCCCAGCTTCACCGCGTATTCCACCGCCGCCTCATTGACCACCGGGAGCGAACCGGGAAGCCCGAGGGAAACCGGCTGCACATCGGTATTGGGTTCGGCACCGAAAGCCACCGGGGCGGCGTCGAAAATCTTGGTTTGTGTGGACAGTTCGACGTGTACTTCCAACCCGATCACCGGGTCGAAACGCGCGACGGCGTCCTCGTAATTCATGAGTTCATCCATGCTTTATTCCTCCCAATCCCGCGCGGGGCAGGCAGCGGGGACGTTGTGTCCAAGCGCAG
This sequence comes from Actinotignum sp. UMB0459, assembly GCF_051905915.1. NCBI lineage: Bacteria > Bacillati > Actinomycetota > Actinomycetes > Actinomycetales > Actinomycetaceae > Actinotignum > Actinotignum sp. UMB0459. The sequence continues at coordinate 17,141 of NZ_JBQAIK010000006.1, read as the reverse complement.
TATCGATGGCCGCGGCCACCCGGTACATGAGGGCATCGGCCCGGGCCGGGCTGAGAATCTGCAAGCCTACCGGGAGCCCTTCCGAAAGCCCGGCCGGCAGCGAAATACCCGGGATTCCAGCCAGGTTGGCGGGAATGGTGGCGATGTCGTTGAGGTACATGGCCAGCGGATCGTTCGTTTTCGAGCCGAAGGGGAAAGCCACCGTGGGCGACGTGGGCGAAACGATCACGTGACACCGGGAGAAAGCCTGCTCCAAGTCACGCTGCACCAGGGTGCGGACCCGCAGCGCCGCGCCGTAGAACGCATCGAAGTTTCCGGCGGAGAGCACGTGGGTGCCCAAAATAATGCGCCGCTTGACTTCCTCACCGAAACCGGCCGCGCGGGTAGCGCGCATCACGGTTTCCGCGGTGACCGGCCCCTCTTCGGGTTCCACCCGCAGGCCGTAGCGCATCCCGTCAAAACGGGCCAGGTTGGAGGAGACTTCGGCGGGCATAATGAGATAGTAGGCGGCCAGCGAGTAGTGGAAACTGGGGCAGGAAAGCTCCACCGTTTCCGCGCCGAGTTCGCGCATGCGCGCCACCGCGTTTTCGAAAGCTTCAAGCACGCCGGGCGCGTAGCCTTCCCCGTGCATTTCTTCCACGAGGCCCACCTTGAGGCCCGCGAGCGGCCGCTCCGGATCCGCGCCAGCACCTTCCCAGCTCCCGGCTTCGCCGTGGCAGGCCGCCACCAGGCCGGAAGGAGTTTCGGGAAGCGAGGTGGAATCGTGGGGATCGTGCCCGCTGAGCAGCTCCTGGAGCAGCGCGGCATCTTCCACGGTGCGGGTCACCGGCCCGATCTGGTCCAGCGAGGACGCCATAGCGATGAGGCCGAAGCGCGAAACCGCCCCGTAGGTGGGCTTGGCACCCACCGTTCCGGTTACCGCGGCAGGCTGGCGGATCGAGCCGCCGGTATCAGAACCGAGGGCGAGCGGCACCATGAAGGCACCGACGGCCGCGGCGCTGCCGCCACCCGAACCACCCGGGATTCGATCCAGATCCCAGGGGTTGCGCGAGGGTCCGAAAGCGGAATGTTCCGTGGAGGAACCCATCGCGAATTCGTCCATATTGGTCTTGCCCACGATAGGGAGCCGGGCTTCTTTAATTTTTACGACGACGCTCGCATCGTACGGCGGGCGCCACCCGGCCAAGATTTTCGAGGCCGCGGTGGTGGGAATCCCGCGGGTGCAAATATTGTCCTTCACCGCGATGGGAATACCGGCAAGCGGGTGGAGTTCCACGCCTTCCGCGCGGGCGGCATCCACCCCGCGGGCAACCTCCAGGGCGCCTTCCCGATCCACGTAGAGGAAAGCATTGACCTTGGGGTTGAGCGCCTCAATGCGATCCAAGCAGGCGGTGGTGAGTTCGACGGAGGTGATGGCCCCCGCGCGCAGCAGCGCGGAGAGTTCCGCGGCAGATTTCAGCAACAAGCTATTCATTTATTCCTCCCCCATAATGCGCGGGACGAGGAACTTACCTTCTTCGGCGGCCGGGGCCGCGGCGAGGACTTCCTCACGATCAAGAGTTTCCCCCGGAACATCGGGGCGTTTGACATTGGCCAGCGGGAGCGGATTGTAGGTAAAGGGAATATCCGGCGTAACAACTTCGGATACCGCTTTCACTGCATCCTCGATGACGGAAAGTTCACCGGCCATTTTTTCGGCCTCGGCATCCGTCAGGGCGATGCGGGACAGGTCCGCTAGGCGCGCTACCTCTTCCTTAGAAAATGACGACATGGCTCAAGTCTACGCGGTTGCACCGCGCGATGGCGCACCGTCTACAATTGGCGCTATGACTGAGTGGACTTCGCGCCGAGTGCTGCGCACTGCGGGCATGCTCGCGGCCGCGGCGCCGCTGGCCGCCGCGGGCGCCGTCGTCGTTGTAGATGAAATGCGCAAGCGCCGCACCCCACCGGTCAATTCTTATCCGCACCTGCCCCCGCAAGAGGTGCAGGTCGGGCGCGACCACGCGATGCTCTATACGGGTGCTGCGGATGTGTACCGCGCCATGCTCGCTGATATTAATAATGCGCGGGATCATATTTATTTCGAGTGGTTTATTGTCAAGGCGGACCATGTTGGGCACCGTTTTCGCGATGCGCTCATCGCCGCGGCCCACCGCGGGGTGCAGGTGCACGTACTGCTGGACACCTGGGGCAATCTCAACCAACCGCCCTCCTTCCGGCACCCGCCGCGCATCGCGAACCTGCACTGGATGAATTTCCCGCTGGTGCGCACCGGTATCCTCACCGGGCGTTCGCGCGACAAGGGGCGCGATCACCGCAAGATCCTGACCGTGGACGGGCGGGTCGGCTACGTGGGCGGCTACAATATCGGCGGCCTGTACGTGACCGAATGGCGCGATACCCACCTGCGTGTGGAGGGACCCGCGGTATGGGAGCTGGACGTGGCTTTTGTGGACATGTGGAATGCCTACCGTAAACGCGACCATCCCACCCTCCGCCGCGCGCTCACCCACCATTGGGATTCGCGCATGCGGGCGGTCACAAATTCCCCCGCGCATAATACTTATCCTATTTCTTCGCTGTATTTAGATGCGCTGGCGCGCTCTTCGCAGCGGGCTTGGATCACCATGGGCTATTTCATTCCCGATGCGCCCATGCTCGATGCACTGACCAACGCGGCCGAACGCGGGGTGGACGTGCGGATTCTTATCCCGCAGTACTCCAATCATATTTATACGGACTGGGTGGGGCGGCCGCATTACGAGCGGCTGCTGCGTGCCGGGGTGCGTATTTTCCTCTACCAGGACGCCATGATTCACGCGAAAACCATGACGATGGATTCCACCTGGTCCACCGTGGGCACCGCGAATATTGACCGACTCTCCCTGCGGGGGAATTTCGAAATTAATATGTCGATTCACGACGCCGGTTTCGCGGCCGTCATGGAGAAGATTTTTGAATTCGACCTGCGCAATACCCGCGAGCTCACCCTGGAGGAATGGGATAAGCGCGGTGCGCTGGCGCGGGTAACAGAAAAGGTGATGGCTCCGCTGGCGCCGCTGCTGTAACGGCGCGGCGGGAAACTATTCGGGCAGCTGGCCGGTGCGCAGCAGCTCGGTGAATTCCGCTTCGCTCAACCGCGGAATACCCAGTTCTTCAGCCTTGGCAGCCTTCGATCCGGCATTCTCCCCCACCACCACCGCGGTAGTTTTCTTCGAGACCGAGCCGGCGGCCTTCCCGCCGTGCGCGAGGATTGCCTCTTTGACCGAATCTCGGGTATAGCCTTCCAGGGAGCCGGTGGCCACAATCGTCATTCCCGCCAGGGTTTGGGGAATCTGCTCGGCAGCCGCGGTGTCATCAGCGAAAACTACCCCGGCAGCTTCCCATTGCTCAATAATCTCCAGGTGCCAGGGCACCTCGAACCATTCTTTAAAGGAGCGGGCAATAATATCCCCTACGCCATCCACCGCGGAAAGCTCCTCCACGGAAGCCGCGCGCAGTAGCGCCAGCTCCGGGAAAGCGGCCGCGAGCGCGCGGGCCGCGGTGGGACCGACGTGGCGGATCGAGAGGGCCACGAGTTTGCGCCACAGTTCTTTCCCGCGGGCTTTCTCCAGTTCGGTGAGCATGGTGAGGAGGGCTTTGCCCGGTTCGCTCTCCTTGGTGATGACGCGCTGGCCGGCGCTGGTGCCCCAGGTGGGTTTGGTCCAGGCGGCGCGCACGTAACGGTAGTCGCCGGTGGGTTGGCCGGCGCTGCGGATTTCTTTCCATACCCAGGTATCGGCCACATCCGTGGCTTGCACCGCGAAGAGTCCGGCTTCGCTGTGAAGTATCGGTTCTTGGGCTGCGGGAACGCCCAGGCTGCGGGCTGTTTCAGGCGGGATAATCACCTCCGAGTCGAGGATGGCGCCGTCGTCGTCCACAATTCCGAGTTCGCGTGCCACCTCGCGCGTGAGGCGCAGGGTTTTCTTACGCCCGTCCGCACCTTCTATCTCGAGGCGGTGGCCGCTGGCGAGCGCGATAAGGGCTTCGCGGCGCCGGGCATCGGGGTTGGTGAGCCACAGCGCGGTTTCTTCCCCGAGGGCCTCCACGTCCAACGCTCCGCGTGAACCGATATGGACCACGCGTTCGGCCAGCTGGGCGGGGCAGGATTGCGCATTGGGGCAGCGCATATCCACATCGCCTTCCTGGGCGGGAGCGAGGGTGGCTCCGCAGGAAGGGCAAGCGCGGGGCATTACCCATTCGCGTTCGGTGCCGTCACGTTCCATGAGGACCGGGCCGACCACTTCGGGGATGACATCCCCGGCCTTGCGCACGATAACGACGTCGCCAATGCGTACGCCTTTGCGGGCTACTTCTTCGCGGTTGTGGAGGGTGGCCTGAGTGACAACCGAGCCGTCCACCAGGACCGGCTCCATAATGGCGTAGGGAGTGGCGCGCCCGGTGCGTCCCACATTGACCTGGATATCCAGAAGGGTGGTTTCTACTTCTTCGGGCGGGTATTTATAGGCGATGGCCCAGCGTGGGACGCGGGAGGTGTAGCCGAGCTCGGCCTGGCGCGCCCGGTCATTGACTTTGAGGACGGCGCCGTCGATACCGTGGAGGAGGTCGTGGCGGTGGGCGACCAGATCCGCTACGAATGCCTCGATATCTTCCCAGGTAGAGACAAGTTTCGTATAGGGAGAAATGGGAAGGCCCCAGCCTGCGAAAGCTTCGTATACGCCGGCCTGGGTGGACAGCGCTTCCGCCAGGGAGTCCGGCACCCCCGCGAGGGCGCCGATGCCGTGGGCGATGAAGGAGAGCGGACGGGAGGCGGTGACGGCCGGGTCTTTTTGCCGCAGCGAGCCGGCCGCGGCGTTACGCGGGTTCGCGAATTCGCGGCAGGAGCGGATAATGCGATTGGCTTCGCGCACCGCTGCGGTATCCCCGGCCTGTTGCGCAGCGTCCCGCTCGCGTTCGGCCGCTGCGCGGCGCTCACGCTGGTCGGCGTTGAACCGGGCGAAGTCAGCGAGCGGGAAGAAAACTTCCCCGCGCACTTCCATGACCTCCGGGATAGCGTTACCGTGCAGGCGCTGCGGAATGGCGGGGATGGTGGCGATATTGCGGGTGACATCTTCCCCGGTCACGCCGTCCCCACGCGTGGCGGCTACCGTCAGCGCGCCATTGTCATAGCGCAAGTTGATGGCGAGACCGTCGATTTTCGCTTCCGCGGTGACCGCGGTGCCGGCGCTGGGCGTTTCAAGAGCGGCACTGGGTATTTGCGGAGCGGCGCTAGCGGCCCCGGATTCTCCCGGGAGCGCGGCGTACCAGGCACGGAGATCCTCGAGAGAAAAAACGTCTTGCAGGGAGTACAGGCGTTCACGGTGCGTGACCGGGGCGAAAGGCTGCGCCGCGGGCACCGCTGCGTCCCCCACCGGCGCTCCGACGGCGCGGCTGGGGGAATCTGCCACCGCGAGCTCCGGGTAGCGCGCTTCCAGATCACGCAGCTCGTGAATGAGGCGGTCGTAGTGATCATCCGTCATGAGCGGGTCCGCCCCGGAATGGTAGGCGATCTGCGCGCGAGTCAGCGTGGGGGCAATCTCATTCCAGCGGCGCCGGGCCTCATCAATGCTCATGCCCCTATTGTCCCTCACGGCGGGTTTAGCTCAAACCCGCAGCGCACGGCGGGCCGCCCATAGTCGTTTAAGCCTGGAATAACAAGAGAGAACTTCGAAAAGCGCGGGCCTTGAAATATCACACCGGTGGACTCTTTACCGCGGCGCTGCTCTTTGCCAAGATATATGGGTCTCACATGCAGCTATCCCGCAGGAGCGGGAATACCCCGCGAGTGGCGGGGAAAAGGAGGATTCATGGATTGGCGTTCGCATGCCGCGTGCCTGACGGAAGACCCGGAACTTTTCTTCCCGATTGGTAGTTCGGCCTCGGCCCTGGCCCAGACGGATCGGGCGAAGCGAGTATGCCAGGAATGTACCGTCCGTGAAGACTGCCTCAGCTACGCGCTCGAACACAACCAGGATTCCGGCGTGTGGGGTGGCACCTCTGAAGATGAACGCCGCCGGCTGCGCCGCCGCACCGCCCGCGCGCGGCGAGTGCGCGAACTTGCCTCCTAAGGCGAACCGCCCCGGAGTACCGCTAGGCTGAATCACAAGCCCCGCATGGCGAGGTTCCGCGAATCACGATCGCGAGACCTCGCCATTGTTTATCGGGAATCCGGGGCGAAATTACCCCTGCCGGCAGAGCGCCGTCGTCGTATTTAATCTTCCAGCACGCTGGGAACGGAAACTATTTTTCATCCGTGGGAGGCAGCCCGGCCGTCACGTTAATAGTGAGCGTCACGGTGGTACCACCGCCGGGGCGGGCCTCCCATTTAATGGTGCCGTGCAATTCGCCTTCCACCATGGTGCGCACAATCCGAGTACCCAGGCCCTGCTTGACGCCGGTGGTGGGCACGCCCACGCCGTCGTCGCTCACCTGCACCGTGAGGACATCGCCCGCGCGCTCCGCACTCACCACAATATGTCCGCCGTGCGGCAGCCCGTGCTCCACCGCGTTGGAGACCAGTTCGTTGAGGACAACTGCCAGGCGGGTGGCAGTATTCGCGTCCACCATTCCGAATTCGCCGCGCACCTCGGAGGAAACGCGCACATCCGTGGAGGCGATATCGGTAGCCATGGTGATAAGCGGGGTGAGGACTTCGGAAAAGTCCACGATTTCATCGACCGTTTGCGACAGGATCTGGTGGACGAGGGCGATGGTTTCCACGCGGCGCTGCGCCTCGGAAAGCACCTCGATGACTTTTTTGTCGTCCGCGCGGCGCGCCTGCATCCGCAACAGCGCGGAAACTGTCTGCAGATTGTTTTTCACGCGATGGTTAATTTCGCGGATCGTGGTGTCTTTGCTGACCAGTTCCAATTCGCGCCGGCGCAGCTCGCTAATATCGCGCGACAGCACGACGGCGCCCACGTGCTTGCCGTCCTTCCACAACGGCACCGCCCGCAGGGAAAGCACCGCCCCGCGTAATTCCAGTTCCGTCATCCACGGGGCGCGCCCGAGCAGCACCACCGGCAGCGCATCATCCAGGCGGGTTTCCGCGTCAATACTTGAGGTGATTTGCTCGGCCAGCAGCTGGCCTTCAAACGTGGACCGGATCCCAAGCCGATGCAGATTAGATACCGCATTCGGGCTATTGAAAATCACCGCACCATCAGCATCGATATGGGTGAAACCGTCCGTGACGCGCGGAGCACCGTGGCGGAAACCGCTCGGGGTACCCTCCATCGGGAACAGACCCTGGGTGACCATATCGAGAAGCTGCTCTTCAATTTCCTCATAGGAAGAATGGCGCAGCACCGTTTCTTTGCGCGAGCGCTGGGAATACACCAGGGCGAGGACCGCGAAAGGATCCTCCCCCGCCCGGCGCACCGGATAACCTTCGTAACGCAGGCCGTGAATATAGACGGTGCCGCGCTGCCCGGTGGCAATAATCTCCCGGAATTTCTCCGAATCGGCCGGATCGAACGTCATATTGACCACGTCGTTATCCAGCGCGGTGGCATTGGTGGCCGGGCGGCAGGCCGCCGCGATAATAAAGCGTTCATCCTGGAGCGGGGTGACGAGCACGAGATCAGCGAAGGAGAAATCGGAGATTAACTGCCAGTCCCCCACCAGCTGATGCAACCATTCGCGTTGCGAAGCGGAGAGCGTTTGGGACCGTTCCAAGATATGACCGAGAGATGGCATACCCCTAAGAGTAGTCGCTCACGCGAGTACACTAGTAGTTCCGCGTTAGTTATATTCACGGCAGTGCGAGGGCCGGGCTGCGCCGGCGGTGGAGGCCGGGTGGGGCGGTGCCGCGCTGCGTCGTCGTTCTATCCACGAAGGGAAGCCCGCATGGCCGCACGCCACCATGCTTCGTCTCGCGCTCGCGCCACCGATCACCACACCGCGCTGGCGCGCAGTCTCACCTCCCCGCAAATCGCCATGATTGCCCTGTCCGGGGCGCTGGGAACCGGGCTGTTCCTCGGCGCGGGCGCCACGATTTCGCTGGCGGGGCCGGCCACGATTATTTCCTACGCGCTGGCCGGGTTGCTGGCGCTCTCGGTGGTGTGGGCGCTGGCGGAGATGGTCAGCGCGCATCCCGTTCCCGGCGGGCACGGCACCATTGCGGGGGCATACCTGGGGAATCTGGGGGCCTTTGTGACGCGCTGGAATCTGGCGGTCACCTATATCGTGGCGGTGGGCGCGGAGGTGACCGCGGGGGCGAAATATTTGCAGCATTGGCTGCCCCAGCTTAATAGCGCGGTGGGGACGGTGGCCTGTTCCCTCTTTATTGTGGGGCTGAATATGGCCACCGTGCGGCTCTACGGCACGGCCGAATACTGGTTCTCCATGATTAAAGTGGCGGCTATTTCGGTCTTTATTCTTCTTGGCCTCATTATTATTTTTGTGGGGCTGCCGGCGAGCGAGCCGGTGGGACTGGTCAATCTCACCGAGCACGGCGGGTTTATGCCGCTGGGTGCCGGCTCGGTCTTTATCGCCGCGTGCATGGCCGTTTTTTCTTTCGGCGGTATCGAAACGGTATCCGTCACGGCCGCGGAGTCCGGGAATCCCCGTTACGATATTCCGCGCGCGGCCCACACCATGATTTGGCGCCTGCTGCTCTTCTACGTGGGCGCGATTGCGGTGGTAGTGGCGATGCAGCCGTGGACGGTGACCGCCGAGCCGCTCCACGATATTTCGCAATCGCCTTTCGTGCACGCGCTGGACGCCGCGGCAATTCCGGCGGCCGGGCATATTATGAACGCGGTGCTGCTGGTGGCGGCGCTGAGCGCGGCGAACGGGTGCCTCTACACCTCCTCGCGGATGATTCACGCGCTGGCCACCGACCGCATGGCCCCCGCTTTCGCGGCGCGCACCACCCCGAAAGGCACCCCGCGCGGCGCGGTCATGCTCGCGATGGTGGGGATGGTGGTCGCCTGTATTTTGGCGCTCACGTCCCCGCAGGCCGGCTTCTCGTATTTGTACGGCTGCGCCACGGTGGGGACCCTGCTCACCTGGGCTTTAGTAATGGCCACCCATATTGCTTTTCGACGACGCCGCCAGCAACTGGGACTCGAGCTCCCTCCGGCTCGCCTCTGGGGCGCCCCGGTAACGAACCTGGCGGTCATGGCCGGTTGCCTGGCGATTTTCGTGGCGCTGTTCTGGCTCATGCCGGTAGCCTGGTATGCCGGGCTGCCCTACCTGGGTATCCTTCTTCTTATCTACGTTTTCCTGGACCGGATGCGCGGTCTGCCCGCCCCGCGAGACCTGGCCGGGGAGGAAGCGGCACGGGAGCGGAAAGGCGCGGGCGGTGGGCAAACCGCGGGCGGCGCGCCCGGCGGTGATTGGCTGCGTTGAAATTGCCTACCGGTTGCTGGTGCGAGAGCGAGAGCGAGAACGGGCCGAAAACGGCATAGACGCTGATACACGAATAAGGATGTAGATATTGGGTGATCCGATAACAGCTACCAGACCACTCACCTTGGTGTGGCGTAATCGTTCCTTGGCGCCCAATTGTTGGTGGCGCACAATTAGCTGCGGCAGTTTACGATCATTTCTCCGGGGTGATCGTTGAGCGAGTCGGTCGGCGAGCAGGTCTTCTCCTGGCTTTCGGATACGGCGTCGTCGGATTCATCTTGATGACCATTCCCCACACCATATGTGTGATCAGCGGTTTCACATTGGTGATTGTCAGCATGTTTGCGCGTGGACCCATCACTCGGGCAGTTGCCAACAAGGAAATTCCGAGCGAGCGCCGTGCGACGGTTTTAAACGTTGCAAGCACACTGGGAAGTCTCATTGGAATCCTCATCAACCCGATCATTGGCTGGGGCGCAGATCGGAGTCCAGTGGTGACAGTGTTCGGAATAGCAATCGTTCTTTTCATCGTCATGCTGACGTGGATTCCGATCGCAAATCGTTACGTTCAGGTCGAGGAAACGGAAGAGTAGGAGGCTATCTTTGAGCCGTACATGTCCAAGATTCTAGGCAGAGGCAAGATTGCCCTCCGGTTACCAAATTCCACGAGCCTTACCTACACCTCGCGTATTTTATCGATGTAGATACCCCGATTATTTGGTTACACAAAAATTCCACGTGTGCTACGCCCAAGCATCGCTCCGGCTCTGCGCTGAAAAAAGCGGCCGTGCTTCCCTCCTGTCACACTCATGCGGGAAAATATAGCCATGCAATTTTCACATTCTTATGAGATCGACGCCCCCGCGAGCGCCGTCGCCGCTGTCCTCATGTCCGAAGAACTCGCCGACCGTCGCCTCGCCGCGCTCCGCACGAAACCGTCCTCTTTCACGCCCGGCGCGGAACGCGCGATCCTTACGGTGCAGGTGGATGCTGAGCAGCTTCCCGCGCAGGCGCGGCGTTTTCTTTCTTCCGGTTTAGCTGCCAGCATCGTCTTTACCCGTTCCGGGAACGACGTCGCAGCGCAGCTGGAAGCCAAACTTCCCGTCCACGCCAGCGCTGATTTTCAGGTTTCCGGCCCCGGGCCGGCCACGGTCACGGTGACCGGTGAGGTGCGGGTCTCCATTCCTTTCGTCGGCAAGAAAATCGAAGAGAAGGTGGCCCAGTACGCCGCGAAAGTGGTGGAGCGCGACGCCGCGCTTATCCGCGAGATCATCGCGCAGGGTTAGGACGCTCGCCCGGCATACTGCCTTTCCCGAGTAAGTTTTGCCGAAGCGGCTTAGCCGGGTAGCTTTTTCGCAGCCAATTTTTCTGTCGTAGTAGCCACGTAGGATGGGTTCATGATTAATCGCCAATATGAAGATCTGCTTGCCGATATCCTCGCCAACGGAACTCGCAAGGGGGACCGCACCGGCACAGGTACCCTCTCTGTCTTCGGGCGCCAGCTGCGCTACCACCTGGCTGATGGTTTCCCGCGTATCACCACCAAGTTCGTGGCCATGAAGCCCATCAAGGGGGAACTCCTGTGGTTCTTGCGCGGCTCTACCAATATTGAATGGTTGCAGCGCAATGGCATCACCATTTGGGATGAGTGGGCTGATGAACATGGAGAGCTCGGCCCGGTCTACGGCTACCAGTGGCGTAGCTGGCCCGCGCCGGATGGCCGGCATATCGATCAGATTTCCCAGCTTTTGGAAACCCTGCGCAGCAATCCGGATTCGCGGCGCATGATCGTTTCCGCGTGGAATGTGGCGGACCTGGATAAGATGGCGCTCCAGCCCTGCCATGCTTTCTTCCAGTTCTACGTGGCGGATGGCAAGCTGTCCTGCCAGCTCTACCAGCGCAGCGCGGATATGTTCCTCGGGGTGCCTTTCAATATCGCCTCGTATTCCCTGCTCACCCATATGATCGCCCAGCAGGTTGGTCTGGATGTTGGTGATTTCGTGTGGACGGGTGGGGACTGCCATATCTACCTCAACCATCTTGATCAGGTGCGCGAACAGATCTCGCGCGAACCCTACCCCTTCCCCACCCTGGAGCTGCGCAAAGCAGATTCCCTCTTCTCCTATGAGATGGATGATATTTCGGCCACCCAGGGCTACCAACACCACCCCAAGCTCACCGGCGCGGTCTCGGTCTAGGAGGAAGCTATGCTCATCGCACAAATCTGGGCGGAAGCCCGTGATCATGCCCTCGCGAAGGGTTTGCGGCTGCCCTGGAACGTCCCGGAAGATTCGGCCTTTTTCAGAGCGGCGGTGCGCGGGCGGCCCGTTATCATGGGGCGGAAAACCTGGATTTCGGCGGGGCGGCGGCCCATGCCGCACTCCCCCACCATCGTGGTGAGCACGCAGGAAGATTTTGAGGTTCCCGGTGCGCAGCTGGCCGCGAATCTTGAGGAGGCCTTCGCGCTGGCCCGTGCTACCGGGGCGGATGCCGCCTGGGTATGCGGGGGTGCCGGGATTTATGCCGAAACTCGGGCCTGCTCACAGGTGCTTATCCGCACCGTTATCGATGCAGATGTGGATGCTGATATTTTCGCGCCCGCAATCACCCCGGAATGGGAGCTGCGGCTCTGCTCACCGGGAAACGCTCATGAAGGTTGGCACACCTCGCGCGCCGGGCTGCGTTACCGGTACGAAGTCTGGGCTCGCCCCGGTGTTTCCCTCCCGGAGGATCTGCTTCCCGCTACCCCGGATGCGGCCTGGCAGGTGGCCTAAATGCTGCGTGCGGGCGCTGTGCGCCGCGGGCTAGGCAGCGCACGCACCGTGCGAGCCGCTGCTGCCCTTACCGCCGTGGTGCTCAGCTGCGCGGCCTGCACTCCCACCGGCAACGCGGGCGCGCCGCACTCCCCCACCCCGCGGCCCATCACCGCCATCGTGCAGCTGGGCGATTCCTTTTCCTCCGGTAACGGAGCCGGCACTTACGAAGAAGATACCTGCCGGCGCTCCCCCGATAACTACTCCGCACCACTCGCCCGTGAACTCGGCGCCAGCTACACCAACGCCTCGTGCTCCGGGGCGCTAACATCCGATATAGCCGAACAAGTCAACGCCGTCACCCCGGATACTTCGGTCGTTTTCCTCACCGCCGGCGGCAACAACGCCAACTTCGCCCAGATCATCAGCTCCTGCTTCGTGCTCCGCACCCCGAATAGCTGCGAAGAATCCATGAACGCAGCAACCGCGGCACTCCCGGCTATCGAAGAAGCTACCCTAGAGCTCCTGCGGGCCATCGATACCGCCTCCCACGGCCAGGCCACCGCTATCCTGGTCGGCTACCCGCGGCTCTTCGCGGAACACTCCTACCGCATCCCTCCGGTGGTGGAAAGCTACGATGCCGGGACGGCCCTCGCCCAGCTCCAGGATGCCGCGGACGCCATGCAAGAACGTGTCACCGCACAGATGCGGAAAGAAACCGGCTCCGATCGTTTCCTTTTCGCCTCCACCCACGCATTATTCGCCGGGCACGAACCGCGCGCCCAAGCATTCCGTGATAACGAAGAAGCGTGGCTGGTCTCCCCCTTCTCATCCTCAGATGTTCAAGCGTGGATGCATCCCACCGCGCGCGGGTACCGCGAAATACACGCCTACCTGCGCGAACTCCTCGCCCGCGCCGGTTTCGCCATCCCCGCTACCCCCGAAAGCATTCCGGCAACACCGTAGCTTCCCGCCCGAGTACTGCTAGCCGAGTAGACCTGCGGTAGCGGCTTCCGGGAGCTGCCCACCTAGCTAGCTTCCGGGCGCCGCGCACCTAGCTAGCTTCCGGCTCAGTCATAGCCGCCGGATTCACCCAGGTATCAAAATCCGCCGCGCTGAGCTGCCCCGAAGCAAGCGCGACCTCCCGTAGTGAAGCCCCGCTGGCCTGAGCTGCGCGCGCCAGCTTGGCTGCGGCGTCGTACCCAATATGAGGAGCAAGTGCCGTGACCAACATGAGATTCCGGTCCAGGTGCGCGGAAATGACGGCCTCGCGCGGGGTGATGCCGGCCGCGCAGAAACGTTCGAAAGTGCGCAGGGCGTCGCCGAGCAGGAGCAATGCCTCCAGCACCGAAAACACCATGACCGGTTTGTACACATTGAGTTGGAAATTGCCCTGCGAGCCTGCGAAAGCCACCGCGGCGTCATACCCGAAAACCGCGACGCACACCTGAGTAAGAGCCTCCGCCTGGGTCGGATTCACCTTGCCCGGCATAATCGAAGAACCCGGCTCGTTATCGGGGATCGCGATCTCGCCGATGCCGGTACGCGGGCCCGAGGCATACCAGCGGATATCGTTCGCAATCTTCATGGCTGCGGCAGCGAGTGTGCGCAAGCTCGCCGAAAACGTCACGAGGTCATCGTGAGCAGCCAGAGCCGCGGGCAGATCATCCGCCGGGTGGAACGGCAAACCGGTAGCCTCCTCGAGCAGCTCGCAGACCCGCGCCGCAAAACGCGGATGCGAATTCAGGCCGGTGCCCACCGCGGTCCCGCCCAGCGCCACCCGATACAGACCCCGCGCTGCTGCCCGCACCCCCGCGAGCGCGCCCTCCAGTTGCGCCGCCCAGGAACCCACCACCTGATCCCAGCGGATCGGAGTGGCATCCTGCAGATGGGTACGCCCCACCATCACCACATCCGCGAAGCGGCTCGCGCGATCCCGGAACGTAACCGCCAGGCTCTCCACCGCCGGGATGAGGTGGCGGTGCGCCTGGCGAGCCACCGCCACATACATCGCGGTGGGGAACACATCATTCGAGGACTGGCCCTTATTGACATGGTCATTGGGGTGCACCGGACTTTTCCCACCGCGCTGCCCGGTGGCGATTTCATTCGCACGCGCCGCAATCACCTCATTGGCATTCATATTCGTTTGGGTGCCCGAACCTGTCTGGAACACCTTGAGCGGAAATTCCGCGTCGAGCACCCCCTCGGCCACCTCGCTGGCGGCCGCAGTAATAAGGGTGGCGAGCTGCGGATCAAGCACCCCGAGTTCGGCATTCGAGCGGGCGGCCGCGCCTTTGAGCAACCCAAAGGCGTGAATAAGGGGGCCGCCCCAGGTGTAACGCTGCCCGCCGATAGGGAAATGCTGGAGCGAGCGAGCGGTCTGCGCGCCCCAATAGTGCGCGGCGGGCACCTCAACCGGACCCATCGAATCCGTTTCCGTGCGGGTGAGCTGAGCTGCGGCTGCAGGTTGAGTGACGGCGGCGGTGCCGTCCGCGCCGGTGAGCTGATCCTTCGTCATAATTCCAAGGGTAGTGCCTATCCAGCGGAAAACGGCCGGGCCATCTGGATTGGCATCCCCGCGCCCACCACAGCCCCTACGAGGCCAGAGTGGCATCGCTCACGCTCCCGGTATTTAGGCAGGAAAGGCCGCCGCGGGCGGGCCGCGCGGATCTGCGCGCGCTATGTTTATTAGGTAGAGTCAAGCGCGGACAAAGGAGGGGCATGGCTACGGAGCGACGGCGCGGTTCTCGGGCACTTGATACTCCCGCGCGCGGCAAACGTGCCTCCACGCCCGCACCCTCTTCCACTCCTTCTCCCACCACTGGAAAAGCCACACTCCGGGACGAGCGTGACCAGCTGCGCGCCGAGTGCGAAAAATTGCGTGGTGAGCACAAGAAGCTGCGTGAGGAGCACGCGAAGCAGCGAGGCGAATGCACCGCGCTCCACCGCGAAGTAGAAGCGTTGGGCGCGGAAAATTCGCAGTTGCGTGGCGAGCGCGAGGCTGCCCGCGCGGAGGCGGCCACGCTCCAGACCCGCGTGACCGAGCTGGAGGGCCTGGTGGCGGAGTTGCGCCGTCGTGAAAAAGAAGTGGAGGCGGGCGTGGTCTACGCCTCGGGCGTGGAACAAAGCGCCGTGACCGCGCAGGCCCGCAGCGAGGACGCGATGCGGCGCGCGGCCCGCCTGGTTGCGCGCGTGCGCGGTTTAGAGCAGCAGCTAGAAGAAGAACGACGGCGCTACACAGCCCTAGAGGCGGCGGGTCGGGCTCGGGAAGCGCGCCTCACCGTAGATTCGGCACGTACCTCCGCCGCGCATCAGGAACGTTACACCAGCCAGATCAGCACTCTTGAAGTGCAGCTGCGCGAAGCGCGGGCCCAGCTGGCCGCCACCCGCGCCCAGCTGGAGACCTCCGGCAATGAGCTGGCCGAAGCACAGGCGGAGCTGCGCGAGGCGCGATCCCACGCGCAAACCCAGCGCTACCTGAGCCTCGGAATGGGAGGACTCGCGGCAGCGCTGGGTATTGCGATGCTCATTATTCTTTTATAAAAACACGCACTTACCACCTATCGGTGCGATGCGAACGGGCTAGGCCTCCTCACTGGCAACCTTCCCCCACCCGTCAGCTGGGAAAAGCTGGCGGCGGAAAGCGAAGAAGGCCAGCAAACCAGCCAGGCACGTCGCGCCCACGATGATGAAAAGCAGGGTGAGGCTATGCGCGGAATCAGCGAGATACTGCGCTTCGGCCACCCCTTCCGGGCGAACCGCCGCCGGCATCATTGACCCGAGGATTGCGATCCCGATCGAGGGTGAGATATTCATAGCCAGGTCATTCATACCCACCGCACGCCCCGATTCGGATACATCCACGGTTCCCATGACGGTATCCACCACCGGCGCATAGGCCAAGCCCAGGCCACCGAAGAGGAACACCGCCGAAACAATAATGCCCCACAGGCCCTCGTCTACCGTGAAAGCGGCAAGGAAGGCGCCGATAGCGGCAGCTCCACCCGCCAGTACAATTCCCATCCCGCAGCCAATTTTCGCCACGATTGCGCCGCTCATCACGCCCATGGCGGTCGCAACAACGTAGCCGGCGAGCAGCACGAAGCCCATTTCCAGGGCTGTCTTGCCGTGGAAAATGCCACCGGCGAGGTTGAAGAGCGGCGTCATGGCGTAATTACCGAAGTAGAAGAGCAGCACCAGGGAGACCGCCATGAGGTAGCGGCGGTTCTGGAAGAACTCCGGGGTGACGAAGGGGTTCTTGGCCTTGGAAATGTAGATGATAAAGAGGGCTAGGAGCACCGCGAAGGCGCCCAGGTAAAACCAGTTCATCGAGTTGAAGTACATGACCAGGGCCGTGACCGTAACGCCGGCCAGCAGGAAGCCGGGCACATCAATCCGCTGGGCCTTTCCGGAAACATCCGGGAGGCCCCGCCACAGGGTGGGGATGAAGAGCACCGAAATGAGCGGGATCGCGAAGAGCCACACCCAGGACATGGTGATAAGCCATCCGGCCGCGAGCACCCCAATGGCTGTGGAGAACTGATAGGCCGCGGTGAAGACACCGAAATACAGAACCTTTTTCACCCCGGGGACATACTTGGTGGTCACCACGAGGTAGACGGACCCGGATACCTGGGTGCCCGCTGTTTGAATCGCACGGGCGATAATCACCACCCAGATGGAGGACCGCGATGCCACCAGTCCCAACACCGAGCCGATAACGATGAGCACGATACCCGCCATCATCATTTTGCGCAGGGAAACGAAATCGCCAAGCGAACCGTAAATCACGCACACAATACCCAGCACAATGCCGGGAATTGAGGTAATAAGCGGGGCATACTCAACCGCGTTGAGCTGCGCGCCGATGTCTTGGAAAACCAGGTTGAAGCCCTGGATCGTGAGAATTGAGGTAATGAAAATAATGATGAGTTGCGGCAGCGTGCGCACGGCAGCCGCGGTATCAACCTGAGATCGATCACGCGCGTCCAC
>NZ_JBQAIK010000005.1:0-42066 GCF_051905915.1 Actinotignum sp. UMB0459 | reverse complement strand
CACCTCCTGCTCAGCGGTGGTTGGGTTGCGGTCGCCTAGCTGGGTGAGGAGGCTTAGCGCGGCGAGATTCGCCTCGATACGGGCTTTCTCGCCACGAGGGCTGACCTGGTTGGTTAGTCGGTAAGCAGGCCGGCTTCTTTCAACTCGTTCGCCCAGCGTGCGTTGTCCCCCCGCTTCGGGTCCAGGCTCGCTGGCGCTAGCCCGATCATCGCTTCCTCCACTTTCTCCCACGTCAGTACGTACGGGTCGATATCCAGCATCGAATCCTGACTCTTGAACGCTTCCTTGAAGTCGGCCACCGTCAGGCTCGGTGATTTGTCCCCGCCCGTCTCGGAGATGAATCGCATCACCCAGTCCCAAGACATTTCTTCCACCCGGGTCTCGGCCTGCTCGATCAGTTCGGCCCGCATCTCGGCTATCGCTTCCGGATCCTCCAGCTGATCCCCGCGTAATATCCAGTCCGACATGTCCCACCACTCGGTCATCCACTCCGAAGCGAGGATTGTCGGCAAGGGTTCGGGAAGGTCCTGATTCTTCCAAAACTCCAGCGATTCCTCGGCTTCGTACTCGTCCATGATCGCGGCTGCTTCGTATGCTGCTTCCATCCGGGCTGTCGCTGCCGCGGTCTGGCGCGCCGCCACCTGATCAAGGTAGTTCTCGCTGGCTGGCGGGTAGGCCGCTAAGAGCGCCTGCTCGAGCGCGTTCTGTGTCTCCAGCGTCGCTTCGTTGATGTTCGCTTCCAGATTCTGGCGGGTTTCCTTGCTCATGAGAGTCTCCTTGAGGAGTAGTGGTTGTTGTGTTGAGGTAGAAGGTCAGGTCGAAGAGGGCTTCTTGCCCACGCGAAACGGGCGTGCGTCGCACCATAGCTAGTGTCTCCATCCTCCCGGGCGCTACCCGGGAATTGTTTTTTGGGGTCACTAGTTAGTGCGTGTGCAAAGCACACCGGCTTTTCCGTTTTAGGGGTTGCGGGCCGCGGCTGCAATGAGTGGCGTGAACATGAGGATGATCAGGATGGGGAACAGGATGGTCCACATAATCCCCCGCAAAATCCCGAAGAAGATGCCGTGCATGTAAATCTGGTAGCCGAATACAAGGAAAAAGAACACGAAGTACCATCCCCAGCTCGACCCGTACTGGTCGGGCATGGAGAAAGGCGCCATGATCGCGAACAATATTCCAGTAAACAGGAAGCCGGTGCGGTAGTGGCGCCGAATCCACGAAAACGTGCGCATGATTCGGCTCCTCGGGCGGGCTGGCTCTGGAATGTAGACGCTGGCGTCGTAGGTCGGGTACCCGTATGCCAGGTCTGGCGGTAGTGGCGGGTAGGTGTTGGTTGATTGGCTCATTTTTCTATTTCCCCTCTCCCCAAGGCTGGTTGTGATACTATACTACAATAGGCTTGTGGGGTTGCTCCTACCTGCTATTTCGTGGTTGCAATAGCTCCAACTCGCCATACTTCCCTGTCTTTGACAAGGCGGAAGTTGTAGAACGCCGTCGTGGGGTTTCCTTTCCAGCTGCTCTCGCTCGTCGGGGTGATGGTTACTTGGCGGTCGGCATAAGCGACATCGACGGCTGCGGCTGGTGGGGTTTGTCCCCACAGTGGCTCGACGGCAACGCTTGTGTATGCGTCGTTTGTTTTGAGGGTTTCCCAGGCCGCTCCCCCACGCACCTGTGCTTCTTCGCTGGGTTGGAGAGACTCAGTGAGATAGGGACTCGCACGCTTATAAGCGTCGAGCGGGCTGGTATCGGTTCGGGAGTCTTGGCATGAAAGCAAGAGCGCGACGGTGTCAGCGACGCTTTCCGCATCCGCCTCGTTGACGGTCGGTGCGTTTGTGAGGCAGCGTGGCATCATTGCGGCCGGCGACGCCGGAGCGGGCATGGTCGGTGCTGTGTCTGGTTCGGGGTGGGTGCAGCCAGCGGCCACCACAAGCACCAGCGTCGCAAATAAACCGATGGTTCTGTTTTGTGTTGTCATTATGGGATCCTTAGTGCTTGCGGGAACATGTGGTCAGAGGCTTCGCCCCACCCGAGTGGGTAGGTATTCACACCGTATCCTGGGGCTGCGTCAATAAATTCGCCATTACCGACATAGAGCGCGACATGCGTGATGTAATCAACATCGGGGTCGACGCTTGTTGATTGGAAAGCGAGGATGTCGCCGGGCTGGAGATGTACGACGTCGGCGGGCACATAAGTGCCACCAAACTGGGTGGCGCTGTAGAGTGCGTTTTCGCATTTACGCCGGGCCGGTGTCTCACCAGGGATAGACATGGGTAGGTCAATGCCGCGTCCGTTCTTATATGCGGCCCACACTAGCCCGCAGCAATCAAAGCAGTCGGGTCCCATGCTCCCGCACGCCCCGCTGCCTTCCCCGCGGTAGGGTTTGCCGCGTTGGGAGATAGCCCAGGCAACAACCGCGCTATTCGAGCCACCCGCGGCGGTCGGTGCGTAGCGAGTCGCCGCTAGATTCTTGATTTTCTCCACATAACTCATCGTTTCGGGGTAGGGCGGGATACCACCAAACGACTGGACAGCGCCCAGGCCGGCGTTGTATGCGGCTAGGGCGAGATCGACGGGGTCGCCTTTCGCTCCCCCGCTGGCTACGAGGTCTTTCGTGCCGCTAAGGAGGTCACACATATAGTGGCCCTGGGACCAGATCGAGTCGATGGGGTTGTTGATATCGGCGACTCCGTCCCCGTCGCCGTCTTTACCGGCTGCTGCCCAGGTGGTGGGCATGAATTGGGCGATACCTTGAGCACCCGCACTCGATACCGCTAAAGGGTTCCAGTTTGATTCGGCTTCAATCTGCGCCGCAAGCAAAGCCGGGGTGATGCCTTCACAGATACCACCGGCGCGTGCGACCACGGCGGCGTATTCGGGTGGGATATTACTCGCAGCCCCAGTAAGGCTCGCGCTGCCTTTGCTATCGCCGCCCAGCAGGATAATCATGAGCGGGGCAAGCAAGGCAAGGAGTGCGGCTGCGCCTATATAGATAGTGCTTTTCACGAAAAGGCTCCTCTTAGTAGACGGTGATTGTCCCGGAATTCACAAGCCCGTCAGCGCTCACAGACCACGAATAGGTGCCAGGTTCCATAGTGATGCTGGCTTCGAAGGAGCCACTACCGGCGACGGTTTGGGATCCGAGTGATAGGGAGCGGCCGCCGACGGTCGCGTAGACCGAGACCGGGACCGCGCCGGTCGTGCTCACGTTCGCGCTGATGGTGACCGAACGCCCGCTAGAAGTAGCGCCGGCGGAGAGGTCGGTGACGAAGGCCGGCTCCGGGACCGGTGCCGGTTCAGGCGCGGGTACGGGCGCGGGCACTTCCTCTACTGGAGGCTGGTAGCCCGGTTGACGCTCTACTGGCTCTTCATGCCCGCCTTGAGGCGCGCTCCCACCCTCGCTCACCGGGGGCGGCGGGGGTGCTGTATCTGCTGGCGGTGCTGGCACGGCTGGCGTTGCCGGCAAGGCTGGCGAAGGCGCTTCGGACGGAGTGCTCCGCGCCGGCGGCGTTGCCGTAACACTAGGCACTTCCGGGGCAGGCATAGCCTTGTCTTCATCGGTGCTAGCGAGGAGGAGGTGTGCGAGGTATCCAGCCGCTAACGCCAAGACCAAAGCAACAATCGCAGCCAAGGATTTTAGGACACGGGAGCGTCTGTCGCCCTCCTTGTCATCACCGGAAGTAGCGGTTTCTTCCGTGGGTGCTGGAGGGATGGTGGGTGGGCGCTGAACCACCGGCAAACTCACCGTGTCCGTTAGGCGTGCCGAGCGGAGTTGATTGCTCAAGCGCTGGTTTTCCGCCTCCAGTTCGGCAAGTTTGCGAGATTGTTCGGCGTTTTGTGCCTGTACTTTTTCCAGGGCGAGACTGGCGGCTGCTAGCTCGGTGTGTAGATCCCGCACCTGACTGGCAACCGTGTTGCGTTCCCGCTTTAACCGGTCTTTATCTGCCTCGAGTGTTTGGGCGTATTCGACGCGCTCGTCTAACACCTGACTGAGTCGAGCCTGTTCTTCACGGGCTTGTGCAAGCTCAAGACGCATAGCCTCAGCCTGTTCACCCTCTTGCGTACCTTCCTCTATCTCACGCCGGAGTGCTTCCAATTCTTGGCGCTCGACGGCTCGCGCGTCTCGCTCTGTGGCCAGGCCTTGCTCAGCCTGCTGGAGAGCCGTGGCCTTCTCAAACAGCACGGCCTGGGCTTGCTCGAGCTGGCGGAGAGCATTACTCAATTTCTCACGCTCTTCAGCATTCTGGAATTCCAGCCCTTCTGCCCGAGCGACCTCTTCTTCCAGTCGGGCAGACAGGGCCGATACCTGGACCCGGGTCTGTTCGAGCTGCCCCGCAAGACCACTGTTGGCGGTCTTGAGTTTCTCGTTTTCTTCTTTTGCTTGGGCTAGATCTTGCTGGCAGGCAGTGAGGGCTTCACGGGTCACCTCGGCATCGCCAAGCGATTGCTGTAAGGCTCGGTTTTGTTCTTCAAGTTCACCTACCCGCAGTTGTGCCGCGTCCAGTTCATTACGGGCTTCTGCCAGTTCGGTTTCTAGTGCCGAGCTAGCGGCCTGGGCCTGCTGTAAAGCAAGGTTATGTGCGGCTACTTGTTCTTCCCACACAGTGCGCTCGCTCGCATAGGCGGCTTGGAGGTCTGCATATTCTTGACGGACCTGACGAACCTCTAACTCAAGGCTGTCGCGTTGTTCTTCGGCTTGTGTTGCTGCCCGCTGAGCACTTTCAAGGCTCGCTTCCAAGCCATCAAGTTGAGCAACTAAGTATTCGCCCTCATGCTCGGTGGCGGCGTAAGCGTTTCTGAGCGTTTCACACTCTGCCTCCAGACTTCGTTTTTCCAGGGACAGGCTGGCGTATTCCCGCTCAAGGAGACGCAAACGCCCATCTTCTAACGTGCCCACAGGGGCGGGCGGAGTGGCATCAGTAGTTTCCGAGTGTACTGGGACTTCTGACGACGATGCGCCCTCCCCCGCGGCCGTATCCGCTGGCACTGCTGGCACTGCTGGCACTGCTGGCACTGCTGGCACTGCTGGCACTGCTGGCACTGCTGGCACTGCTGGCACTGAGCATCCTTCCGGTTTCCATTCCTGGCCGTCAATCCGTATATGTCCGCCCGGGGAGACAACGGCGACCGCGCCGTTGTCGAGGTTGATTGTGATTGGGGCATGGAGTGCCATGCTCGCGGCGGCTTCCAACCGCGCGGTATCAGCCTTAGATAACTGCATCACTCCTCCTCACCTATTTCAGGTTCCTTCTCACCGGGTCTGTAGCTACGCCAGGTCCCGTTGCGTTCGTGTTCTTTCATGCGGTTCATGAAGCTGGCGAGCATGGTCCAGCCGGCATTGCGATCCATGCCAGCTTGGCTGGCGTTGCCGGAGTTGCTGGCGGGTGTCTCCTCGCTGGCGTTGCTGGCCTGGTTTTCTTCTGGCTGCATTACTCACCCACCTCCTCAGACGCGCTATTGGTTGGCTGATCATCTGGGATGGTCAAGTCAGCTAGGGAAGGCGTTTTGGTGAGGATTTCGCGGATGTAGGTCTTGCGTTTCTCGCAGGCGAGGTCCATGCCTTTTAGGTGCTGGTATTCCGCGTAAGCATCCCATACAGGGGCACTCTCGTCGTGCTTGTAGTCGAACTCTTCTCGGGCTTCCTCATATTCTTCATAGGCGGAACCCGCTTCGCGGTCGTATTCCTCGCTCTTACGAGAAAGCCGAGAAAGAATCTGGCCCGCTAGGTCTTCACGCGCGGCGGTAATAATACGAGCGGTCCATGCCTCGAAAACAGCGTCGGCATCGCTCGTGAGCTTCCCGACCACTTCCGTCATGTCGTAGTCGGTCTCGTTCAACCCTTGCTTTTCCAGGCTTTCCAGCCCGGCTTTGATCACCGCTTGCCGGACCGCGTAGCGCACGTCGTGGGTGGTTAGCTTCGAGGATTGATCTAGGTAGTACATGGTGGTTTTCCTTTCAGTCTTGGGTTTAGATGTTGCCTTTGGGCGCAGCACCGGCAACAACCGGTACGACATTCGTGTACTTTTCTACGCGGGCGTTGAGAATCGCGGTTATCCATTCGGAGAGTGAGATGCGGTTGCCGGTGGCGCAGTCGGCGAGCCAAGCGCCCCGGATGCGGTCAGCGTCTTCGCGGGGGAGGCGGATGGTGATTTTCGCGGTCTGCTGGCTGCTGGCCTTGCCAGCGGTGCCAGCGGTGCCAGCGGTGCCAGCGGTGCCAGCGGTGCCAGCGGTGCCAGCGAGGATGATATCTTCTCCACCCGCAACGATAGGGTTCGTAATCGGTGCTTTCTTGAGCGTTTGCATAGCGGCGGTGTCAGGCTTTTTCATTACTGTTCTTCCGTTTCTGTTTTGTGCGTGTCTTTGACTTTGTCGAGGTGTTTGATCGCCCGTTCGAGTTGGGCGTAGGTTTCGTTGAGCGTGAAGTACAGATCAACGAGCTGCTGGTCGCTGCCGTGTTTGATGATGTCGTTGCCCGACATTCTCCAGGGGTCGGAGTCCAGGCGCATTTCGAGCAGGGTTGCGTTTGATGCTGCTGCGTGCCAGAGCGTCACGGTATCGTTTGCGATCATGTTCCGGAAGTTGATGTCGTGGGGGTTGGTAAGCAGGCGGAGCAAGGTTTTCTTCGTCATTTTCATGGCGGTCTCCTTACAGAGCGGTGCTGCCATTGCTGGCATTGCTGGCATTGCCAGCAGATACGGCCACGCCAGCAGGTGCGGCAGCGCCAGCGGATACGGCGTTGCCGGCGAGTGTGGCTTGTAGGGTCTTGAATGCTTCCTCAATCAACGGGTCACCGCCATTTATTGGCGTGTGGTTAGTTGCGGTGTGGGGGAACGCTTCCCTGGCCGGCATATACCGAGCGAGAAGGTAGTCTCCGTAGGTTGCTTCTAGCTCGGTGAGCCATTTCCGGGTGTCGAGGCGGCCTCGTTGGTATGCGTTCACGAGGATGCCAGCAAGCTCCAGACCACCGTTGTAGAGGTTTTTGATTGTGGCGATGGTGGTGATCATCTCCGCAACCCCACCACAGGCAGTTTCCCGCGCGGTCGTCACGATCAACGCGGTATCTGCGGCGACGAGCGCGCCGGTCGTGAGCATCCCGAGGCTTGGTGGGCAGTCCACCACGATCACGTCGTAGACATCGCTTAGGGGTGCGAGGATTGCCTTCAGCCTATATTCCCGCCCTAAGGCGGTGTCATTTTCCCGATCCCACAAAGCTCTATCGGCGGGGAGTAGGTCAATACCCCAACCAGACACCGGCAGGATTGCTTGGCGGGCGGTTTCGGGTGGCGCGCCGGCGGCGGTCGCTGCGAGCACGTCATTGAGTGTCAAAGTATCGGCATCTACTTCGACGCCGAGCGTCGTCGTCGCGCTCCCTTGCGGATCGGCATCCACAAGCAACACGCGGGCACCGGCGGCGCGCGCGAGGCGGTGTGCGAGATTCGTGGCAATCGTCGTTTTACCGACGCCACCTTTCTGGTTACAGATAGCAATAATCATTGGTTTTCTTTCTCTATAGTCCTGGGATGTGGGTTGGTGCTGGCATGGCCAGCGTGGCCGCATTTGCTGGCATTGCCGTACCCGCTGGCATTGCCGTATCCGCTGGCAGCGGGGCACAGTATTTGTAGCGGTCTTGACGCGCGCCGAGCATTGCGTTTCGCATCGCATGGGGATCGGAACCGACGTAGCGTTGGGTCGTTGCTACTGATTCGTGCCCGAGGAGGTCTTTCACGGCCATAATGTCGTGGCCCTCAAGATAAGCGCGGGTTGCGAACCGGTGCCGGAGAGTGTGGAGAGTCCAGGGGTCGGGGAGTTCCCGGCGGGCGAGTCTTCCGATCCACGCTGCGGAGAGATGTCCATTCTTGCTTCCTGGGAATAGCCATGTTCCAGTCATGTTGAGTATTTCTTCCATCTCTAGATAGATATCTGTGGGGAGGGGAACCATGCGGGTTTTTCCTCCTTTGCCGCACACTTGGAGGCAGTATCCAAGGAGGTCTTTTCCGACGTGTTCTTTTTTGATCTGGGCAATTTCGTTGGCTCTTAGTCCGACCTCACCTGCGAGGCGGAGGATGAGCTGGGTTCGGGGAGGCGCGCCGTCGAGCGCGTCTTCATATACGGCTTCCGGTGTCGGCCGTGCCGTTGCTCGTAGCCGGTGCACAGGCCCGAGCACTTTTGCTGGGCTGTCTCCTTTGGAGAACCAGTCGAAGAAAGCTCTTACCGCGATGTAGTAGCCGTGCCGGGTTTCGGGGGCTATTTCTTTGCCGCTTGCCCAGTCGATGATGTCTTGTTCAGTGACCTCATTCGGCGGCTTATCAACCGTTCTTGCGAAGCTTCTCAGGGTTGCGGTGCGGTACGCGCGAGAACTTTCGCGGTGCCCAGCGAGAGTTTGAGTCTTTCCCCAATCGCAAAGTGCTTCTTCCCATCCTGCGGGAACGTTCCATTTGTTAAGTTTGTTCATGCGTA
This sequence comes from Actinotignum sp. UMB0459, assembly GCF_051905915.1. Classification (NCBI taxonomy): domain Bacteria; kingdom Bacillati; phylum Actinomycetota; class Actinomycetes; order Actinomycetales; family Actinomycetaceae; genus Actinotignum; species Actinotignum sp. UMB0459. The sequence goes on along the minus strand of NZ_JBQAIK010000005.1, from coordinate 33,609 downwards.
CATTTTTCAGTTTTGCCTCAATGGCTAGGCGGAAAGATTGAACTTTTCTCCGCCCTATAGTTCACTTTTAGCGAACGTGGTGAAAATGTCGCATTATTTTAAAAAGGGTGGGGTGAGCCAAGCAAGTAAACCAAGGGTTGTGGGTTCGAATCCCACGGGGCCTACCATTTTCTTCGTTCGCCGAAGGGCACTACTTCACAGTTCGCCCTGGCCACGCAGCTGGTACACACCAGGCTCTTTATCTTCCCAAAATCCCGTGGATCCTAGCAGGAGCGCCTGGCCATCGACGAGCGTGCCCGGAGCCGGAGCAGGATCGATATCGCCCGGCAGAGCGAGCGTAATCAAGAACCCGCAATCTACTTCGCAGCGCCACCATTTTTGACCGGTTAAAGCATTGGCAACCAGTTCCGCAGTACGAACCGTTCCGCGCAGGATAACGTCCGGGGTGAGGTTATCCACCTCACCAGCCTCAAATTCTTCACCATGTATCGCAAGGCTCACACTGAGAATCAGTTGATCGCCCACAAGAGGATCGTCCTTCGCCACCGGCCGCATGACGCCGTTATCATTAACTTCGCGGCCGCCGTTCCATTCCTCCCAGGAGGAATACACCGCCATCTTTTTGGCGACGGCGCTCAGCCGGTAGTCCTCATACCCGGTATATTCTTCGTCATCACCACTTTCCCACCTGTCATACATGAAGGGGTCATCCACATACGCAATGAGGGTGCGGGCAGGAACATCCGGATAGTCGGGCGAATAAAGCTCGAAGAGCGTTATGGTGTCATCCACCCGCACGCTCACACCGCTCCACCAGCCGCAGCCCCACCACCGCGCCAACAACCCCGCACAGGAACACCATTTTCAGTACGGTGAGTTGCTCGACTCCGCGCGCGGCAGCAATTGCCACGGTGAGCACCGCGCCGGTCCCCGTCCACACTGCGTAGGCCGTGCCGAGCGGAATCTCGCGTAGCGCCCGCGAGAGCCCCCACATGGAAATGACGAGCGCGCAGGCAAATACTAGGGCCGGCACCGGGCGGGTGAGCCCGCGCGAATCACCGAGCGCCGTCGCCCATACGGCCTCGAAAATACCGGAACCTACCAGAATCGCCCAGGCCATCAGCTCACCACCTTGAGTCCCACCACCGAAGCGACGAGCACACTCAGCAGCAATACGCGAGCGCGCGAGGTGCTTTCCTGGCCGCTCAGCCAGCCGTACAGCACGGTGAGGCTCGCGCCCACACCTACCCAGACCGCGTAGGCCGTGCCGGTGGGGATCTCGCGCATAGCCCAGGCCAGGCCGAGGAGCGAGAGTGTTTGGGCCAGCACAAAGACCGCTACCGGCCCGCGCCGCGAGAAATGTTCAGATTTATCAAGGGCCGCCGCCCAGACGGTTTCAAGCGCCCCGGAGAACAGCAAAATTATCCACGCCATAGGTATTGTGGCCGTCTTTGCGCTGGGCGGGTACGGCTCCCTCGTCCGCGGCGGTTATTGCGCGCCCGCGGCCAGGCTAACACACGCGTCGGGGGAGTATCCTCGAAGCATGAATATCACCTCGCTCACCGTTTCCGGGCAACCGATTGCCGCATTCGATATCACCGCCACTCCGGAGCAGGGTTATTGCCTTGTTGCTATCACGTACGCGAACGGCTCGGAGCAGCGCCGTGTTCTTGCCGACGACGCCGCTCTCGTCCTTTCCGCGACTCCGGCCGCGGATGCAGCTGCGCTGGCGCTTCTCACCGAGGTGGGCGAGAGCGAGGTAGCCGAGAACGAAGTGGATCTGGAATCGCTGGCCGGGCAGCTGGTAGCTGTGGGAACCGCCCGCTTCCAGGCGGGAGTGTTGGGAGAGCCTACCGGCGGGCAGCTGGCGCTGCGGCCGGTGGCGCCGGGGCGGGTGAGCGAGCGGGATACTCCGCGTATTATCCCGGCCGAGATGCTTGAAGGGCGCGATCCCGCGGCGGTGTTCCCGCGCATTCCGGATGGTTTGCCCGATGCGTGGAATACGCCGGTGGGGCGTTTCACTCCCGAATATGAAGAACGTGCCCGGGTGGTGTGGGAGACGCTCACAGCGGCCGGCTACCGCCCCGAGTTCTGGTGGGCGGGCAGCGAGGATGGCGAAGTCATCGCAGTGCCTTTCGGGGAATGCGGGGAATCTTTCCTCGTCGGCATTGAGGAGCCGGAAGAACAGCGTGAGATCGACGCGCGAATTGCCGCTGGCGAGCTAGCTCAGTGGCTAGAAAGCGAAATTGACCTGCTGCGGCCAAATGAGTAGCGCGGCGGGTGGCGGCGTCGTCGTACTACCGCGCGCAGCGCGAGTCCAATGCCGCGCCGTAACGCACCGGCGCACTAATACCCGCGGCACAGACTGTTCTTCAGTAAGCTAAAGCTTGTGAAGGAATCAAAGAAGTCACCCTCCCTGATGGATCGGATTCGCTCGGCGGTGTCGCGGCGCGAACAGATTGAGCGCGTGGCCGAAGAGGCCGTGGAGCGTTACGCGAAGGACCCAGCCGATAGTAGCGGGCGTTCGCAGCGCACCGTTGTGGAGATTCATCCGGCCGGGGTGCAGCCGGTTCTTGTGACATGGGGCGTGAGCGCCTGGCTCCTCATCGGCGTGGTGATTGCCATCTGGGGTATTTTCCACATGGCGGCCTCGGTGCAGTGGGTGCTGGTGGCGGTGTTCCTCGGGCTGGTGATGACCTCGCTGCTCCATCCGATTGTCAATATTCTGGATCGGATTATGCCGCGGGCGCTGGCAACCGCGCTGGCTTTGCTCGGCCTGTTTGCGGCGCTGGGCGGGATTATTTACTGGATTGTTGATTCGGTGGCGAATCAGTGGTCGAGTCTTTCCGAGCAGATGCAGCGCGGCCTGGACGGGATTTTTAATTGGATTGCGGACGGGCCAATTCCGATTAATATTACGGTCGATGAGCTGCGCGCGGCCCTGAATGAGGGCATTGAACGCGCGGCCGCGTATCTGCAGGACAATGCGGGAAATATTGCGTCGACGGCGCTCTCGCAGGCCGGCACGGTTGCGCTGGCTTTCACCTTGATTGCGCTGGCGCTTTTCTGCTCGATTTTCTTCCTGGCGGCCGGGAAGAATATGTGGCTGTGGTTCATTAATGTGCTCCCGGATCGGGCGCGGCGGCGTACCCACGCGGCTGCTACCGCCGGGTGGTATAGCTTCTCGGGGTATGCGCGCGGCACGATTCTTATTGCGTTATGCGACGGCGTTATGGCCGCGATTCTCCTGGTGGCTTGCGGGGTTCCGCTGGCCGCTCCCCTGGCTGTGCTGGTGGTCATCGGTGCCTTTATTCCACTTTTTGGTGCCCCGGCGGCCATGATTATTGCAGCGTTGGTGGCTTTGGCCACGAAGGGTGTGGTTATTTCCTTGGTAGTGCTGGTGGGCGTGGCGCTCATTGGCCAGTTCGAGGGGCATGTGCTCCAACCGCTGATTATGGGGCATCAGGTTTCGCTCCACCCGGTCGTTATTGCGGTGGGCGTGACGGCCGGTACGTTCGTGGCGGGACTGCTGGGTGCGATTATTGTGATTCCACTTATTTCTATCGTGTGGGAAGTATTCAAGGTGCTGCGCCGTACCCCGGACAAGCCGCTTACGGAGCTCCCGGATCTGGATCTGCGCGATTTGGCGGGTACCGCGGTGGCGAAGCAGCTGCTGGAATACAACGCGAAGGAGCTCAATACCCGCGCGGAGGAATCGCCCTCGCCGGTCACGGCACGGGCGGCGTCGCACACCCTTGGTGGGGAGGATCGCGTACTCGATACCGCCGATATGAACTCCCCTACTCCCGCGGCTCCGGATCCGGATTACACCTACGATCAGCCTGATTTTGAGGTGGACGGGGAGGCACCCGGGCCTGATTACAATCCTGTGAAAGGATCGTGACCTCATACTGTTTGGGCAATGACGGTAATGAGGAGGATAACGAGGAGTGAACCGACCGTAGTGATAATGACGGCGTCGCGAGCCATAGTGACGCCGGAACGGTAGCGATGCGCGTAAACAAACACGTTGTTGGCGGTGGGGAAGGCTCCGATGATGGCGATGGCCATGAGGGCTTCGCCGCGCGCGCCGAGGAGATAACCAGCCCCGAAGGCAATAAGCGGCCCGAGGACGAGCCGGCAGAAGATGCCGAGCATGAGGGGTGCGCTTTCGCGTCCGAAGCGGGGCAGGTGCGCCCCGCGTAGGGACATTCCCATAGCCAGCAAAATAATGGGAACGTTCGCACCTGCCATTTTGGTGAGCGGTGCGGAGATGAGTTCCGGAATGGGTATTTCGAGGAGGGCGACCATAAGCCCGGCGAAGACCGCGATGAGTAGCGGGTTTTTGAGGCGGGAGAGGATGGTGCGCCACAGCCCTTCGGTTTTCTTCCCGGTTTGGTTGTCGAGGATGGAGAAGAATACCGGCACCATCACGAGGATTTGGAAAAGCAGGATGGGGGCGGCCGGGGTGGGGTCGCCGGTGATGGCCACGAGGAAGGCCACGCCCAGGTTGCCGATATTGGTATAGCAGGCAACGAGCGCGCCGACGGTGAGTTCGGTTCCTCGGCTTTTGAGCAGGGTGGCGGCCAGGGCTGTATAGATGAGTCCGGTTCCTACCGAGGAGATGATATTGGCGAGCCCGTTGACACCGAAGAAGGAGGCCGGGTCGGAGTTCGCGAGGGTGGTGAACATAAGTGCCGGCAGGGTGGTGTAGAAGACGAGCTGAGTGAGGGTGCGGTCGCTTCCCGGGGGCACGATTTTGCAGCGCGCGACGAGGTAGCCGACGAGCATAATCGCGATAATCACCCAAAAGTTGAGCAGTACAGAGGCCATAACAGCACTAGTGTAGACAGACTTCTTCAGGTGTGAGGGCGCGTCTCGAGCGCGCGGTGCGGCAGCGCAGCAGTGCGACGGTGTAGCAGCGCAGCGCAGCGCAGGGCGAGCCTATGTCCAGACGGCGGTGGCACGCAAAGCGCGATGGTCGGAGAGCGGCAAGAAGAGGTTTTCCGCCGCGCGCACATCTACCCCGGTTCCGAGGATATGGTCGATTTGGCTTTCCGGCTCATCGGAGGGGTAGGTGAGGGCTTCGGCAGCCGCTTCATATCCGGTGGCGGCTAGGGGTACATCGCAGCCGCGGATATTGAGATCCCCAATAATGAGGCGCGGGGCCTTCTCCAGACCGTGGCGCTGGGCGAACCCGGCGAGGGCTCCGGCTACGGTGCGTAGTTGCGTAACGTTGAGGCGGTACGTGTAAGTGAGGTGCGTTGCAGCGACGACGACGGAGTACCCGGGCGCCACTTTAATTTCCGCAAGGATCGCAACCCGGGGGATTTCACCAATCCCGATATTTGTCCGCAGGGTTTTCAGCCATGTTTCTTGCTGGTGGACGGGGAGGTTGATGACTTCACGAGCGCCGATGGGGTAGACGGAGAGGAGCGCAGTGCCAACGCCGCGGGCCTGCCCTTTTTTGGTGGAGCGGAGCCGGCCGCGTTCATTCTTGGTGGGCGCGAAAATGGCTTCGTGGTAGTTACCTGCGGCGAGGAGGGGTGCGTAGAGGTCCCCTCCGGCAGTGGTGACTTTGAGTTCTTGGAGGGCGAGGAGGTCCGGGCCAGCGGCGGTGATCTGCCGAATGGCTTTACTAATGGATTCGCGCTGCCATGTCACTTTGTCCGTGCCCGGGCGCGGGCGCCGTGAGGGCTTACCTTGCTGGAGGTTTGCGGACATGACATGAAGGCTCGGCATGGTTTCTCCTTTGTCGCGACCCGGTGGACACCGCCACCCCGGGAAGAGCCCCCGTTGGCCGCGGTGTGCAACACCGGTGATTCTACCGAATCTATGCGGTGGTGGACGTGCTTGCGGGTTTGGATAGTGGCCCGGACGCGGGCGAGGGCTGGGAGCCGGATGCGGGCTCAGTTTCGGGTTCGAAGGTGAGTGCTACGGAGTTCATGCAGTAACGCTGCCCAGTAGGGGTATGAGGTGCATCTGGAAAGACGTGCCCGAGGTGGGAATCGCAGGTGGCACAGCGGACTTCAGTGCGCGGGTATCCGAGTTTGTAATCAACGTCTGTTCGCACGGCATCACTGCGGGAAGGGTCATAGAAGCTGGGCCAGCCGCATCCGGCATCGAATTTGGTGGTGGAGCGGAAAAGTTCTGCCCCGCAGGCCCGGCACCGGTAGATACCTTCGCGTTCTTCGTTCAGGAGTTCGCCGGTGAAGGGCGCTTCGGTTCCGGCTTGGCGCAGGACCGTGAATTCTGCTGGGGTGAGAACCCGGGCCCATTCTTCATCGCTTTGCGGGAGCATCCGTGCCATGTGCTGTCCTTTCTTCAGTTTCCTTATTGTTGTCAGGTTGCTTTGTGGCGTCAGTTCCATCTGTTTCTTCGGAAATGGCCGGGAATACCGCGGTGGGAGGAGCCGATGATTCTGCTGGGACTTTGCCGGTTTCGTGAATAGGTTCTTGCTGACCGGTGCGGCGCGCGGCATTATGTTCGCGCTCCGCCAGAACTTCGGCTCCCGGCCCGGAGAATTCTTGGCCGCGCTTTTCTGCTTGGATAGATCCGGTGAACAGCGAAGCTTCGTGACCTTCCCGGATGCGGGTGGCCGGGCCTTCCGTGCCAGCCGTACTTGCGGGGCGGCTTGCTACGGGTACCCGCTCCGGGCGTACCGCCGCTTCGATATCAGCTGCGGAGAGGATCCGGGTTTCCCGGTAATCCTGCGGGTCGAAGGTGGTATCCGCGTCGCTTTGTTCCTGGGCACCGATGGAGGTGCGGGTGACTTCGCGAGCTGCAGGCTTGGCCGGCTCCCCCGACTCCCCCGACTCCACAGACGCGCATCGCGCGGATTCCTCGGCCACGACTTCCTCAGCTTCTTCAGCCTTAGCTTCGCGTGATTCGCCAGCCGCATCTCTTCCGCGCTGTTCCACATCGGATTCTGCCTGCTCCGCATCACTTCCCGCGGGAAGAGCACCGAGAGTGGGAGATTCAGCGGCGTCGTTATAAAAACGGGTGTGCGGGAAAGCATCCGGGGCGTTGTTTTGCAACCACACGATGAGCTTTTCGCGCACGTGGTTTCGCAAGTCGGTAAGTTCGCCGGGCGAGGAGGCGGAAACAATCGCGGAGACTTGCAGGCCGTTCGCGGTGGAGGCATCCCCCACCACGAGGGTGCCGGTGTCGCCATCCCAGAGGTCAGTATGAGCGAGGATACGGTCAAGTTCGGCACGTAGTTCCGCTATGGGAGCACTCCAGTCCAGCTGAAGGACCACCGAACCCATGATGTCCAGATCGCGCCGGCTCCAGTTTTCGAACGTGGTGGAAGTGAGTTTATTGGAAGGCACAATGAGACGCCGGCCGTCCCATACTTTGAGGACCACGTAGGACAGCGTGATTTCCTCAACAGTGCACATATTCCCATCCCAGATGACGATGTCATTGACACGAATGGAATCTGAGAAGGCCAGCTGCAGCCCAGCGAAGAGGGTACCCAGGGTGGATTGCGCAGCAATACCAACAACCAGGGAGATCACGCCCGCGGATGCGAAAAGTGAAGCGCCGGCGGCTTTTGCACCCGGGTAAGTCATGAGCATGGCAGCCAGGCCGATCACGATAATGAGGGCCACCGCTAAGCGCCGCAAAATCTGCAGCTGCGTTTGGACCCGGCGATAGCGCGTTTCAGCCACCCGCTCCACGAATTTGAGGTACGAGCGCGCTGCACCGTTGACCACACCAACAAGAAGCCAGGTCAGGCCCGCGATAATGAGGAGGAGCAGCAGGTGTTTGAGCACGGGCGACCAATTGGGCCGATCCTGTTCTGGGAAATTCTCCATGTAGGAGAACAATCCAAAGCGGGCACCCACCACCGCAAGTGTGAATTGCGTGGGTACTTGAATGCCACGCACCACATCAATCAGCCCGGTATGGCGCCGGAAACCGGCTTTGACCACCGCGACAACCACCACCGCGATCACCCAGCCGATAAACGCACCTAGCAAGCACACCCCGAGTAGCTGCGCGATATCAACCGTGGCGGCGACGGCCTGTTCCGCGACTTCGTGCAGATCCGAGGTGGGGGTGGGTTCCGGAGTGGGCACCTCAGTTTCCGCCCGCACCAAGGGCGCGAGCACGTGAGATTTCCAGGCGGCCAAGGCCCCCGCGAGTACCGATGCGTTCATGTCTGAAAGCCTAGTAGGTGCTTGCGACAGAAAAAGCGGCGTCGAACTTCTTTCGCCTCCGGCGTGAGATAACTGCGAGGCGCGTACGTAGCGTCTATCTGGTACGACGCCGCCCGCACGCAGCGTGGTCACTTCCCGGAATGCGCGAGTTACCGCGGAAAACTAGGTTGGTGATCGAGAACACTCTCGTTCAATTTGCTAAGACCTGGAATCCTACGTAAGCTTATACCCGTTCCCTCAGCGGGGACGCTTTGAGAACAACGTTCTTGAGCCCCCATCGTCTAGAGGCCTAGGACGCCGGACTTTCACTCCGGTAACACGGGTTCGAATCCCGTTGGGGGTACGCGATGGTTATTTGCCTAGCAAATGGCCCCGTAGCGCAGTTGGTTAGCGCGCCGCCCTGTCACGGCGGAGGTCGCGGGTTCAAGTCCCGTCGGGGTCGCGAAGGAAGAACGCCCGGGAAACCGGGTGTTTCTCTTTCGGCTCTGTAGCTCAGTTGGTAGAGCGTTCGACTGAAAATCGAAAGGTCACCGGATCGACGCCGGTCGGAGCCACCACCCGATCCCCTTGCTACAACAACAATTTCTCGCACTCACGCCACCTCCTTATCTTTGCTTTGGTGACCCAGTTCGAGATGCCTACCAAAAAGGGCTATAGGACAAAATGTGTTGGTTACGGTTTAGTAGGTTGGGTTCCATTTAGTCCCGTTGTGTAGATCGGTCCACACTGCTGGCACTGCTGGCACTGCTGGCACTGCTGGCACTGCTGGCACTGCTGGCACTGCTGGCACTGCTGGCACTGACCACGTGACTACCACGCCCGCCCATATCAAGGTGGCGGATCCGCTCACGAACGAAGGACTCACCACGATTCTCGCGTATTTGGAGGAGTGTGGGTGGGCCGACCAGGAGATTATTGACCGGCTCTTGATAGCTATTGAGGCGCGTACGCGCTCCCGCCTAGCGTTCCTGATCAAGCACAACTCACCTCTTGGTTTTAGAGAAGTGCTTGCTGATGTTTGTGCTCGGGTGTGGGAGATTATCCGCACCCAAACCCGCGATGTTATCGGGGCTGAGTTTGGGTGGGCGTATGTGCTGCGGGCAGCGGCCCGCCAGTATGAAAAGACTAACCGGGCGAGCACCTTTGAGTTGCCGACAGGTGATGAGACTCGTTTCGATGCCGCCGATGAGAGCAGCGCGGGCGCAGTTGGGAATTATGAGCATGGCTTTGATCAGGTCTTAGTGGAAGACATAACCGGCTGGAATGCCGGCATCCAGTTCCTTATCGGCGAGCTGGTCGCCCGCGTGGTTGACCAGGGTTTGGCGTGGCACGCGACTCGGCGGATGCTTGAGATTTGCACCCGGTGGGGGTTTCACGCCCGGATCACGAAAGCGCGTGAAGACGCTGAGCTGGCCCGGCTTGGGCTTAGCCCGAGAGTGATTGGTGCGTGGATGGGTCTTCTTAGTGGGGCGCGGCGCGCGGGTGAGGAAGGATCGTTCCTCTTGGGTTTCGCCCGCGGGCGGCGCACGTTTACCGAGCGGGAAGAATACCGGCTCCAACGTATCGTCAATGGCACCTGTCACCTCGGGTCGGGTGTTTCTTCCCCGAATGAATCTGGTTTGGGGGTGGCCTCGTGAACAAGTGCCCATTCGCTTATCGACATGGTGGTGACTATTTGACTAGCCCACACGATGCCGCCGGCTTCGCTGGCGGCGGCTCGCGCGTCTTCAATATTTGTATACCAGTGGGATTCTTGGACGAACGGCGGGAGGCGGTCGCGGGTTACCGCGTAGACGGTTTCGATGTTCGTTTCGACGTCACGCGGCCAGCCCAGATGGACTCCCGGTCGGGTGGGCGTTGTGCTCGTGTTCGTGTTCTTGTGCATGTGAATACTCCTTGCGTTGGGTGTTGTCCGTTTGTTTTGCGGTCTTGTCTTGCTAGTGGAGCGTGCACACACAACGCACGGGCGCGATTTGCGTCACATGCATCTGGGTGTGTGCGGCGCGTATGTCAGCCGGACCTCGTGGAGGTGTGCGTACATGCGTAAACACAAGATGAAACAACCAGATCGTGCCGGGCTTGCCCTGCCGTGGGGTCAGCTTCCTGACCTGCCAGGCGAAGGCACTGTCCTGCCGTGTGTATGGACTGATCCGAGCACGGCGGTGTTTGCGGTGGGTGCGAGTGGGGGCGTGGGTACCACCACCCTGGCGGCGCTGTGTGGGTTGGTTGATTTTGGGCGTGCGTGGCCGGTCTCAGCGCCGCAGGCGGCGAGGTGTGTGGTGGTTGCCCGCACCACCGCTACCAGCATGGCGGCGGCGCGTGAGTGTGCGGGCGCGGTCTTCGGTGGGCGCACGAATGGTGTCGAGTGTCTCGGGTTGGTGCTTGTTGCTGATCAGCCCGGGCGCTTGCCGCGCGAGCTAGCCCGGGCACGTGCTTTGACGGAGTCTGTGTTTCCGGCCGTGTGGCGCATCCCTTACAGCCAGGCAATACGGTGCGGGCGAGACGACCCGCAACTCGCCGTACATAAGGCCATCCAAGAACTGCGGGAACTCGCCGGGCTGCCAGAAGAATCGGAATTTTTTGATACCAACATCCCCGCTATGGGTGGGGATTCCCTAGATAACTAAAGGAGAAAACCACTATGTTTACCCAGCTATCAGCCCTGGAAGCCTACCTTCACGCGGCGCTTTTACCGCTTATTGAGGTGACACCGACTCAGCCCCCGGGAACGGAAAAGATCACCCAGATTCTCGGGTATGTGGCCTGGGGCGCAGGCGTGTTGTGTTTGCTCGGGATTTTCATTGTTGCGGGCAAGCTCGCCATCAACGCACGCCATGGCGAGGGCCTCGAGGAAGCCAAAGGCTTGCTCTGGGTCTTGGCGGCGCTGGTGTTGATTGGTTCGGCTACCTCGCTTATCGGCGCGTTCATCACCCTATAAGCAGCCCGCAGCAAAAAGACGAGAAACGGAATGGAGGGAAAGGCATGGGTAAAGAAACCAAGCCAGGCCGGAGCCTGGGTGTAGGACTAGCAATAGGCGGTTTGCTCGTCATTGCTGGCGTGGTGGCGGTGGTGTGGGCGCTCATCGCACCCGCGAATACTCACACAGAACCTACGCCCGGGCCGGTCCCCTCCATCCCCACCACCGCCGCGCCCGCGCCACCGGCGTCGGCAACACCTGAATGCGGACTCGACTTTGGCGACATGACGCTCCCCGACCGGAATTTCACGCCGGTCTGGCAGGACGGCCCGCTGGGCGTGCGGCTAGCAACCCTACCCGGAGCCGGCCCATGTGAGCAGACTCCGGTGGCGCGCGGGTATACGAACACCCCGAAGGCCGCGGTTTTAGCTGCACTCAACTACGTGAGCCTGTCCTCGGTCGGCGGCCCAAACGCACAAAAGGTTCTCAACGAACTCTTAGCAGACGGGCCAGACAAAAAGGTGTTGCTTGAGGCGGCGGGTGAGCTAGCCGGGCGGGTACTTCCCGCGCCGCGTTTGGTGGGTTTCCAGGTCTTCGACTACGACTTAGAGCGGGCTAGTGTCGGGGTGGCGTTCATGCTGGACGCTAAGCCTGGCGTGGTGTTTGGCCGTAGCCTTGACCTCACCTACGACAAAAAGGCGCAGATGTGGAGGGTGGTTCCGGTGGCGGACATGTCCACGGTCCTCACCGTGGTTGATCGGCCGCTTTCGACTGGGTGGGTGCTATGGACGCGGTAGCGTTTGCGGAGTTCCTGACTCCCGCACCGGCTTGGGTGCCCGGAGGCCCGGCACCCATGGTGTGTGTGACGGATGTGTGTGGGTGGAGTATTTTGAACCCGCTTGCCTGGGTTGGCAAGGGCATTGGAACCCTCGTCGGCTCCGTTGTTGAGTTGCTCGCTGAAGCAATGGCCGCAGCAAGCATGTGGCTCCTCGAATTTCTCGTAGGGTTTGTTTCCTCCAATCCGCGCCTGAATTTAAAAGATACGGAGGCGATCACGTGGATTCATGACTCGCTTTCCTACGCAACCGGTCTTTTTATGCTCTTGGGCGTGTTGGTGGGTGCGGGGTCGATGGCGTGGCATCGACGCGGCGAACCCCTACGCGACATGCTGGCCTCCGTCATCCAACTCGTCATCGTGAGCGGTGCGGGTGTGACGGTCGTCCAACTCCTCATGGAAGCATCTTCCCTTTTCTCAAGCTGGCTCTTGGCGTCGTCGGGGTCGATGGAGAGTGTTCAGGCTGCGATCAATGTCATGATTGATGAGGGCACAAATTTGGCGATCCTGACGATTTTCTTGCTTGCGGCGATGCTGCTCGGCACCCTCCTCGCCCTTATTTTGCTGTTGTGTCGGGATTCTTTCCTCGTGCTCCTGATCGGTATTCTGCCGCTTTCGGCAGCGGCCACCAACACCGCGGTGGGGCGGCAGTGGTTTGAGAAAACAAAAACCTGGATTATCGCTTTCCTGCTGTATAAGCCGGCGTTCGCCATCATCCTCTCTATCGGCATGCGCCTGATCTCTTCGGGTAGCCCGCCGACCATGACCGCGCGCGTTGAGCAAGCCTGCGGAACCTTCGACGAAGCGAAACTCGAGGAATACCAAAAATGCGTGCTCGAGCAGATGAAAGCCGCCATCGGAGACGACAGCTCCCTCACCAATTCCGTCACGACGATTCTCGTGGGTGTGGGTGTGCTTTGCTTGGCGGGGTTCGCGATGCCAGCCCTCATGCGTTTCGTCGTCCCCGCAACCGCCTCAATGAGTTCAGGCGCGGGGATGAGTGGTATCGCGGCAGGCCTCGGCGGAGCAGCGGGATCTTTGGTGGCGTCGGGCGCTATTAAAGTCGCCCGCGGCGGAGTCGCCGCAGCCCGTGGCGGTGTCTCGAAAGTCCGAGCCGCCCGCGCCACAAAAACAAGTGCCAGTAGCACGGCGAGTGGTAGTGGTGGTGTGGCTGCGACCGGCGCAACAACCACCGGAACCACCGGGACAAGCAGGACAGGCCCGGCTAGCCGGAGCGGCGCGGCTAGTGGCGCTACCAACGCACCCGCACCGAATACAAGCAGCGGGAAGAAGGTGTCGCGGCGTGCGCGGGCGGCGAAGAAGCAGGCACAGACCCCCACACTCCCACCAACCTCTACACAGCCGGTGTCGGCGGGTGGTCAGGCTAGCGGCGCTGCCCCAACCCCACCCGCAAAGCCGGCCTCACCGTTCGCCCTACCAACCAAACAGCCCGGCCGGGGCGCTTTCGATAAAGCCCGCGGGGTCGGCGCCTTCACATCGAATCTAGCCAGCGGCGCGGATAGTGAGAGCGAGGAAAACGCATGAGCACACCACGCACATACGGCCACTGGCGCAAGCCCCAAGCCCCCGGGATAGGCAGGCTCTCTGGTGCGCTGACTGTCGGTGTCTTCGCACTGTTAATTCTCATGGTGTTGGTGCAGATTATTGCCGGGATTATCCCCGCCCTGGTGCTCGGGACTATCTGCGGAAGTCTTGGTTTGTTGTTTGCCCGCAAAGACGCACACTCCGTGTCTTTGGCGGGGAAGATTGGAGAAAGAATGCGTTTCCTACGCTCCCGCAGACGCGGCGAGAACCTGTACCGCGGCGGACCACTCGGAGTCACCGGCGGCCCGTTCATGCTCCCGGGTATTCTCGCACCCACGAGGGTGGCTGATTTTGTGGATGGTTTCGGACGTGACTTCGCCGTCATCACAACCGGTAAAACTGGCACTTTCGCTGTCGTGTTCGCCTGTGAGAGTGAAGGAGCATCCCTCGTCACGCAAGACCAGGTCGACACCTGGGTCGCCCGGTGGGGGCAGTTTTTGGCGCGCTTAGGGGAAGAGCCAGGCCTGGTAGGTGCGAGCGTTGTCGTGGAATCCGCACCCGATACCGGCTCGCGCCTCCAGCGGGAAATCACCGCAAACAGAGCAGAAAACATCCCACCGCTCGCTGAACAGATGCTCAGCGAAGTAAGCCAGATATACCCGTATGGTTCCGCGTCCCTGCGGGCCTACGTGACGCTAACGTTTGAGAATCATCTGGGGAAGGGTAGCGGGAAGACACTCGACTTAGAACAAGCGGGCCAGGAGCTTGCCACCCGCCTCCCGTCCTTGTCTCAGGCATTGACTGGGACTGGTGCGGGTTTCGTGCGGCCTTTAGATTCCGCGGGGGTGGGGCGGGTAGTGCGCCTGGCGTATGACCCTGATGCGCAAGAGATTTTCGACGACGCACTCTCGAACAGCGAAAGCATCTCGCTCGATTGGAGCGAAATCGGACCCTCCGCTACCCAAGCTAACTGGGATAGTTTGGCCCATGATGGTGCGGTGTCGGTGTCGTGGGTTATGAGCGCCGCACCCCGCGGCATCGTCCAATCCAATATCCTTGCCTCGCTGCTTGCTCCGTCGCCTCGTATTGCCCGCAAACGCGTCGCCCTGCTTTATCGGCCTATCGAGGCCGGACGCGCGGGCGAGATCGTGGAGAAAGACAAAAACGCCGCCAGCGTGCGGGTGTCTTCGTCAACGAATGTGCGGGCACGCGATGAGGTTGCCTTGGCTCACGCTATGGCGTCGGCGGCCGAGGAGGCCGCCGGCGCCGGGCTAGAGAATTTCGGCATGGTCATTACCGCAACTAGCACGCGCGGGGATGACGTCAAGGACATGGTTGATGCGGTCGGGTCGTTGGCCTCGAGCGCTCGGATTCGGATCCGTAAATGTTTTGGTGGGCAAGACTCGGCTTTCGCTATCTCACTGCCTTTGGGGATTATGCCAGGGCGCTATTCCGTGATTAGTGAGAGTGTTCGGGAGGCACTATGAGCAAACAGAGCAATACCGCGGCCATACTGAACGGGCGGGTGCCTGGTTCGCGGGGGTTCACCGGACGCGGAGGCGGCCGCCAAGCATACGTGCCCGCACTCCCACAATGGCGCGGCACCTCGGTGCAGGTATGTGGCCTCTGGCCGTTTGCTAGCGGTGCGCCAGCACCCTTGATTGGGGTGCCGTTCGGCCAGTGCGAGAAAGGCGGCAGCTTGTCGCCGGTCTGTTTCGACCCGATCTCCTGGTTTAGGGCGGGCATGATCTCCAACCCCTCGATGTTCGTCCTCGGCCTGCCCGGCCTCGGCAAAAGCTCCGCGGTCCGGCATATCAGCTTGGGTCTGGCCGGCTTCGGGGTTTCCACAATGGTTCTCGGTGATTTGAAACCGGATTATGTGGATTTGGTGGAGGCTATGGGTGGCCAGTGCATCACCATCGGACGAGGCGGAGTGAGCCTGAATCCACTAGACACCGGAAACACGCCCGCAGCCGCCAGCCAACTCACCGGCCAGGCTCGCCTCGATCTATTGAATTCCGCTCATGCGCGCCAGCTCACCATGCTTTCCTCCCTTGTTGAGCTGGTGCGCGGGGGACGTATTACCGACCGCGAAAGGACTATCCTTGACCGGGCCTTGCGGGTGTGGGATACCCATAATCCGGGTAGCGTGCCGGTAATCGGCGACATCCTCACTATTGTTCGGGCAGCCCCAGACGACGTACGACTCGCGGCACTTGATCGCGGCTCCATCGACCGCTACCTAGAAGTCACGGAGGCTCTCGAGGCGTCGCTCATGGCTTTGTTGGGTGGGCGTTTTGGGCAGATATTCGCCGCCCCCACAACAACGCCTATGCGGATGGACCGTAGCGTGGTCTTCGACGTCTCCGCGGTGTCGGGTGCGGATGAAGCATTACAGGCCGCAGTGTTGCTGGCGTGTTGGTCGTATGGCTTCGGAAATATCACGACGGCGAACATGCTCGCCGACGCCGGTATAGCTACGCGCCGGTTGTTTTTTGTGGTCATGGACGAACTCTGGCGCGTCCTCCGGGCGGGGGAGGGCATGGTCGACTCCGTCGACGCACTCACCCGCCTCAACCGCCAATGGGCGGTAGGCCAGGCCATGATCACCCACACCATGAGCGACCTCGAGGCCCTAGCCAGCGAGCAAGCCCGAGCGAAAGCCCGCGGGTTTGTCGAGCGTGCCGGCGTTTGCTTGCTCGGCGGGCTGCCCGAGCGAGAAATGGGTTTACTTCGCGGTGCCGTAAGACTGAACAGCGCTGAGGAAGACGTACTCACGTCCTGGCAGGATCCCGGGAGCCTCGACCCGGATACCGGCAGGCTGTCTGCGCCGGTTGGGCGCGGGCGGTTCTTGATCAAGGTCGGCCGGCAGCCCGGCATCCCCGCCGAATGCGTACTCACGCCTTGTGAGCGTGATTTGTCTGATACTTCTTGGAGATGGCATGAATAACAACAATAACCACTACCACCGCCCCATTCCGCGCCGGGTGTGGTTCTCGATCAGCCTCGGGATCCTTTCTACCCTCTATGCCGGACTCTTGCTCGCTTCTTTTGCGACCGGGGAGGACATCCCCACCTACCCGTTCAGCATGATGGCCGCTCTACTTAGCGGACAAATAACAGCCAAAACATTGACCCTGGGCATCTTTTTCGCGATTATTTTCGCTGATCTGACCGGGCGGGCCACCTGGCATCTCCTGCGCTACCTCACCCGGGCCGGACAACAGCGAGGCGACAATACGACTGGGGATAGGTCATGAGTAATAAGCCCGGAACGACCGGCGACGTCGGCACGCTAATCGCAACGCTCGGTGCTATCGGCGTCGGCGTGTGCCTGTGTTTATCCTTTTTCCTCGCCGGCCTCATCACCGGCGAAGCCGTACCGTTTAACCCGCTAGTGCTCATCATTTACCTGGCGACTGGCAAGCTCCACGTGAGCAGCATGACATGGGTAGTGGCAGCTCTCTTTGCGTGCATTGTCCTAACTATCGCCGGCCTGATCTCTTGGCGTGTATACCGGGTGCGGGGGCGGCGGGCACGAGGAGACAACAAAGCCAGATTGACCGGCGGACGCTCTGCTCGCCAAGCCCTCCAACGCACTGTCGTTGCCGAGAAAGCCCAGCGCCTCGGCATCACAGGAGATAACCCCGTAGGTTACAAGCTCGGGCGCGCGGTAGACACCGGCGAACTACTCTACGGGGACTACGAGAGTGTCTCGCTCATGCTCTCCGGGCCGCGCGGTGGTAAAACAGCCGGCTACGCGATTCCTTTGCTTCTGGAAGCGCCGGGAGCGGTGTTGGCGACGTCGAATAAACGTGACCTCGTTGACGCCACCCGCTATGCCCGCGAGCAACTGGGTGAGCGGGTGTGGGTGTTTGACCCCTGCAATATCCTGCAAAAACCCGGGGGCATGTGGTGGAATCCCCTCACCTACCTCACCAACGCTGCTTATGGCGGGAGCCTCTTCTCACGCGCCACCCACCTAGCAAAAGTTTTGGGGGATGCAGCTAGGGCTGGCATGTCGACTAAAGCCTATGACAGCTTTTGGGATGGCGGCGGGGAACAAATCCGCGCGTGTTTGCTTGCTGCGGCCGCGCTCGAGCACCGCTCCATGGCCGACGTCTACACCTGGGTGCAATCCACCCTGGATGAGACCCCTATCGACATTCTTCGTAACCACGGGATGGGCGAACTCGCTGCGCTACTCCGTGCACAAATGGACCTCCCCGCCGTCACGAAAGGCGGGATGTGGGCACATGCTCGTAGTGGTTTGGAATGGGTGGGCGACCCCGAAACCAGGACGTGGTGGGATGGTGGCGGGGCAGAATTCGATCCAGCTATGTTCGTGCAAACCCGCCAAGCGCTTTATTCGATGTCCGTTGACGGCGCAGCAATCGCACCCTTGGTTGCGGCCCTGACGGCCGTGACGTGTTTGGCGGCTGAAAACTACGCACAGAGTCAGCGCGGCGGGCGGCTTGCTACGCCCATGATGGTCGTGCTCGATGAGGCAGCGAACGTGTGCCCTTGGCGGGAGTTGCCGCGGCTTTATTCCCATATGGGTTCGAAAGGCATCTGCCTCCACACGATTTTGCAGTCCTGGTCGCAAGGGGTGAGCGTGTGGGGTGAAGCAGGGATGAATATGTTGTGGTCGGCGGCGAATAATGTTTTGTATGCGGGTGGGGTGAAAGAGACCGAGATCCTCGCGAAAATCTCGAAGCTCATCGGCACCTATCGCACCTCCCAACGCTCGACCTCCATGTCGAAGGGGGTGCGATCGACCTCCATCTCCCAAAACTCGCTCGAGGTCCCTATCGCTAGTGAAGCCGAGCTAGCGGCGTTGCCGGCGTGGCGGGCCTGGCTTTTCGCCTCAAAATCCCGCCCCACCCTCATCAAGCTCCTCCCCTGGTTCGAGGGAGAAAAGAAAGAACTCGTGAAGGAATCTATTACCCGCTACGGCTCGAACGCCACACCGACCAACACCGTGCCTGGTGGGGTGCGGGATGCCTGGAACAACTAACCAACCATATTTTTCATCAACACAAAGAAAGAGGTAAGCAATCATGAGTGAACAGACCGAAGACGTCATGGACGAAACCGTCGAAAGCCTCGCGGCGTTACTGAAAGCAGCCTCGATGATCGTCGCGCGCGTCCAGACCGAGTATGCCACGCATGTGCAGCGCTCGGCGCAACGCGCAGCCACCGCCCAGCAGGCATTCACCGCGCAACTCGGTGTGGCGCGTCCTTTCCTCGCTCAAGCAAGTAATGAGCGCTGGTGGGACTCGGCTAGCGCTCTTGATATAGCCCGCATGTATGGCCTCGCGGCGAAGTATGCCGGGGCTGACCCGCTCGCGGCGCAGGCTCTTGCGCGTGTTTCGTCTTTCCTGGAAGACCACGGAATCACCGCCGACATGATCAACGGTGCCGATACCGACTCGCTCACACCTGAGCAAGTCGATAAACTCACCGCAGCCCTGGACGCCAAACCTGACGTGGCGACACCGGACAAGACACCAGCGGCCACCACTCGTACGGCCGCAACCACCCCGAAGGCTGGCGTTCCGGGAGCCGGTGTGGAGAGCGAAGCGGCCGAGCCGGCCGCCCCGGTCTTGGGTATTGAGGCGATGAAGCAGAGGATAGCGCAGATGCGGGAGAAAGCCGCAGCAGCCGGCATCAAATTCGGCGAGGCTACCGGCGAAGGAGCACTCACCGGCGAATTGAGCGTGCAGGCTGCGTGCCCTGGTAACCCGGCCGCACGAGCGGCCGCAGTCGCGATGCCTGGCAAGAAGAAGCAGAAAGCAGAGAACGTGACCAGTGAACAGATATCTCTATCTAAATGACTGATGGGAATATTTGTTTCGGGGAGTAAGCGCGGCATGAGATATTGTGGTTCAAACCTCTTACCACGGTTCTTCATGCGCCCTTTCTAAGCAGTCGGCTTGAGTTCCTGGTCTATTTGCAGGTCTCGCAACGCGCTTTCAAAAAGCGCCACTTTTATATCCGGGCGGCCTAGAACCGTTTTGGGTGCGTAGTAGAAGCACAGGTAGAAAATGGTTATTGCCCCGGCAAGCTGATAGAGGTTGAGTGCAGGATCTCGTGACAGGAATTCCCCGTTTCTTCCTAACGCAAACACAGCGGTGAAAAGTGCCGCGAAGACAGCGCCAGCCAAACCGAGGAGGAGTCCCGGCGTGCTCCAGGCGGGACTCTTGAAAGATTTCGACATATCCGTCTCTAAACGGTGCACATTGTCAAGCATCAATGCAAGAACTTGCGTACCAGTGGAAATACCACGGTCGTGAAACAGCTCGCCAAGTTCACGGTACGCTCCGCTTTGTTGCCTCGAAATGGCGATTTGCCGGAAGTGAATGGATAATAGAACTAGGAATAAGATTCCAGCGCTCGCTCCAGCGGAGACATATACAACTGTAGAAATCTCGCTGGAGCGAATCATGCATTCAGTTGCCAATCCGCCGATTAAAAGTTCAGACATCAACCATAAACAAGCAGCCAGTGGCCCTCGCCATGGAGAAGCCTTGATAATTCCTTTAGATTCAAGGCGTTTCACATAGTCTTGGAATACAGACTTGAGGAACGGAGCTGATTGCGTATTTTCATTCACAGCTACGTCAGCAACACCACCACCGCCGTGCACCACTTGGCATTCGTGGCCACGCTTACTGGGAGGCTCTTTTGCTCGTCGTGAGACATCAAACGAAACCGAGAATTTCAACCGCATGGCGGTGTACCTCCCCACGAGCTTGATCGGCCCCGTCCGTTTTCCAATAACCTGGATCCTCACGAAGAGACAGCTCAATAAGCGGACGTAAGCCGAAAGATCTTTGTCGCACAGAAAATTTCAACCCCTCCCCAAGGATCATTATGCACATAGCATTCATGCCGGAGGGGATAATTAATCTGTGCTGTCCTCTAGATCGAATCTGAAGTATGGCAGTTCGTCAAAACTGTCTTGTGCTTCAAAGAAAGCAGAGTAGCAGTTGTATGCATCGTCTAGTAAGTCACGGTATGTTCGCACCATGATCTTATTGTCCGCCAGTGATTCCACGTTTCTCCTTGAGAGGTATCCGGTCGAGGAATGGGTTTTCAACGCTTTCTCAGGAGCAATAAAAACTGCTTCAACATCCTCAGGCTCGTAACGCAGCTGCAATTCCGTAGGAAGGCCAGATATAACAGCATTACGATATTCGTCAATCTGTTTTATTATGTCACCCTTGGTTACTTTGCTTGGTGCCGAATGCCCCGTACCGTCGTTTCGTTTTAGCTCAACAATGATCGGGAGTTCTTTCTCGGCTACTTCAACATATATATCAATGAATCTACGCTTATACTCCGCACCTCTCCCTTCGTGAAGCTTAACAAAATGCTGCCTCCTGTGTTCAATATGTTTTTTGGATTTTGTCGTCCTATTCCAGAAAGGATTAAGAAGCCACGGGTTATCGAAAAGGCAATCTTCGAAAGCTTTCTCCAGTTCGTAGGGTTTGTCGACCAGTGCTTTGAGTCTTTCTATAGCGTTGAAGCGTTTTGTCGCCACTTCCGCCATCTGAATGGTATCTCTGCGCGCAATATTGCCCAGATATTGAGTGATTAGCTCAAACAAGCCCCGTCCACCATTGCCTAAATCGTCAATTTTTTTACCAAGCTCGACTAATTCAAGGCTTTCAACGAGGGTTGTCACGCTGTTTACGAAAGCAATCTTTTCCGGATCAGACATCCACTGCTTATCGTCAAAATCTTCGAAAGACTCTATTGTACGCAAAAGCCTGGTATTCAGTTTTTGCTGCTCTGAAGAGAGTCCCTGTACCCATTTTTGATACTTTTTATCTTTTACTACTTGGTCGGGTAGTTGGTTAGATGCCGTTGCGTCTTTGTATGCGTCCCACTGGGCTATCGCTTTGCCTTCCATGGCTTTAGCGAGTTTCATAATTAATTCTACTTCCTCATCGGACTCGTCTAGCCCTTGTCGCGAGGAAGTTATGGGGTCTTCTGCACGGTCATTTAGGTAGTCTGCGTAGATCTCGCCTGTGACGTACTGGCCTCCCATCTGTGCAGACTGATTCGACGCTAGGAGGTTTTCGTCGGCGATTTTGTTATTGATGTACACAAGAACACCACCCAGCCCAATCTCTTTGAGACGTTTCGGTTTGTCAACTACCCCAAACCACGCTCTAATCCCCTTCTCGGAAACGAGAGAGTCAATTTCTTCCGCCGAAATACTGCTACCGGTTGTATGGACATATTGCGTTACTTCATCGGCTTCGGGGAACTGTTTCTTCATTTCTTCGTCCGTGAAGCCAACATAGTTCACCGCCTTTATGTGCTGATACAAAACATCAAATGGGGAAAGGTCTAGCTTTTCCCCATTCAGATGGATTTGAATCTCGCTATCGCGCAGTGAGAATCGGCGTGTTAGTTGGGTCTTCATACCTCTAACTGTTCCAGCCGTAATCTTGCGCCTGAGGTCCGAAATCTCGACGATAAGTCCGGTCTCATTACCGAAGTGGCTGACATCGGCTGGAAGTTCATCAAGATAGGTTACGGGAGCAGCGTAGGAGGTTGCGTTTTCTTTCTTGACCATATCGGAATAGCACAAGGTAAAGGACAACCATTTTGGAGATTCTGAGTCTTTGGTGTAAACCGTGTAGGAGTTACCGAGGCTGAAAGAGGCGAGCTTGCCTATACCCTTCTTCCCCATTGCGGGACGCTGAGTTTTACCTTCGGGAGTTTCGGTGGGTTCTTTCGGGTTGCCTATCGTTGCATACTGACGGGATACGACGTCCCGGGACATGCCGACCCCGTCGTCGGCTACGATGATTGAGTCCCCACCACTCTCCAGCTGCAACCATACATTGTCCGCGTATGCATCATAAGAATTTGCCACCAGTTCAGCTAGCGCTGATGGGGAACTTGTATAAAGTTTCCTACCCAAATGCGTGGCGGCCGTATTGGCGGTGTGGAATTCGATTGTGTCTGCAGCTTCCATAGCGTTATCTTACGGGAAGTAGTGGAGCAACGGTTGTGATATCGGCGTTTCATTCGCGTTTATTATCGTGCCTTTCCATAGTCGAGTCGCCGTGCAGGTACTGTCACTCGCTGGCCTGTTTTGAGTGGGCGGTGATTGATGTTCCGATAATCTCGCCGAGACGAGGTGGCACCGCGTTTCCGATCTGGACTGCTATCGGCTGGACGTGGTAGGCCGAGCCAACTTCGGGTGGAACGAACATGTATGTCTGCGGGAAAGTTTGAAGCATGGCTCCTTCACGCAAGCTTAATGCCCGGTCCTGGTCGGGGTGACCAAACCGTCCTGACCCGTATCCGATGAACTGGGTAGTGATTGTTGAGGAGAGCTTGTCCCAGGACAAGCGTCCGTAGACCGAGGTAAAGGTACTACCCGAAGCTTTGCGGTAAGCGTTCGGGAGAAGTTCTGTTGGCCATTCTTTCCATGTCCCCCCCGGCCGGGAAGCACGTATCCGGCGCAGGTTTATCTCGCTTAAGCCTCGTGCTCGATGCAGATTGTCTCTCGGATCTGTTTCCCCTGCTCCTAGCTTCGGGAGATTCCCAATTCTCTGGCGCAGTGTGACATAAGTCGTCTCGTCATGAGTCGGGGGGCGTAGCGAAATAGGCCCCAGCCGGGATGCGAGTAAAAGGAGCCTGCGGCGAGACTGCGGGACGCCGTAATCCGCTGTGTTTACGATGCGCCAGTCGATGTGGTAGTTCAGTTCCTTGAGAAGACTGGTGAATGCAGCGAAGATTGATTCGTGTGCAAGGTTCGGGACATTCTCCATAGATACGACATCGGGGAGAACGTCTTTCACCTGGACGCCGAAGTAATGTAGCAGCTCCATTTTTGCGCTTTTTGATGGCGCAGTAGCCGGCTGGCGATTATATGAAGAAAATGGCTGGCACGGTGCGCAGCCCATGAGCACGCGAATGTCAGTATCGCTTGGGTAGAGAGTGCTAATCTCTCCCTTCTGAATAGTTTTCACATCTTTGTGGAAGAATTGCGTTCCCGGGTTGTTAGTTTCGTATGCGAACCTACTCCGTTCTTCAATATCGTATCCTGCGAGCACGTCAATACCGGCGGCTCTCACTCCGTAAGTTAGGCCACCAACCCCGCAAAATAGATCCACGCTTCTAATTTTCATTGCATGCCAGTCTATAGGAGTAGTTGGACGGTAGTGGCCCCCGAGGGGCGTCACCTATCATCATAGTTCCTCGCGGAACCGGAATCATCAGTTACCCACTTTCCTAAACGACGCCACCCACTGTCACTTCAAGAGCGCAGTCTCGACAATCTTCCTAGCGTATCGCCGGGAAGTAGATAGCCGGGGTGGGTGCCGCTGGCACGGGTGCGTTTTCGCGCCTCGTAGCTACTTCTTCTCCTGTTTCTTGGGTGAAAGAAACGAACGGCAAGGAAAGGTCGGTGCCACTGCGTGCGTAGTGCGTTGTCTCCGAGCAGCCTTTAAACACGTTGTTGGGGTCCAGTAAGATTCTCATCATTGGGTCGGCGACGTCGGTAAACCAAGCGGCCAGGCCTCCGACGGGCCGCTCGAAGCGGTATATTTCCCAGGCTTCCCACATGGCCCGTATCCGCACGCGGGCTTCGGGATGGTCCCATCATAGGGGACACCACAGACAGCCAGTGTTGATGCTCCGGCGGTAGTTTGGGGCGAGCCATTTCTCGAAAAACTGGAATTCATCGGCATACATTGGCTTGAATTTTCGCTCTTTGGCTGCCATCACGTTCCCTCTCTTTTTTGTGTGCTTCTCGGCTTGAGCCTACCTCTGGCGTCAGAGGCCATGCCCGACGCTCGGGGTGCTGCCCTGCTCGGGTTCCCCGAGTCCAAGACCGTGCCCGTTACCGAACTGGATATCTGTGCGCGCACTGCCGTTGTATAGGCTCCAGTCCACCGGATTGTATTCCGCTCCTCGCAGCCGACTACCGGCGTCGGTGCGTGGTTCGGGCGCAGCCAGACTGGCTAAAGCGGTTTTGGTTTCTTTTAGCGTGCGGCGGGCGAGTGTTAGTTCGCCGTGGGCGGCCTGGAGCCGGTTAATACCGGTGACGATACGTTCCATTGAGTCCATGACTTGGTTACTGACCCATGCGGCGCGGCTGCGCGGCCGTGCCATAGCACTGAGTGCACGTAGCCCGCTGGTAAACGCGGGCGAGTAGCGACGAGGCGCAGGTGCGTGTTTGGTTTGGGCGCGCCGGCCTAGGACTTGGGATGCACGGGCAAACGGGCGGCCGTGTTCCGGGCCGTAAGCATTGGCTAGGCCGGCGAAGAGTGCGGATGCACGCCCGCAACTATCTGCCACCGCCACACAATCGCTGGCGTCGGCGTGCTCAATGTCGGTGATAGTCGCCGTGAGTGCTTTCCCGAACTCACTCCACACCCGCACCTCATCAACCTCGCTTGTGCGGGAGGCGGGTTTCCAGATCGCTACCGCGCTCGATCGCGTAAGCTGATTGTCCCACCAGTGCTCCCGCAACACCGACAAAGCGACGTCGGCCGACATGCGCGTCATGGAATACCACGTGGGTTTGTACCCGGGTTCAGGTTTAGCGGCCATCGAATACGAAACCGCCTCACTTGCTTCGTCGTCAAGGCGTACCGATACGAGCAATCCCGATGAGCGTAGCCGGGTGGCGAAGTCGCTCTCACTGGCGACGCTGCCGGCGATGTCTCGGATTTTTTCTTCAAGCACACGTGCCTGCTCAGGCGTATGCGGCATGGGCGACTTGAGCGGGTTCCAGAGGTCGGCTGCTTTGCGACGCTCGTCTAAATTGTCGTCCCACTGGGTGCGTAGGCGGGTGAGGGTGAGGTCGCGGGCAACCCTGCCCGCGCCAATCCAGATAGCACGTTTACCGGGTTCTTGTTTGGTGACGGTGTAGGCGACGACACCTTGGCCTTTCGCATATCGGGGCCGGAACTGTATGCCGTGACGGAGGAGTTCTTCGAGGTATTCAGCTTCGGTAGAAGCTGCCCCGGCGGCCAGTCGCATCGCTGTCTCTAAATCGAGACGCAACTCCTTATTGTCCTCATTCTTATAGCCGCGGCTGGCGTAGTTATGTTTGCGTGACTCGAGGACCGCTAGCCCGTATTTTTCCTCGAGTACGGTGCAGACTTCCTGCGAGCGTTTGTAGTCCAACCACGTGTTTGCTTTGGTGCCATCTTCACGCACGAGCACGAGCGCGATATGGATATGGTCGCCGCCATTCTTGGTGAATCCGTGGCGCACAGCTATCCACTGGCACGGCGACTTTGGATTGTTTGCTCGGTTGTCGAATTCCATTCCCTCCACAAAATCACGCGCAATATCGCCCCATGTTTCGTCGCTCAAAGGTTCTTCATCCGGATGCAAAGACAAGCTGCAATGCCAGACGTGTGCGGGTGTTTTTTCTTTCGACACCGGGATAGCCCGCTCTTCGTTATAGTCCCAGCGGGTGACTTCCCCGAGGATTTGAGTGCCGTGTTCGAGCCTGTTTTGGTCGAGGAGTTTCGCGACGATTCTTTTTTCGTCTTGCTCGAGCACGCGCCCGCCGTATGCCCACTCGGCGGCGATGTCTTCACTGCCGGAAATGATGTGTTGGTTAGTGTGTTCGTTCGCGCGCCCCGGTCCAAACAAGTAACGCACTAGGCCGGCGACGTCGCCGCCGCGCATGATGTTTGGGATCATAAAAGCTCCACCAACCTGATGCGCAAGAGGTTGATTTGGTTGACTTGGGAGCGCAGCTGCGCGGCTACCTCACGCGCCTCCACAGGAAAGCTTTGTTCGCTGTTTGCCCAGTGCGCGATCTGGTTAATGTTCGTGGCTTCGCCTTGGATTTGACGCCGGAGTTTGCGTAGCTCGGCGAGCACCTCGCGTATCTCTCCGGCACTCACTTGCTCAACCTTGCGACCCAATCCGAAGCGCACCAAATAGTCCGACATGGAGACGCGTTCGCCCGCAGCTTTCATTTTCAATTCTTCATATTGAGAGTGCTTGAGTTTGAGGTGGAAGGAGCGGCGCGGGTCGTCTTTCGGTGCCGTCGAGGCGTACGTGATCGGCACGTGCACCTGCTGAGTATCGCTCGCCATCACGCCACCACCTTTCCCGCAAATAGGCCGCGGTCCGCGCGCACAGCGCGCGGAAACTCGGGCGGCCCCTTACGGCTAGTATAGCCCCTCAAGCTGATTCGTGCACACGAATCTTTAGCTTGCTCCACGCCACTCGTGGCGTGGAGGTTACGCGCAGCGCTGAGCGGGTTGGCCGGGGCGGGTGGCCGCGTAGCGGCCGGGCGCTCCGATTTGCGCGCGCCCAGGGCGCGCGCCTGCGGGGCCGCGGGGTGTGGTTGGGTGGGTGGTGGATTGGGTGTGCAGAGGGGCCGGGTGGCGCGTTCTCATCCGTGCCAACTTTGTTGGCACGGGCCTCGGGGGTCCAGGGGCACGGGTGCCCCTGGCGGAGTGTGAGGCAGAGCCTCACCCCACCCGCAAACAGGCAGGGAAGGGTAGCGCGTGGCGTGGGCAGTGCGAATTGTTGCCAAGTTTCTTGTCGGGGTCGTGTGCGTGCAAAGCCCCCTAGTTAGTAGCACCGCAAAAAAGAGCGGCGCAGTGATGTAAGGAGAATTTTCGTGGACGAAAACATGGACGCTAACGCGATGACAAGCAGCGCTGGATGCGCGAGTAAAGAGGTGGAGGCGTTGCGTGCGGCCGAGCAAGAACGCTTCAACAAACGACTCGAGGCGGGTGTGCACTTGCAAGAAATAGCGGCGCGCCTGCGCGTGCTTGAGGGTGAGTATCGGGGTGCGTGGACGCAGGCTTTGAAGTCCGGGTGGAGTGAGCGCGAACTGAAAACCTACGGACTAAACGCTCCGGCACAAGCACGTAAAAAGCCGCGCACCAAACGCACGACTAGTGCGAGCGCAGACGCGCACAACGTGGAGCAAACAAGCAACGAAGAACAAGGCGCGATGTAGTCGGTTACGAAACGCGCGGCGGGCGGGACCCCGTGCATGTGGGTGTCCCGCCCGCCGCGTGTTTCGGCATCGCAGTTTGTTACATGAGTGCGTCACCGTGCTCGCGCGGATCGGCCGCTTCACGTGCACCAATAGTGCGTGCTGCGTTTACCGCACGGCTCACCGCAGTGAAGATTGGAGCGGCCGCTTGGCGCTTATAGTTCGCCGCGCAATACGCCTTGTATTGTGCACGTACCTCACTTGCGTCGTCGTTCCATGTCGGGTCGACGGCGTGGCAGTAACGTGCGTCTTCTCGGTTGCCGAGGAGGAGTGCGCGTACGACCTGCGCTGCCCCGCGTAGATGTGCTTCGCGGGGTTGGTCTTCGCGGTAGGCGGCGCTTGTTTCAGATCCGGGATACGCGAAAAGGGAGTGGCGATAACGGTTGGGCAGGAGTGCATCAACCTCGGGATCAAGGAACACTATCGTTCCCGCGCTCTCATAGGTTGCGGTTTCAATACCCGGGGCAAGCACCTCCACGCGCTCGGGTGTTTCGCCTTTGTAGATAGGTGGAACATACCGCACGTTCATGCTCTCCTCACTAGTGACGTCATCCGCGTCTGCGGTCTCAAGATCACGCGCCACGGGTTCGGTTTGTGCATCGACGTCGGCGCTCCACCCGGGCGCTACCTCGTCGAGATAGGCGGCGTCTTGGCGCGAGTCGAGGAGCAACGCACGGGCGACTTGCCCGCTCCCCGCAATGTTGCCGGTGTGCTCAATATCCAGGTCTGGGTAGGCGTAGAGTGCGGGTTCGCCGGGTTCCGGGAAAAGTCGTTGATACGGCACCCCGACTCGCTGGTTATGTTCCTCGTCAAGGAAGGTAACGACGCTCTCACCGTACTTCGCAATGAATACACCAGGCGCAGCCTCAGTGAGAGCCGTGCGCTCGACACCGTCGTAGAGAGTAGGGATACTCGGCCGTATCGCGGCTGCTGACTGTTCTTCGCCGATGGGCGTGGCGACGTCGCTAGTCGCCTCCACCGCATCCCCACGTTCGCTTTGCTCGCTGTGGTTATCGGTGTCCGCTAGCGTTTCGCCTTCCTGCTGGCCCTCGTCGAGTGGGGTGCGGTGGACGAGTGGCTGCGCCACCGTCCCGGGTGCGTGGGTGAGGGGGTCGGCCATGGCTTCCAGCTCGAGAAGGTCTGCCACAAACAGGAGTGTTTTGGCGTTGCTTGTTAGGCGCGTGAGGGCTTGGCCGTTTTGACTGCCGGCAACAATCCCGAGCACCTCCCAGGTGTATTCGCGTGACTCGTAGCGTGCGACCACGGGGAGGATTTGCCAATTCTCGATAGTGTCTATCGGTGTTGGTTTGGGTGGGAGGGGAATACGCGGCCACGAAGCCAACCCCTCAAAGAATCCCTCGTGTTCCTCATATTTAATGCCTTCCCGGAAACGCGCCTCTTGTTCGCGGTGGGCTTTGGCGTCTCCTTGGTCTTCAAGGGCGAGAGTGATTTCTTTCGAGCGCGCCCGCACCCGTGCGTATTCGCTCTCGTGTGGGAAGGCTTTGGTGGAGAGTTCTTGGGCGCTTTGGGCTTCTTCCCGTAGGAACTCGAGGTTTTCTTTTTCTTCCTCAAGACGCTGCGGCAAAGACGCCACGAGGTTTTCTAGGCGCTGGATAAGACCACTCTGGCCACGCTGCAAAATCGAGAGCGGGATACCGGCCCGTGGCCCATACCGCACGTCTTTCAAATCGAGCGGTGTAAAGACCATGGAGACGTCGGAAACCGTGCCCATCCGGCTGTCGGCCTCAACGCGCGCGATATCAAGCTCGATACCACCCAACTCTATTCTCACCCCTTGCGGCACCGAATACGTGCCGCCCGTGCGGCGCACGTTCTCGATGATGTAGGGCGATATGCGAACCGATACAGCCCGCGAGAGGGCCTGGGCGGCCGCTGCCCGCTCCGTAAACACACCCTGCTCAATCCGGATCGAGAACCGATCCCCACTCGTATCACGTATGTAGCCCTGGAGGCCCTCCAACGTGGCGATGGTTTTCCCACTCGCCCGAATACGCAGGTCGAGGGTGCGGGTGTCGTCAATGGCCCGGTTACGAGTCCTCTGCCAAGACGAATGCAAGGCCCGATATTTTTGTAAGGTCGCGTCCACTTCGCACTTCTCCAACAGGAGCGGGTTGCCGGTAGCGATTGCTTTCGCACGCCCGGCCTCCATCTCCTCCGGAGAGACATCCTCAACAGAACGCGTACCAGTCTTGTTCGTCATGATCTGCGCGATCGAGCGAGCCTTCCTCTCGTTCGTCTGCCACATATAGGCAGCAAACGAACCCGTCACCACATACCTATAGTTGTAGACTTCTGGGTTTTCATTCCCTTGGCGGACCATACGGCCGTCGCGCTGGGTAATGTCGGTCGGCCGCCACGGCACGTCAAGATGGTGGGTGGCGATGCAGCGTTTTTGGACATTCGTACCCGTGCCCATTTTTTGGGTTGAGCCAATCAAAACCGCAACCCTCCCCTCACGGCAATCCCGGAACAATTCTTCTTTTGCTGCATTATTGGGTGCTTCGTGGATGAACCGCACCGAGCCTTCCGGCAGACCCAGCTCATAGAGTTCGCTTCGGAGTGCATCGTAAGTATTCCACCCAGGCTTGGGGGTGTCGTAGTCGCAGAAAACCAGCTGCAACGCACCCGGGATAGCGGATTCGGCGCCATCGATGCCGCTGTAGCGGTTGTCTTTAGTCTGTTCCCATATCCGGTAGATATTACGGGCGGCGACTTCACTGACCGGGTGGTCGATAGGTTCGCGTCCGCGCAACCGTAGGTCAAGCGCACCAAGCCGCCCATCAGTACTTAGTGCGAGCATATTGTCGTTGCCGCTGCTCCCCGCAGCGATGCGGTCCGCGCGGCGCGCGATATCGTCCATGAACGCTCGCATGTTTTCTCCGCCGTCAATGGAGACGATTTGCGGGGCACGCTCACCATCCGCGTTTGGTGCAAGCAGGGGGATGTTGAGGGAGAGTTCGGCCGATGTTTTGACGTCGGCCGTGATACCCCACAAACTCAAAAATTCTGGCAAATTGTGGAAGCGGGAGATGCGGGTACGCATGCGGAATCCCCCGGAGGGTGAGATTTCGGCTTTGCGTTCCGAGCGGGTGAAGGTCGCCGCGAACGCGTCGAAAGGCTCGATACCGGCGTCTTTGAGGACGCTGGGTGCGAGGTATCGCATCATCGTGTGCGCTTCAGCCAGCGAGTTGGAGATGGGGGTGGCGGTTGCGAGCGTGCAGATGCGCCCACCCGGATTCTTCGAGCGTAAATAGTGGAGTTTCATGTCCAGGTCGGCAGTATATTCATTGCCTTTGCCCGCGCCAACGCCCTCCAGTTTCGTGATGATCTGGAGGTTTTTGTAGCGGTGGGCTTCGTCGGCGATGATATAGTCGATGCCGGTTTCCTCAAACGAGATACCGGGGTCGGTGGGGTGATCAAGCGCCTTTTTCAGGGAGCTTTCCAGTGACTTTATTTGGTTGGTCATATCTTGGATTGTGGAGGAAGAATCACTGGCCTTAATGGCTTCCTCCAGCTCATCAATGCGCGCCTCAATGTATTCTGCCTGGGTTTTATTTGAGCAGCCCAGGGCCTTGAATTGCTCGCGGGTCATGACGACGGAGTCCCAGTCGTTGGTGGCGACTTTCGCAACAAACTCGCGCCGCCCGCTCTTCGTTAGATCATCAGGGGTAGCGGTTAGCACACGCGCCGCGGGGTAGGTCTGCTGGAACTCCGAGGCAAACTGGAACAAGACATTTGCCGGGACGGCAATCACGGGTTTGTGGATGAGGCCGAGGCGTTTGAGTTCCATCGCCCCCATAATCATGGTTTTTGTCTTGCCTGCCCCAACCTGATGGAATAGCCCGACCGCTTCTTGGTAGATCATGCGTGCCACGCCAGAGCGCTGATGCGAATACGGGACGATGTCTTTCGCCAGGCCCGGGAGGGTGAGCTTCTCGCCCATGCCTGTGTAGTCGCGGGGCACAAACGAGTTAAACATTTCGTTGTAGCGGGCCTCTAGGCGCGATGCGCGCTCGCCGGCTGCCCAGACCCATTCGGTGAAAGCGGTGGCCATGGCTTCCATTTTCTGGGCGACGGCGGCGGTTTCGGCGCGGTCGATGAATTCTTCACCGTCGATGGTTTTAGATTTCACCGTGATAGGGGTGTGATTGAGAAGCGCCTCAAAAATCTGAGTGCCGCTACGGCGTTCCGTGTTCCATATGCGGCGGGCCTTTGCGGAAGGCTGGTAGCCGTCCTGGACGGCTTTCCAAGCACCGGTAACCGGGTTATAGCCGACCTGCCCGACGCGCTGTTGGTGCCAGCCCATGACGACCTCGGAGTAGAAGTCGTGGTGGTCTTTAACGCTTATCCACGGAGCGCCCGGGCTGATCTCGATATCAGAGAGCGAGAGCGGTTCAGGCATGACAGATTTGAGAGCCGCGATATTCTCGCTCATGCGGGCATCGGTTTCGAGCGCGTCTTCGGCGGCCACCACCTTGGCGTGGATATTGCCCGACAGATAAGCGCTGCGCTCGACTAGCTCACCAGTCTCCGGGTCCATAAACGTGTGGTCGTGTAAGCCGGCAATCACTTCCTCGCTAGGTTGGCCGGTGAGGTAGCTAATGTATTCGGTATCGACGCGGCCTTTCTCGGCCATGCAGATAGCCAGCGCGTCTTCGACGCTGTCGGCCCCGAGTGGTTTGAAGGTGATGCCGATTTGGCGGCGCTCAAGGATCCCGGCCGGGCGTGCCATGCGGGTGTCTTTATCGAAGATTTCGATAGCCATGGTCAGGGCGGCATCCGGGTCGGTGCGGAAGACTCTCACGGCTGGTACGTCGATCCAGGAGAGTTTTTCTTCTCCTGTTTTCTTATCCGTATACCACCGCTCCCTCTGGGAATTCAACGGCCCGAACTTGGCAACATATGCCTCATAGGAGGCTTTCAAGCTACTGCGGGCGTGGTTGAGTGCGGGCGGGTTTTCCTGGGTTTGGGACTCAAACTCCACCAACGCACGAGTTTGGTCGCGTAGCTTGAGGAGCGCAGTGAGCTGGGCGGACGCGTTTTTCGCGACCTTCACGGGCACATTCCCGGTTGCGGTGTAACGCTCGAAGCCTTCTTCTGTTTTCGTGATGCGACCGAGCTTTTCCTGGTCGACCGGGCGCAGCGCAATCTCGCCCTCATACCTCTCTTGGCGTGGGGTGAAGACAAGACCAGCAGCCCGCGCCTGAGACGTAATCGTCTCCAACGCGGTAGAAAGCTTAGTCCCGAGGGCGGCGGTGTCACCTTTCACGCTCAACGCTGCCCCGTATTGGTTGGTGGTTTCTTCCCACTCCCCTAAGACATGGTCGGGGTGCGCCTGGAAGTATTCGTTGACCGGGTACTCGCCCTCACCGACCTCGAGGAGCGGCGCGTATTCCCAGTCAAACGGTCGCGGCTCGTCGCCTTTCTCCCGCCGCCGGAAGATCAAGATGTCGGAGACGACATCAGTGCCAGCCATCTCTTGATGCGTACCGGAAGGGAGTCGGATAGCACCGACGAGGTCGGCGCGCGCATAGAGTTCGCGGCGCACCCCTGGATTCTTTGCGTCCATGGTGTAACGCGATGTCAAGACGGCGACAATGCCGCCGGGCCGCACCTGCGCTAACGCCTTGGAGATGAAGTAGTTGTGAATAGTGTGGCCACCGGGATTATAGACCGGGTCATACGGGCGGAAGCTACCGAACGGCACGTTCCCGATAGCGGCGTCAAAATAACCGTGCTCGTCGAGGTCCGTGTCCGTATAAGACTGTGCTCGTATGTCGGCGTTGGGGTAGAGCTTGGCGGCGATAGTGGCCGGTGTCGGGTCAATCTCAACACCAACCATCCGAGTGTTTTCGGGTGCGGTGCCGATAAAAGTGCCGACACCGCAGCCGGGTTCCACCACCCGCGCGCCTTCCGCCAACCCTAACGACTGGAGGGACTGCCAAAGGAGGCGGGCGATAGTGGGCTGGGTGTAGTGGGCATTCGCCGTGGACTGTAACGCCCGCTTATAAGCCGCCTCATCCACAAGAGACTGCAAAGTCTCGCGTTCACGCTCGTAAGTGTCGGTACGGGTGTCGAAAAGCGCCGAGAGGCCTCCCCACCCGGAAAACCGCGCCAA